>JAGVGD010000012.1 GCA_020057245.1 Thiobacillus sp. | reverse complement strand
GTCCGCATCGGTTCGGTAAATGTCTTCCCGACCGTCGCCGCGCGAGGTGATGTGGTAAAGACCACCGGCCAGTTCAAGTCTTAAAGGGCGCGCCATGGGCAGAGTATGGTGTTAGGGATGTGATAATGAAAGACCTGACCCCGGCTCTTGACCTGACCCCGGCTCTTTAGGCTCTTATGACCCCAGCTTTTGTTCTGCCTATCCCCATACCGCAGCAATCGTTACACCAGCAAAAGCAAAAGAAGCACTTGAAATCCATAGTCCAAGCAATTTATTACCAAGTAAATTCAATTCACTATTCCCAAATTTTTTGAAATCCCTATGGAAGAAAAAACTTGATACTGCTTGATTATGCTTGCTCCATCCATCAACAAATTCGAAGTTTAAGTGTTCGGCTGTTTTCGGATCAATCAACCTTAGCTTAAACAAAAACTCTGTGTGTACAAAAAAACTATACGCACCAAGCATCACCGATACTGCAATGAAAATTACGACAGACACCATGGGTTAAAACCTCAATCAAAAACGATACCCAATTCCTGGCGAAGGTGGAGCTACTCCATTCACAGGACCACCAGCGTAAAGCGGGGGTCAGGTCTTTCGTTATCGCATTCTCGGAGACTGACGACTGCACCCGCAGGGGAGTCTGTTGTGGTTGCAAGCCCATCAATCGGCAACAACACGCACAAAACTGATGGCAAAAAAAAAGTGGTTCATACGGCCTCCCCAGGCAGCAATGTTTGCTTTGGATTCTTCCGCATGATCGGCGAGCGTACGTTGCGCGTGCCGTGATAGTGGCCGGACTCTAATCGAGCCTAGCCGGATTCGTCAATCGCAGCGATGTTGCAATGCCTGTGAGCCGCCCACGCTCGCGTGGCAATAAAAAAGGCCGCTTCCATTTCGGGAAGCGGCCTTTCCGGCTCTACGCGTCTTGCAGTGCGCCTGCTTCGCAGGATGCACGCTGCCGGACTCATCCAGGCGGCTGCCCGATCACGCGGTGCGCGAGTATCGCGGCTGATCGCTGGCGGCCTGTTTCAGATAGCGGTCGAAGCACATGCCGATGTTGCGCAGAAACAGGCGGCCAGTGGGGGTGACGCTGATTTTGCCGGGGGTGAGTTCCACCAGACCGTCGTCGGCCAGCGGGCGCAGATCGCTCAGGGCGTCGGCGAAGTAGTCGGTAAAGGCGATGCCCCATTCGCTGCCGAAGGAGGCGAAATCGAGCCCCAGGTCGCACATGACGCGGGTGATCGCTTCGCGCTGGATCTGGTCGTCGCGGGTGAGTTTCAAGCCGCGCTCGACGGCGAAGCCGGTAGCGGCGACGCGATCCTGATAGCGCTTGATGCTCTTCTCGTTCTGCATGTAGACGTCCGCCGTCTGGCTGATGCTGGACGCACCAAAGGCGAGAATGTCGCAGTCCTTGCGGGTGGTGTAGCCCTGAAAGTTGCGCCACAGGGTCTTGTTTTGCTGGGCGCGCACCAGTTCGTCGTCGGGCAGCGCAAAGTGGTCGAGGCCGATGTTGACGTAACCCGCGGCGCCCAGCGCTTCATTCACCGCCTGCTGCAAGCCCAGGCGCGTGGCCGGATCGGGCAGGTCGGACTGGATAATCAGGTTCTGGTGTTTTTTCAGCCACGGCACATGGGCGTAGCCAAACACCGCCAGGCGGTCGGGCGCCCATTCGGTAATGCGTTCCAGGGTACGGCTGAAACTCTCCACGGTCTGCTTCGGCAAGCCGACGATCAGGTCCAGGTTGATGCTGGAAAAACCCAGTTCGCGCGACCAGTCGAGCACCTGCTGGATCAGGGCCTCGGACTGGATGCGGTTGACCGCCTGCTGCACTGCCGGGTCCATGTCCTGCACGCCGAACGACAGCCGGTTGAAGCCGGATTCGCGCAGGGCCTCCAGATGCGCCCGCGTCAGTTCGCGCGGATCGACTTCGCAGCTGACTTCGGCATCGTCGGCCAGGGTGAAATGCGTGCGCATCATCGCCATCAGGCGGCGAATGTCGTCGGGATTGAGATAGGTCGGGGTGCCGCCGCCCCAGTGCAGCTGGCGTACCGGGCGACGGGTATCGACCTGCTGCGCGGTACGCGCCATTTCCTGATCGAGCGTGGCGAGATAAGGCTGGGTTTTGCTGTAATCGTGGGTCGCTACCATGTTGCAGCCACAGTAGTAGCAAAGTGAGTCGCAAAATGGGATGTGGGCGTACAGGGAGAGCCCGCGATCGGGCGCGGGTTGAGCCAGCGCTTCGAGCCAGTCCGCCTCGCCGAAACCGGTATGGAAATACGGCGCAGTGGGGTACGAGGTGTAGCGCGGGCCGGCTACGCTGTATTTCTGCAGCAACTCCAGAGTCGTCGTCATTGCGGCGTCCTTATAAGGATATATTTATCTTTTTATTATATCGTTTCAATCAAAACCCGGGCAAGCCAGCCTCAAGGTGCCCGCCCGCTTTTGCGGTAAAGTTCGGTGCTGGAAAGCCGTTGTCTCCTCACACACGCGCCCCGGATACCTTATATATGTCCCGTCCCTTTTTCCTGCCTCGCCTGATCCGCACGCTGGCCCTTGGCCTGTTGCTGGCGGCGTCGGCCGCGCATGCCGACGAAGCGTCGACGCTCGCGCAAAAGGTCTTCGACCGGCCCAATGGCCGCGATCTGGTGACCCTGGGGCGCATGGTGCTGACCGAAAAGGGCCACGCACCGCGTATCCGCGAACTCGTCACTTACCGGCTCGACAAGGCGAACGGCGAAACCGCCAACCTGATCCGCTTTCTCGACCCGGAAGACATTGCCGGCACCGGTCTGCTCAGCATAGACCAGGCTGATGGCAGCACCGACCAGTGGCTGTATCTGCCTGCGCTGGACCGGGTGCGGCGCATTTCGAGCGACCGCAAGGGCGGGCGCTTTGTCGGTTCCGACCTGTATTTCGAGGATCTGCAGGAACGCAAGCCCAGCGAAGATCGCCACCGCCTGCTCGGCAAGCAGACCGAGAACGGCATCCTGTGCGAGGTGCTGGAAAGCGTGCCGGTCGATCCCGACAACTCGGTCTATCGCAAGCGCATTCTCTGGGTCGACCCCGCTACCGCCATCGTCCAGCGCACCGACTATTTCGAGAAAGACCCCGACGCCCCCAGCAAGCGCTGGCTGCTGCGCGGCAAGAAGCGCAATCAGGGCTACTGGACGCTCACCGACAGCCGCGTGATCGATCTGGCCAGCGGCCACGAAACCCGCATGGTGATCGACTCTGCGCTGTATGACCAGAAACTGCCCGCCAAACTCTTCACCTCGCAAGCCCTCGCCGACGAAAACCTGGAATCGGAATACCGCCCATGAAAAAACTGCTGCTGAATCTGACGCTCTCCCTCGCCACCCTGCCGTCGCTGCTGCCCGCACACGCCTCGGCTGCCGACGATCTGCCGCCGCCACGCGCCGCCGAAGCGGGCAGCGCAGACGACCTGCCCCCTCCGCGCACGTCCACCCGCAAGCCGCCCGCTGCAGCGACCACCCAAACGGCCGTACCGCTTGAAGCCGCAGACGATCTGCCGCCCCCCACCACCAAAAAAGCCACGACACGCAGCGCGCAGCCGACGCTCAAATACGGGGTCGACGACCTGCTGCTGGAAGTCGGCGGCCTGCCCGACGCCACCGAGGCCGACACCTATTCCACCCTACGTGCCAAGGCCTATGTGCTGTGGCAACCGAATCGCGAATGGGAACTGCGCGCAGGCGCGCGGGTGGATGGCGCCATGCAGAACGGCGGCGTAGCCGATTTCAACGACCTGTCGGCCGACTTCACCGACACCTACGTGCGTTACCGCAGCGGCGACACGCGGCTGACCCTGGGCGCACAAACCATCATCTGGGGGCGCGTCGACGAGATTCCGCTGGCCGACCGCGTCAGCCGTGCCGACCTCACGCGCTTTACGCTGGACGAGCTGCCCGAGCGCCGCCGCGCCGAACTGGCGGCCCGCTGGGAACAAACCGTGGGCGACTTCAAACTGGATGCCGTGTGGCTGCCGGTCTTCAACGCCGCCGAACTGCCCGACGCCTCCAGCGTCTGGAGCCCGATCAATCTCACCACCGGCGAAATCGTCGGCATTGCCCCCAGCCCGGCAGTTGCCGCGCTGGTGCAAAACGCCGTCATCAGCGAGGACGAACACGGCAGCGGCGGTGGCGGCGTGCGCCTGACCAAAACCGGCGGCGCCGTCGATTACGGCGTCACGCTGGCCCGCAGCCGGCAGTCGCAACCGTATTACCTGATCGGCGGCACCCCCTTGGCGCCCACGCTCACCGCCATCCATCCGTTCAACAATTTTGCCGGCGCCGACATGGAGTTGGAAAGCAACGGCATCACCTGGCGCATGGAGCTGGGCTACACCGACAACATTCCCGTCACCTTGCCCACCGCTGCCACCACCTACGTGCCATCGCTCGACTGGGTAGGCGGCATCGAGTTTTTCCCCGGTGGCGCAGACACGCGCATCAATCTGCAGCTGGTCGCCCAGGCCCTGCAAACCGATAAAAGCATTCTGCAACTGTCCGAGTACTACGGTGCCAACGGCGAAATCGAAACGACTTTCGGTCAGGGTCGCTGGACCGCCGGCCTGCGCTTCTTCGGCGGCCTCAACGTGAAGAACGTCTACCTCAACCCCGAAATCAGTTACGTCGCCTGGGAGCCCTTCGCGGTGTATGCGGGTTACCACTACTTCAACGGCGACGACCGCACCCTGGCCGGCTTCCAAGAAGACCACTCGATGGGCGTGCTGGGCATCCGCGGCCAGTTCTGAATTCCGTGACGACGTGAACTTCCTGAAATCCTGGCTCAATGGCAGCCGCATGCTACCGCCCTGGCTGGCGCTGGGCATCCTGCTGTTCATCCTGCTGGGATCGCTGCCCCTGGTTTTCAAACTGCACTTCAACAACGCGGGCGACATTTACTCGCCGCCCGACGCCCCCATCATCCAGCTGCGCGAATCGCTGTTCAAGGAATTCCCCAACGATGAGGCGTTGATCGCGCTGTTCGAGGGCGACCAGCTCTACACCCCCGCGTTTCTCGCCGCGCTGCACCGCACCGCGCTACGAATGGAAAAACACCCGGCGGTGGACCGGGTGCTGACGCTCACCACCGCCGAGCACATCGATGCCACCGACGACGGCTTCGCGGTTTCCATGCTGATCGACCCGGACAATCTGGAAGCACGCACCCCTGCGCAATGGAAGGCGCGCGTGCTGGGCGACGCCTTTGCACCGGGCTTGATCGCCTCGCGCGATGGCCGTGCGGTCGCGCTGGTGGTGCGCCCCAAGTTTCTCAAGGAAAGCCTGACCCGCCGCGACATCCAGATCGAGCTCGACAAGGCCATCGCCGCTGAGAACCTCGAGCAGGCGCGCACCGCGACCGCCGGCACCATCGCGCAGACGGTCGAGGAACTGCGCTCGATCTGGCGCGACAGCGCGATCTTCATCCCGCTCACGGTGGTGATCGGCATGGCCCTGATGTGGTGGGTGGTCGGCCGGATACGCCCCATGGTGGTCGGCGGCGTCGCGATGGGCGCGGTGGTCGCCGCCAGCGTAGCAGGGCTGGTGGCGGCCGGGCAGCCCTACACGCCGATCACCGCCATGATCCCCACCCTGATGGCGGCCTACACCACGGCCACCCTGCTGCATTTCTACGCCGCCATCCAGCGTGCCCGCATCGCCCTGCTGGCACGGCCGCAACGCATCGAGCGCGCGCTG
Source organism: Thiobacillus sp. (assembly GCA_020057245.1). Lineage (GTDB taxonomy): Bacteria > Pseudomonadota > Gammaproteobacteria > Burkholderiales > Thiobacillaceae > Thiobacillus. Next base: position 92,489 of record JAGVGD010000012.1, on the reverse strand, counting down.
AAGGAAACGCTGGTGCCGGGCCTGTTCAACGTGCTGACCACCGGCGCCGGCATGCTGAGCCTGCTGCTGGTGGATATCCCACCAGTGCAGGCATTCGGCCTGTCGGGCGCCATCGGCACGCTCATCGTATTCATAGTGGTGTTCGTGCTGGTGCCGCCCATCCTGCTCAAATGGGACACCCCGCGCTGGCCGCGCCGCAACTCCGGCATGGCCCACGCACGCCATATTGCAGTCGCCGTATCGGTGTTCAGCCTGCGCCATGCAAGAGCCGTCCTGATCACGACGGCCCTGGTGCTGGCTGCGGCGATTCCGCTGGTTTTACAGGTCAAGGTCGAATCCAACCTGCTCGAATTTTTCGCGCCCGAGCACAGCATCAGCCGCAGCACCGAACGCGTCGAAAGCGCGCTCGTCGGCGTCACCGGACTGGAAGTCGTGCTGACCGGCAGCGCCCGTGACAGCCTGAAAGACCCCGTCACGCTGGCCCAGATCAAGGCGCTGCAAACCTGGCTGGAACAGCAACCCGAGATCGACCGCAGCTTCTCGATGGTCGACGTGTTGGAAGAAATGAACCGCGCGTTCAACGGCGGCGACGTGGGCCCCGACGCCCTGCCTGCCGAACGCAAGCTGATAGAACAGCTGATGCTGATTTACGACGGCAAGGATTTATACGAGCTGGTCAATCGCGAGTTTCAGCGCGGCCGCATCACCCTGAGCCTCAACGTGCACGGCGCCAATGAAATCAGCCGGGTGATCGAGCGGATCCGCGCCCATGTCGCCGAGCAGCCGGTCAAGGGCATGTCGGTCGAACTGGCCGGATTCGGCCGCATTTTCTCGGACCAGGAAGACCGCATCGTCGACGGTCAGGTGAAAAGCTTCGGCGCCGCCTTCCTGCAGATCTTCCTGCTGCTCGCCCTGCTGTTCCGCTCGTTCCGCGGCGCACTGATCTGCATGGTGCCCAATCTGGCACCGCTGTTTTTCATTTTCGTGGTCATGGGCGCAGTCGGCATTTCGCTCGACGTCGCCACCGTACTGATCGCCAGCATCATCCTCGGCATCACGGTGGACGACACCATCCATCTCTATCACGGCTACCAGCACCGGCTGCGCCGCGGCATCAGCCCGGCGTTCGCCATCATCCGCAGCATGGAAAGCTCGGGGCGCGCCGTGATCGCGATTTCGATGGTGCTGATTGCCCAGTTCATCCTGCTGGGCCTGTCCGACTTCCGCCCTACCGCGCACTTCGGCATCCTCTGTGCGGTCGGCCTGTTTGCGGGTCAGGTGTTCGAGTTGCTGCTGATGCCGGCCCTGCTCGGCCTGCGACTTCGCAAGCCGGAAAAACCCCTCACGGCACAGTGAGCCTGAGCGCGCCGAACGCGTCGTTGAACAGCCCGACTTCGTCGCCCGATGCAAATTGCCAGCCTTCCAGATGACCGAAATCGATGCTGGATTTCGGGTTCAGTTCAAGCGTGAAGCGCTTGGCCGTCGACGAAGCGGGATTACGCACCACCAGCGACAGGGCCAGATGGCGGTCGCTCGTATTGCGGATTTCGGCCACCAGGCCTTGCCCAAGAAAAGAGGTCCGGAAATCGACCACCACCGGCAAGGCCGGCTTGGCCGAAACGACCGCCTGATAATCACTTTCCTTCCAGGCCAGTTGCGCTTTCAGCTGCTCGATTTCGCGCAGGCTGTTGGTCAGCAGGTTGCGCGTCTCGATCAGATAGCGTTCGGCCTGCTGACGGACTTCGACTTCCTTGGCGAGACGCCGCTTGCCGTCGTCGAGGTCCACCTTGAGCATGAAGCCATACAGCGCCAAGCCGCATACCAGCATGAACAACACGGCATTGAGCGTGATCGAAACAACCAGCCCACGCCGCCGCGGCAACGCGGGATCGTTCGCTTGCGTGTCGGGCGTCATCCGGTGTTGCGCATCCCCGCCGCGATGGCGTTGATCGTGCGCTTCAGCGGGGTCAGCCAGGTGTCCTGCTCGGCCTCCCACACGCTACCGCTGCGATAGCGCTTCAGCATGCGCACCTGAATGTGGTTGATCGGATCGATGTAGGGCCGGCGGCGCGAAATCGAACGCGACAGTGTAGGGTTTTCTTCCAGCAGCGCCTCGATTTGCGCAACCTGCTTGACCCCTGCCACGGTGCTGCCGAACTCGTCCGCGATCACACGGTACACCGTCATGGTGTTGGGGTGTTCGCACAGGCGTGCATATTCCTCGGCGATTTCCATGTCGGCCTTGCTGAGTGCCATCTGCACGTTGGACAGCAGACCGCGGAAGAAAGGCCACTCGCGGTACATCGTCTGCAGTTGCGCCAGGCCGTCCGGCTGCCGGGCAATGAAGCCCGACAGCGCGCTGCCGATGCCGAACCAGGCCGGCAGGGTATGGCGCGACTGCGCCCAGCCGAACACCCAGGGAATCGCCCGGATCGAGCCGAGCGAGCGGTCGGCCTTCTTGCGGTGCGAGGGACGGCTGCCGATATTGAGCAGGCCGATTTCGGTGACCGGGGTGCTTTCGTAGAAGTAGTCGATGAAGCCCGGCGTGGCGATCAGCGCACGGTACGCAACTTCGCCTGCGGCCGCCATGTCGCGCATCCAGTCGAGATATTGCTGCGGGTAGCGCACCTCGTTTTGCGCCAGCGCGGTGGCGCTGGCTTTCATCAGGCCGGTGACGCCCATGCCGATTTCGTAGTTGGCGGTTTCCGGATTGCTGTACTTGTAATACAGCATCTCGCCCTGCTCGGTGAACTTGATTTCGCCGTTCACGGTGCCGGGCGGCTGCGACAGGATGGCATCGTGGGTAGGACCGCCGCCGCGCCCGACCGTGCCGCCGCGACCATGGAACAGGCGGCACTCGACGCCGTAGCGCTGGGTCAAGGCGATGATGGACAGCTGCGCCTGATAGAGATTCCAGTTCGACGCCAGAGTGCCGCCGTCCTTGCATGAATCCGAATAACCGAGCATGACTTCCTGGTGGTTGCCGTTCGCGGCCAGCAATGCGCGATAGGCCTTGTTCGACAGCAACTGGTCGAGGATCGCCTCGCTGTGCTGCAGGTCTTCCACTGTCTCGAACAGCGGTGCGACCAGGATGCGGCAAAACCAGTCACGGCCGTTGTGGCCGGCGAGACCGACCAGGCGCGCCAGCAGCATCACCTCCATCACGTGCGACGCGCTGTGCGTCATCGAAATCACGTAGGCGCCGAAGACCTCATCGCCCACCTCGGCCTGCAGTTTGGCCATGCGGCGGAACACGGCGACCGCTTCACGCGCTTCGTCGTCCAGTGCGGAATCGTCAATGGCAATCGGGTCGATATGGCCGATCCACGCTGCCAGGCGCTGCAGGCGCTCGCTTTCGTTCGCAGCCGGATAATCGAAATCGGGGTCGATTTGCTGCAGCACGCCCGTGACGGTGCGCGTATGCACGGTCGATTCCTGACGGATATCGAGTTGCAGCAGATGGAAGCCGAAGCTTTCCACCAGCCGGATCAGCGCCTGCAGATCCTGCTGGGCGACGATGCGGTCGCCATGGCTGACCAGCGAGTCGCGCAACAGGTACAGGTCGTCGAGAAATACCGATGCGTTTTCATAGGCCAGATGCGAGGTGAAGCTCGGCACATCGGCCAGACACTGGTGGACATAGGACAGATTGGCATTCAGCCGCGCCAGCATCATCGCCGCCATGCGGCGGTATGGTTCGCGGCTGTAGATCTGCACCGCCGTGCCGCGGAACACCTGTTCGCCGTACTCGGCCTCATACTCAGCCAGCCGCTCCAGGAAGGGCGCGGAAGGCGTGCACCAGCCGCTGCTGTGGGTGAGCGTCTGCCGCAGTTCCAGCACGCGTTTACGGTATTCGTCGAGCGCGGCCTCCATCTGCGTATGCACGGTCCATTCGGTGACGTCGGCGGTCACGAAGGGGTTGCCGTCGCGGTCGCCGCCGATCCAGGAACCGAAGCGGATGAAGCTTGGTACGCTGATCGGCGCCATGCCTTCGGCATTGACGCCGTAATGCTTGCGCAGCGCTTTTTCAAAGAAATGGTAGGCCTTGGGCACCGCTTCAAACAGGCTTTCGCGCACGTAATACAGGCCATTGCGCACCTCGTCACGCACTTCGAGTTTGGCGCTGCGCAGTTCGTCGGTGCGCCACATCACCTGGATTTCGGCGACCAGTTGCGCTTCCAGTTCGCGCTGGTCGTTCACCCCGAGGATGGGACTGTAGAGCTGGTCGCAAATCAGGAATATCCGGCGCATCCCTTCCATCACGGCGCGACGGCGCGCCTCGGTCGGATGTGCGGTGAACACCGGCGCGTAATGCAGGCGGTTGATCATGTCCTGCAGGGTGTCCGGCGACAGGCCCTGGGTCTTGAGATCGGCCACGGTGCGGTCGAACGAACCATCCCACAGCGACATCCCATGCGACAGCATGCGGCGACGGTTGCGGTGGGCGAAGCTTTCTTCCGCCACGTTGACCAGCTTGAAATAGCCGGAGAACGCGCGCACCACCAGTTCGACCTTGTCGGCCGGCATGGCATCGATCATCTCCATCAGCTCGGTGCGGCGCTGCTGGTTTTCCTGCTGCTGCAATTCGGCAAAGCCGCGCCGCAGGGTTTCCACTGCATTGAAGACGTCTTCACCGGCAAATTGCAACAACACCTGACCGAGCAGGGTGCCCAGCAGTTTGACCTGCGCGCGCAGGTGATCATCCGTCAGTAGGTTCTCGGGAGCAGTCATGGGAATCGATTCAATTAAGCGTGACGGGATGGTCGAGCAGGGCGGATTTTCTCATATCGAGAGGCATCACCCAACCGCGAGGCGGGCATTGCGGAACATCCGCATCCATGGACTAGCATGCGCCATGCCAATTGGCTTCCACGACAACTGCGCGGCGCGGAACACGCGTTCAGGGTGCGGCATCAGGATGCTGAAGCGGCCATCGCGCGTGGTGAAGCCGGTCAAGCCGCCGGCCGAACCGTTGGGATTGAGCGGATAGGTTTCGGTGGGGGCGCCGTGATGATCGACGTAGCGCACACTGGCCAGCGCCTGTGCGGCATGCGCGGAATCGCGGAAAACCACGCGGCCCTCGCCGTGCGACACCGCGATCGGCATCGTCGAACCGGCCATGCCGGCAAAGAACAGTGATGGCGAATCCAGTACTTCGACCTGGGCGAAACGGGCCTCGAACTGCTCCGACAGGTTGCGCTCGAAACGCGGCCACGCCTCGGCGCCGGGAATCAGTTCATGCAGCTGACTCATCATCTGGCAGCCGTTGCAGACCCCCAGGGCAAAGCTGTCGGTGCGCTGAAAGAATGCAGCGAACTGGTCGCGTGCACGCAAATTGAACAGGATCGACTTGGCCCAGCCGCCGCCGGCGCCCAGCACATCGCCATAACTGAAGCCGCCGCAGGCCGCCAAACCGGTGAAATCGCCCAGACTCACCCGTCCGGACAGGATGTCGCTCATGTGCACGTCGACCGCAGCAAATCCAGCAGCATCGAAGGCGGCCGCCATCTCGACCTGGCCGTTGACGCCCTGTTCGCGCAGCACCGCGATACGCGGACGCTTGCCGGTGGCGATGAAGGGGGCGGCAACATCGGCCTCGATATCGAAGCCAAGCTTGAAGCCCAGCCCCGGATCGGCCGCATCCGCCTGCGCTGCAAACTCCTGCTCCGCGCAGGCCGGGTTGTCGCGCAGCTTCGCCATCTCGTAGCTGGTGCGCGCCCAGGCGGCCTGCAGATCGGTGCGCGCCTCGTCGAAGAAGGCCTGACTGCCGCGCTGGATGCGCACCCGGTCATCTGTATTCAGTTGCCCGATGACATGGAATTCGCCGCGCAAATCAACTTCCATGAAGGCTTGCATCACGGCCTGCGTGTCGGCGCGACGCACCTGCAACACCGCGCCCGCCTCCTCGTTGAACAGCACGTTGAAGATGCGCTGCGAGACATCGCCTTCAGTCAGCAATTCGGGTTCCGGCAGGCCTTCGTCTTCGACCTCATGGCGGATCTGCTCCAGGCACAACTCGTCGACGTCGAGATCCACCCCGCAATGCCCGGCAAACGCCATTTCGGCCAGCGCAACGAACAGGCCGCCGTCGCTGCGGTCGTGGTAGGCCAGCAGCTTGCCGTTGGCGTTGAGCGCCTGCACCGTGTCGAAGAACGCAGCCAGCGCCCGGGGCGGCGGCGCGTCAGGGCAGCGGTCGCCCACCTGCTTGTAGGCCTGGGCAAAGCTCGATGCACCGAGGCGGTTTTTACCCAGGCCGAAGTCGATCAGGATCAGGTCGGTGTCGCCGCAATCGGTACGCAGTTGCGGCGTCAGGTGCTGCGTCGCATCGGGGGTATTGGCGAAGGCCGAAATCACCAGCGAAATCGGCGAGGTCACGGCTTGCTTCGCACCGTCGGCCTCCCACACCGTTTTCATGCTCATTGAATCCTTGCCGACCGGGATTGAAATGCCCAGCGCCTGGCAGTAGGCCGATACCGCCGCGACGGTATCGAACAAGGCGGCGTCTTCCCCCGGATGACCGGCCGGCGCCATCCAGTTGGCCGACAGCTTGACCTGGTGCAAGCCCTCGACCCGCGCCGCCGCCAGGTTGGTGATGGCCTCGACGATCGCCATGCGCCCCGAGGCGGGGGCATGAATCAGTGCCAGCGGCGCTTTCTCGCCGATGGAAAATACTTCGCCCTGCGTAGTCTGGTAACCCGCCAGCGTGATCGCGCAATCCGCAACCGGCACCTGCCACGGTCCCACGCACTGATCGCGCGCGGTGAGGCCGCCGACCGTACGGTCGCCGATGGAGATCAGGAACATCTTCGACGCCACGCCGGGCAGCGCCAGCACCCGGTAAGCCGCCTCTTTCAGCACAATGCCTTCGAGCGCCAGCGGCGCAGGAACGGCTGACTGATGCAGCACCTCGCGCGTCATTTTCGGTGGCTTGCCGAGAATCACGTCGAGCGAAATATCCACCGGCGCATTCTGGAAATGCGCATCGGTCACTTGCAGGTGGTTGTCTTCGACCGCTTCGCCCAGCACCGCAAACGGGCAGCGCTCGCGCTCGCAGATGGCGCGGAATTCGCCGATTCGATCCGGCGGAATCGCCAGGACATAACGTTCCTGCGCCTCGTTGCACCAGATTTCGCGCGGCGACATGCCGGACTCTTCCGACGGCACGGCACGCAACTCGAAGCGGCCGCCGCGGCCGCCGCCATGCACCAGTTCGGGTAGCGCGTTCGACAGGCCGCCGGCACCGACGTCGTGGATCGACAGGATGGGGTTGTTGTCGCCGAGCTGCCAGCAACGGTCGATGACTTCCTGCGCGCGCCGCTCCATTTCGGGGTTGCCGCGCTGCACCGAATCGAAATCCAGATTCGCCGCGTTGCTGCCGGTATCCATGCTGGACGCCGCGCCGCCGCCCAGGCCGATCAGCATGCCGGGGCCGCCCAGCTGGATCAGCAGGGTGCCGGTCGGCAGCAGCTTCTTGTTCACATGATCGTCGCGAATGCTGCCGACGCCGCCCGCCAGCATGATGGGCTTGTGGTAGCCGCGCCGCTGTCCGGCGACGGTTTCTTCGAAGGTGCGGAAATAGCCGGCCAGATTGGGACGGCCGAATTCGTTGTTGAACGCCGCTGCGCCGATCGGGCCTTCGAGCATGATGGCGAGCGGCGACACGATGCGCTCGGGCTTGCCGTAGGCGTCGACCTCCCAGGCCTGGGTAGCGCCGGGAATATTCAGGTTCGACACCGAGAAGCCGCACAGGCCGGCCTTGGGCTTGGATCCGGTGCCAGTCGCACCCTCGTCGCGGATTTCGCCGCCGCTGCCGGTGGCTGCGCCCGCAAACGGTGAAATAGCGGTCGGGTGGTTGTGCGTCTCCACCTTCATCAACACGTGGGTGAGTTCGCTGCTGTAGGCATAGCTGCCGTCGGCGCGCGGATAGAAGCGCTCGATCTGCGCGCCTTCAATCACAGACGAGTTGTCCGAATACGCCACCACCGTGCCGGCCGGGTGGGCTGCGTGGGTGTCGCGGATCATGCCGAACAGGGATTTGGCCTGCGCCTCACCGTCGATCACCCAGGCGGCATTGAAAATCTTGTGGCGGCAATGCTCGGAGTTGGCCTGCGCGAACATCATCAGTTCGACGTCCGTCGGGTTGCGTCCGATACGGGTGAAATTGTCGACCAGATAATCCAGCTCGTCGTCCGACAGCGCCAGGCCAAGGTCGCGGTTGGCCCCTTCCAGCGCGGCACGGCCGCCGGCCAGCACATCCACCGTCGCCAGTTCACGCGGCGGCACATGCTGGAACAAAGCCTTTGCATCTTCGAGCGAGGCCAGCACGGTTTCCGTCATGCGGTCGTGCAACAGCGGCAGCAAGGCCGTCAGCACCTGCGCCGACAAGGTCGCACCCTGCACATCGCACACGCGCCAAGCCACCCCGCGCTCAATCCGCTGTACCGCAGCCAGCCCGCTGTTCCTGAGAATGTCCGTCGCCTTCGACGACCACGGCGAGATCGTGCCCGGACGCGGCGTCACCAGGCACTGCACGGCATGCGCCGCCGGCGCATCGGTCGGCGTACCGTAGTCGAGCGCCTGCCCGAGCACCTGCATGGCGGCGGCGTCCAGCTCCCCGTCGATCTCCAGAAAATGCCAGTAGCGCGCGCTCAGTTCACCCAGCACGATCCCTGAACGGGCCGCTTCCTGGCGGATTTTGTCGAGTCGGAAAAAGGACAGCGCGGCACTGCCGGGGAGCGAAACAAAAGAAGACATGAGCGTCTTTGCAAATGGGCAAAGACGCTATTTTAGCTGAACGACGCGGCCTGTCAGACCCGCTTGTTGGCGAGCGCGGCTCGCCTTTGCCAGACCGAGAGGCAATCCAGCCCGCAAAAATGGTGAACGTAATCCTGCGCGTCGCTCACTTTGACCGAGTCTGCCGGGACATCCTTGAGGCAGACCTCGCAACTGAAGACCGTGCAGGCCTCTTCGTCGGCGCATTGCATCATAAGGCCGCCTGCCGGGGTGCGATGACGTGTATCCATGGGAGACTCCTTCCGGCATTGAAACACATGCTACTTAGTGTAGATTCTCGCCCTTGGCTTGCAAGCCAGCTGCAATCCGCTCAAGTCGACCGGACCCGCCAACAGGATTGAATCCTCCTTATTTAGCCCAGCCCACGCCATCAGGACCCTGCAGCACAAATGAATCGAAACAACTCGCACCGGGGCATGGGTATACAGATTGGCGTGGGCTTTGTGGTCGTGCTGGTTCTGATGCTGGCACTCAGCATGATCGGATTGCGCTATGTAAGCGAAACCAACCAGCGCCTGAAACAGATCACTGAAAACAACAACGTCAAGATCGAGCTTGCCACGGAAATGCACACCGCGCTGCTTGAACGCGCGCTGTCCATCCGCGCCCTGCCCCTCTACCCCGACCCCTTCGATCGCGATACGGAAGTGCAGCGCTTCAGCGAACAGGGCAATCTTTACCTGCAGGCGCGGCATCGCATCGAGGCCATGGCGCTGAGCCCGGCAGAAAGCGACATCCTCGTGCAGATCCGCGAACTGACCCGGCAATCCCAGCCCGAAGTGCAAGCCCTGGTGGAAATGGCCATTCTCGATACCGACCGCGCACATCTGGTCGACATGATCCGCCACACGGCAATGCCCAAGCAGCAGCGCATCATCGGGCAAGTCAGCGCCCTGCTCGACCTGCAGCGCAGGCAGACCGCTGCAGCGGTGCATGCTGCCGAAGTTTCGTACACAAACATGCGCAACCTGATGGTCGGACTGGGTCTGGCGGCCCTGTTATCGGGCGCGACCATCGCCTGGTTCGTCAGCCGGCAGGTCGCGCGACAGGCCAGACTGCTTACCGACCAGGCTTTGTTCGACGAGCTGACCGGCCTGGCCAACCGCTCGCTGCTGCTCGACCGGCTCGGACACGAAATCGCGCGCGCCAGGCGCACCCAATCGACTTTCGGCGTGGCATTGATGGATCTGGACCGCTTCAAGGAAGTCAACGACACCCTCGGTCACGAGGTCGGCGACGAGTTGCTGCGCGAGGTCGCACATCGCCTGAAAAACACGGTCAGGGCCGAAGACATGGTGGCACGCCTGGGCGGGGACGAATATGTACTGGTGCTGCAGGACCTCGATGCAGCGGGCATCCCGGCTATCGCCGAAGGCATCCGCCTGGTTCTGGACAAGCCCTTTCACTGGAAGAACCAGAGCATCGACATCGATGCGAGCCTGGGCGTGGCCTTATTCCAGACGGACCTTGAAGACCCCAGCGAACTCATCCGCCAGGCCGATATCGCGATGTATATTGCGAAGCGTTCAAGCAAGGGCTACGCGCTGTATACGCCCGACCAGGAGCACAGCCGCAACGAACTTTCATTCAAGAGCGAGCTGCGCGAAGCCATCAGTTCGAACCAGCTGAGCCTGTATTTCCAGCCGCAAATCGACCATCAACACGCATGCATCGTTGGCCTGGAAGCGCTGGTGCGCTGGAATCATCCCACGCGCGGTTTCCTCGGCCCGGATACCTTCATCCCGCTGGCGGAAGAGGCCGGCCTGATCGACACCCTGACGCACTGGGTGCTCGATCAGGCGCTGACCCACCTGGCCGCACTGGACAGGCAGGGTCACCGCCTGTCGATGTCGGTCAACCTCTCTGCGCGCAACCTGCACGACCTGAATCTACCCGCCATGGTCTCCACCCTGCTGGCCGACACCGGCATCGACCCCGGCAAGCTCAAACTCGAAATCACCGAAAGCGCCATCATGGCCAATCCCAAGGATGGCCTTTCCATCCTCAGTGAACTGGACCGGATGGGGGTGACGCTTGCCATCGACGACTTCGGCACCGGTTACTCGTCGCTGGCGTACCTGAAGCGGCTGCCGGTGGACGAACTCAAGATCGACAAGTCTTTCGTGATGGAGCTTGAAGAGCGCGAAAATGACGCGGTGATCGTGCGTTCCACCATCGATCTCGCGCACAACCTGGGCCTCAAGGTCACGGCTGAAGGCGTGGAAACCCAGGCGATCTGGGACATCCTCAGCATCCTCGGCTGCGATTTTTCCCAAGGCTATTTGATGGGCCGGGCCATGCCGGCAGACAAGCTCGCGGCCTGGCTGCAGGAATCCGGCTGGTCGCAGCCCGCCACTTCAGCGCAACCCGAACCCGCAGCTTGAACCGCTGCGGCGACTCAGCCCGCCAGACTCAGCACATCCGCTTTTTCAGATATGCGGCAAACTCTTCGCTGACTTCAGCGTGCTTCAGCGCATATTCGACCGTGGCCTGCAGATAGCCGAACTTGCTGCCGCAGTCGTAACGAATGCCGTCGAACGCGTAAGCCAACACCTGCTGCTCTTTCAACAGGGCTGCAATGGCGTCGGTAAGCTGCAGTTCGCCGCCGGCACCGGGCTTGAGCTGCTGGATATGGTGAAAAATGCGCGGCGTCAGGATGTAGCGCCCAACCACGCCCAGATTGGAAGGGGCATCTTCGGGCTTGGGTTTCTCGACGATGGCATTGACGCGCGAGACGCGCTCGGCCATCGGGGTCGCATCCACGATGCCATAGGCCGCCGTCTCTTCGGGCGCCACGCTCTGCACGCCGAGCACCGAGCACTGGTAATAGCCATATTGATCGACCATCTGCTTCATCACCGCCGGGGTGCCGTCGAGCAGGTCGTCGGCCAGGATGACCGCAAAGGGCTCGTTCCCCACCACCGGCTGGGCGCACAGCACGGCATGCCCCAACCCCAGGGCTTCCGCCTGGCGGATGTAGATGAAGTTTATGCCCGCGGGACGGATCGACTGCACCAGTTCCAGCACGCGCTTCTTGCCGCGCGCTTCGAGCTCGGTTTCGAGTTCGTAGGCCTTGTCGAAGTGATCTTCCACCGTACGCTTGGTACGGCTGCTGATGAAAATGATGTCGGTGATACCCGCATCCATGGCCTCTTCGACAGCATACTGGATCAGCGGCTTGTCGACGATGGGCAGCATTTCCTTGGGGCTGGCCTTGGTGGCGGGCAAAAATCGCGTGCCCAGACCGGCTACGGGAAATACGGCTTTTCTGACTTTTTGCATGACTCTTCCCTGTGTTTCTGGTTTTAAAAATTCAGCGTGTATTGCCCGGCGGCATCATCAGCGGCCAACAGCGCCAGCAAGCCGGCCTCATCCAGAATGGTGACGCCCAGCTCGCGCGCCTTGTCCAGTTTGCTGCCTGCCTCGGCACCCGCCACCACGTAATCCGTTTTCTTCGACACCGAGCCCGCCACCTTGCCGCCAGCTGCCTCGATCCGCTCCTTCGCCGCATCGCGCGTCAGCGTGGGCAAACTGCCCGTCAGCACCAGCGTCTTGCCGGCCAGCATACCGGCCGATTGTTGCACGCCGGTTGATTCGGGCCAATGCACGCCGGCGCCGCGCAATGTGGCGATCACCTCGCGGTTATGCGGTTCGGCAAAAAACTGCAGGATGGACTGCGCCACGATCGGCCCGACATCCCGTACCGCCAGCAAGCCGGCTTCATCGGCGACCATCAGTTTATCCAGCGAACCGAAATGGCGCGCCAGATCCTTGGCGGTGGTCTCCCCCACGTTACGGATACCCAGGGAAAAAATAAAGCGCGCGAGCGTGGTGGTCTTGCTGGCTTCGACGGCAGCAAGCAGATTGGCGGCCGATTTTTCGGCCATGCGGTCCAGCCCGGCGAGCGTGTCCAGGCTCAGACCAAAGACGTCGGCCGGCGTATGCAGCAGGCCGCGATCGACCAGTTGCTCGACCAGTTTGTCGCCCAGCCCCTCGATATCCATCGCGCGGCGGCCGGCGAAATGCAGCAGCGCCTGCCTGCGCTGCGCCGGGCATACCAGGCCGCCGGTACAGCGCGCCGCCGCCTCGCCTTCGAGCCGCACCACGTGCGAACCGCACTCCGGGCAGACCGGGCAGGTTTGCAGAATATCGAAACGCGGCGGCGCAGGGTGCGGGCGCCGCTCCGGCACGGACGCCACGACTTCCGGAATCACGTCGCCCGCTCGCCGCACGATCACGGTATCGCCGACGCGCACATCCTTGCGGTCGATCTCGTCCTGGTTGTGCAGCGTCGCGTTAGTGACAGTGACCCCACCGACGAACACCGGCGCCAGCCGCGCCACCGGCGTCAGCTTGCCGGTGCGCCCCACCTGCACGTCGATGCCGAGCACCGTGGTGAGCGCCTCCTGCGCAGGGTATTTATGCGCCACTGCCCAGCGCGGCTCGCGCGTGACGAAGCCCAGCTGGCGCTGCAGGTCGAAGCGGTTGACCTTGTACACCACGCCGTCGATGTCGAACGGCAGCTGGTCGCGGCGGGCAGCGATGTCGTCGTGGAATTGAATCAGGGCTGCCGCGCCCTGCCCGGTGATGCGCTCGGCGCAGACGGGAATTCCCATCTGCTCCAGCGCCGCCAGTGTCTTGCTGTGGGTGTCAGGCGCATCGTGCCAGCCCTGCACTTCGCCCAGGCCATAGGCGAAAAAGGACAGGGGACGCTGCGCGGCGAGCTTGGGATCGAGCTGGCGGATGCTGCCGGCCGCGCCATTGCGCGGATTCACCAGCGTGGGCTTGCCCACATCGCGCTGCCGGGCGTTGTAGCGTTCGAAATCGTCACGCCGCATGAACACCTCTCCGCGCACTTCCAGCACAGCAGGCAAGGCATCGCCGACGAGGCGCAATGGAATGGCATGCACGGTGCGGATGTTCTGCGTCACGTCCTCGCCGGTTTCACCGTCGCCTCGCGTGGCGGCCTGCACCAGCAGGCCGTGTTCGTAACGCAGGTTGATCGCAAAGCCATCGAATTTCAGTTCGGCGGCATACTCGACCGGTGGATCGGACTCGGCCAGTTCCAGTTCCTTGCGCACCCGCGTATCGAAAGCCAGCGCACCGCTCGCTTCAGTATCGGTTTCGGTGCGGATCGACAGCATTGGTACCACGTGCCGCACTTTGGGGAAGCCGTCGAGCGGCGTGCCGCCGACGCGCTGGGTGGGTGAATCGGGCGTCAGCAGTTCCGGATGATCGGCTTCGAGCGCCTGCAACTCGCGAAACAGGCGGTCGTATTCCGCATCAGGGATGATCTGCTGATCGAGGACGTAGTAAGCGTGATTGTGACGTTCGATTTCCCGGCGCAGCGTAGTCACGCGCGCCAGCACGTCGGGCGAGGCCATCAGGAAAACAGACGCAGCGCCCGCCGGGAGCCGGATGGAACGCCGCGCGCTTCCATGCGTTCGTAGATGTGCGCAAGCTGCGTGCGGATTTTTTCGATGCCGGTGTCGGTCAGCGGACGCAGGTTATCGTCCACCAGGATCCCACCGACTTCGTTGGCCAGCTTGCGGCCAAACGCCACCATGCCGTCGAACACTTTCAGCCCGTCGGGCACGCGCGGCACGTCGAATTGCAGGGTCACGCCCTGCGAGGTTTGCCCCTCGACCACTTCGTTGCTGAAGGGCTCGGCATCGTGGTTGCACAAGGCGTAAAGCTGTTCGCTGCGGCTGTCGAGCAGCTGGAACACGCCATCCATCCCCAGCACCATGCCGCTGCCTTCGGCCTCGCGCACGATGCGTGTCAGATTCACCGCGCCTTCGCCGCGCGCCACCACGTTCAGACCTATCAACACGTCGACGTCGACGCAGAAACGGTCGATCGCCTGCGCCCGTTCCAGCGCCTCGACCACGTCGTCGCAGGCAATGCGCAGGCCGTGGTTCTGCGCCAGGGTCTGCATCATTTCACACAGGCCTGTGAGTTGCTCCTCCAGCACCGCGCCATTGCGGTCGGCGAGCTGCATGGTGACAACCAGCTGCTGGTAATGCAGATCGCGCCATGGCTGGACGTCTTCCCATTGCGTCGCGCCCACCGGCACGCCGATCCAGCGCACGGTCTTGCCCAGGGTGCGGGTATGACTGAATGCATCGGCCAGCGCATTGGCCTGCACGCCGTCACTGCCGAGGCGAATGCGGTATTCGATCAGTTCGTCGTAGGGCGCGACCGCTATCGAAGCGGCGGCAGTGGCTGGCTGCGGCGGAACGTCGGCAGCGGCGCGCATGACACGCGCCATGTCGTCAGCAGCAGCCGTCTCGGCGCCCGTTGGTGCGGGATTGCTGTCGATGTGCAAATGCGGCTCTTGGGCTTCGGCCATGTCGTGCGCATCGTTTGCATCGAATGCGGGCTCGACCCGCTTGTGCGGGTCACGCGCGAACGGGGCGCTGCCGGGTTGCATCAGCACATCCGCTACCGGCGACTCGAACGCGGCATTCGCCTGGTTGCGGAAGCGCCGCTCCTGAAACCAGTTGAACGCCAGTATCGCCACCACGATGGCCGCGCCGATCGCCAACAAGCTGATTTGCAAATCACTCATGCGTTTTTCCAGACTGAACGGAATGGGCCGGCACCACGCGGATGAACCACTCATCCGCCGCGATCATGCCCAATTCATTGCGCGCGCGCTCTTCAATCGCGTCGCGCCCCTGTTTGAGGTCTCCCAACTCAGCCAGCAAACCGGCATTGCGCGCTTGCAGACGCTGATTCAATGCCTGCTGGATGTCGATTTCCCGAGCGCGCTCCCGCACGCTCAACCAGCCGCCCGCCCCCAGCCAAAGCGGGTACTGCAACAACACGATTGCGGTAGCCAGCGCCCAGGTCAGGCCCTGGCTGCGTACACGCGCGGCAATGCCGCTCGCGCTGAAATTAGCCGCGCTGGCGGAACGCATCACGCCCGGGGTAGCTTGCCGTCTCGCCGAGTTCTTCTTCGATGCGCAGCAGCTGGTTGTACTTGGCCATGCGGTCGGAACGCGACAGCGAACCGGTCTTGATCTGGCGCGCATTGGTGGCAACGGCCAGATCGGCAATGGTCGTGTCCTCGGTTTCACCTGAGCGGTGAGAGATCACCGCGGTATAACCGGCCTGCTTGGCCATTTCGATGGCCTGGAAGGTTTCCGAGAGGGTGCCGATCTGGTTGACCTTGATCAGGATCGAGTTGGCGATGCCCTTCTCGATGCCTTCCTTGAGGATTTTGGCATTGGTGACGAAAAGATCGTCGCCCACCAGCTGCACGCGCGCGCCCAGCTTTTCGGTGTGGACCTTCCAGCCGTCCCAGTCGCCTTCGGCCATGCCGTCCTCGATGCTGATCAGCGGGTATTTGTCGCACCAGGCCGCGAGGTAATCGGTGAACTGTGCCGAGCTCAGCTTCAGGCCTTCGGATTCGAGATGGTAGAGGCCATCCTTATAAAACTCGGAGGCGGCGCAATCGACGCCGATGGCGACATCGATACCCGGCTGCAGACCGGCTTTTTCGATGGCCTGCACGATCAGCTTCAGCGCCGCCTCGTGCGATTCCAGGTTGGGGGCAAAGCCGCCTTCGTCGCCCACGGTCGTCGCCATGCCGGCGTCGTCGAGCAGTTTCTTCAACGCATGAAACACTTCGGCACCGTAGCGCAGCGCTTCGCGGAAGCTCGGCGCGCCGACCGGAATGATCATGAATTCCTGCATGTCGATGTTGTTGTTGGCATGCGCACCGCCGTTGATGATGTTCATCATCGGCACCGGCATGGCCATCGGTGCGGCACCGCCGAGATAGCGGTACAGTGGCAGGCCGGCCTGCTCGGCGGCAGCGCGCGCGCACGCCATCGACACGGCGAGCAGCGCATTGGCGCCCAGACGCGACTTATTCTCGGTGCCGTCGAGTTCGATCATGGTCTGGTCGATGAAGGCCTGGTCTTCGACGTCAAGGCCGATGATGGCTTCACAAATTTCGGTGTTGACGTGTTCGACTGCGTTCAACACGCCCTTGCCGAGATAGCGGGACTTGTCGCCGTCGCGCAATTCGATGGCTTCGCGGCTGCCGGTGGATGCGCCGGACGGCACAGCGGCACGCCCCATCACGCCGGACTCCAGCAACACGTCGACTTCTACAGTGGGATTGCCGCGAGAGTCGAGAATTTCCCGGGCGATGACATCAATGATTGCGCTCAATTTATTTCCTTAGATTCCAGATATGAGAACGATGGCGGTCACGCGACCCCCGTTCCTCCGTTCATACATTCATTATTTTGTGTTCAATAAACCCGCGCTGCTTCACCAGCACGTCGATTTCCTTCAGGGTTTCCAGCAGTTCTTTCATCATGTCGAGCGGCCAGGCATTGGGGCCGTCCGACAGCGCGCAAGCCGGGTTCGGGTGGGTTTCGGCAAAGACACCGGCCACGCCCACCGCCACCGCCGCGCGCGCCAGCACCGGCACGAATTCGCGCTGGCCGCCGCTGGTGGCGCCCTGCCCGCCCGGCTGCTGCACCGAGTGGGTGGCATCGAACACCACCGGGCATTGCGTGGCACGCATGATCGCCAGGCCGCGCATGTCGGACACCAGCGTGTTGTAGCCGAAGCTCACACCGCGCTCGCACACCATGATCTGCTCGTTGCCGACTGCGCGCGCCTTGTCGACGACGTTCTGCATATCCCACGGCGCCAGAAACTGGCCCTTCTTGATGTTGACCGGCAAGCCAGCGCGCGCAACGTTCTGGATGAAATTGGTCTGGCGGCACAAAAACGCCGGTGTTTGCAGCACGTCCACCACCGCCGCCACTTCATTGAGCGGCGTGTCTTCGTGCACGTCGGTCAGCACCGGCACGCCGATTTTCGCTTTCACTTCGGACAGGATGCGCAGACCTTCTTCGACCCCCAGACCGCGGAACGACTGGGTCGACGAGCGATTGGCCTTGTCGAACGAAGATTTGTAAATGAAGGGAATGCCCAGCGCGGCGCACATTTCCTTCAGCGCGCCGGCCGTATCCATCGCCAGCTGCTCGGATTCGATGACGCAGGGTCCGGCGATCAGGAACAGGGGGTGGTCGAGGCCCGCCTCAAAATGACAGAGTTTCATGCGCGTTCCTCTGGCTGCGCGGGCGCAGCTTTAACGCTGGCCTGGTGCGCCAGCGCGGCCTGGACGAAAGCAATGAACAGCGGATGGCCGGTGCGCGGATTGCTGGTGAATTCGGGATGGAACTGGCAGCCCACGAACCAGGGATGTACCGACTGCGGCAACTCGACCATTTCGCACAGATCGGTGCCCGGTGCGCGGCCTGCCACCACCAGGCCCTTGGCCTCGAGTTCGGCGAGCAGCGTATTGTTGACTTCGTAACGGTGGCGATGGCGCTCGGTAATGTTGGCTGCGCCATACACTTCGCGCGCCAGGGTACCTTCCTTCAGATTGCAGGGCTGGCCGCCCAGACGCATGGTGCCGCCCAGATCGGACTGCTCAGTGCGGGTTTCGATCTGGCCGCCGCGATCCAGCCATTCGGTGATGAGACCGATGACCGGATGCGTGGTGGCGGCGTCGAATTCGGTGGAGTGCGCATCGGCCATGCCCGCGACATCGCGCGCATATTCGACCACCGCAAGCTGCATCCCCAGACAGATACCGAGATACGGCACCTTGTTTTCGCGCGCATAGCGGATCGCGGCAATCTTGCCCTCGACGCCGCGCTTGCCGAAACCGCCGGGCACCAGGATCGCGTCCATGTCCTTCAGGCTGCCGGTGCCGGATTGCTCGATCTGCTCCGAATCGATGTAGTGAATCTTCACCTTGCTGAGGGTGTGCATGCCGGCGTGGATCATCGACTCCGACAGCGATTTGTAGGATTCGGTGAGATCGACGTACTTGCCGACGAAGGCGATGTTGACGGTGTGTTTGGGGTGTTCCAGCGCGTTGACCAGTTTTTTCCAGATAGTCAGGTCGGCCGCACGCGCCAGGATTTTCAGCTTGTGGCAGACGATCTCGTCCAACATCTGGTCGTGCAACATCGCCGGAATCTTGTAGATCGAATCGGCATCCAGCATCTGGATCACCGCTTCCGGCCGCACGTTGGTGAACAGCGCAATCTTGCGGCGCTCTTCGACCGGGATTTCACGGTCGGCACGGCACAGCAGGATGTCGGGCTGGATGCCGATTTCGCGCAGCTCCTTGACCGAATGCTGGGTCGGCTTGGTTTTCAGCTCACCGGCGGTGGGAATGTAGGGCAGCAGCGTCAGGTGGATGAAGCAGGTGTTTTCCGGGCCATCTTCAAAACCCATCTGGCGGATGGCCTCGAGGAAGGGCAGCGACTCGATGTCGCCCACCGTGCCGCCGATTTCCACCATCGCCACGTCGGAGCCTTCAGCGCCGGCGCGGATCGAGGCCTTGATTTCGTCGGTAATGTGCGGAATGACCTGCACGGTACCGCCGAGATAATCGCCGCGCCGCTCCTTGTCGATCACCGACTTGTAAATCTGGCCGGTCGTGAAGTTGTTGCGCTTGGCCATTTTGGCGCTGGAAAAGCGCTCGTAATGGCCCAGGTCGAGGTCGGTTTCCGCGCCATCGTCGGTCACGAACACTTCGCCGTGCTGGAACGGGCTCATGGTGCCGGGATCGACGTTGATGTACGGGTCGAGCTTTAACAGGGTGACACGGATGCCGCGCGATTCGAGCAGCGCAGCGAGTGAGGCGGATGCGATCCCTTTCCCGAGGGAAGAAACCACTCCACCAGTGACAAACACATACTTCGTCATTTTACTAAGCGGGGGCGGGTGATGACGGATTCTACTCCATCACCCATGATGGCTCAATGACGATGCAGTTGAACGGTCGACGTGGAAGCGATTTATTGCGGAATCTGCGGCAGCGGTTTGACCGGGTTGGTGTGCACGCCGATGTCTTCGATCTCGCGCACGCTGCTGACAAAATGGTTGGTTTCACCGTAGCAGGTGGTGGGAATGCCGCGGTGCTCTTCGTAGTAAACGACGACCCGCTTGCCCGCCAGCGCATTCAGCTGCCTGGCCACCGCCGCGTCCTTGACCGTAAAATTCCACAGTACCGGCGCCACCCCCGGCACAGTGGTCATGGCCAGTTCACCTTCGTAGGTCTTGCACAACCAGCCCTTGTGCGAGAAGCGTTGCAGATACCCGGCACGCTCGCCTTCGGAATACGACCAGTTCAGTACAAACGCCAGATAAAGCGCAAAAAGCAGCAATGGCAGCACGGCCAGCCACACAATCCATTTCAGTCCGCTCTTGCGCGAGGCCGTTGTCGGTGCCTGCATGTCATCTCCCTGATAAGACCGACAAAATATCACGCCTGCGCGAGGCGTTGCCAGGTTGCCACCACGGTATCCGGATTGAGCGAGAGCGAACCGATTCCCTGGGCCACCAGCCAGTCGGCCAGATCGGGGTGATCGCTCGGCCCCTGGCCGCAAATGCCGATGTATTTGCCATGCCGCCTGCAGGCGGCGATCGCTTCAGCCAGCAGTTTTTTCACCGCCGGGTTGCGTTCGTCGAAGCCTGCTGCCACCAGACCGGAATCGCGGTCGATGCCCAAAGTCAACTGCGTCAGATCGTTGCTGCCGATAGAGAAACCGTCGACGTACTGCAGGAAGTCATCGGCCAGCAACACGTTGGAGGGGATCTCGCACATCATGATCAGGCGCAGGCCGTTTTCGCCGCGCTTGAGGCCGTTGGCCGCCAGCAACTCGACCACGGCCGCGCATTCCTCCAGCGTGCGCACGAAGGGAATCATGACTTCGACGTTGTCGAATCCCATGGTCTCGCGCACCTGCTTCAGCGCGCGGCACTCCAGCACGAACGCCGGGCGAAACAGCACCGACACATATCGCGCTGCGCCGCGCAGGCCGAGCATGGGGTTTTCCTCCTTCGGTTCGTAGCGCTCGCCGCCCACCAGGTTGGCATATTCGTTGGACTTGAAATCCGACAGCCGCACGATTACCGGCTGCGGCCAGAACGCCGCCGCCAGCGTGGCAATGCCCTCGGCCAGCTTGTCCACATAGAACGACACCGGATCGGCATAGCCGGCGATGCGCAGATCGATTTCGTCGCGCACTCCGGGCGTCTGGCTGGCATAGTCCAGCAGCGCCAGCGGATGGATGCCGATCATGCGCGCGATGATGAATTCCAGCCGCGCGAGGCCGACACCGTGATTGGGTATCTGCGCAAACTCGAAAGCACGCTCGGGATTACCGACGTTCATCATCAGTTTCACCGGAGGTTCCGGCAGCCGCTCGCTCGCCAGCGTCTCCACCGTGTACGCCAGCTTGCCGGCGTATACCGTGCCGGTGTCGCCCTCGGCGCACGACACCGTCACCGTCTCGCCCTCCTTGAGCACCCGGGTCGCCTCGCCGGTGCCCACCACGGCCGGGATGCCCAGCTCGCGCGCGACGATGGCTGCATGACAGGTGCGCCCGCCGCGGTTGGTGACGATCGCCGCCGCGCGCTTCATCACCGGCTCCCAGTCGGGGTCGGTCATGTCGGTGACCAGGATGTCGCCCGGCTGCACCCGGTTCATTTCCGCCGGGCTGGCGATCAGCCGCACTTCGCCGGCGCCGATTTTCTGGCCGATGGCGCGCCCGGTGATGCGCACTTCGCCCGTGGCTTCCAGCACGTAGCGTTCGCCCCCACCGCTGGCGCGCGCCTTCACCGTTTCCGGCCGCGCCTGCACGATGAACAGCTCACCGGTCTCGCCATCCTTCGCCCACTCGACGTCCATCGGACGGCCGTAGTGGGTTTCGATCGCCATCGCCTGGCGCGCCAGTTCCAGCACTTCGCCATCCGTCAGCGAAAAATGCCTGCGCAGTTCGAGCGGCGTGTCCTCGATGACGGTTTCCCCAGCGCGCCACACCATGCGGGTGGCCTTCCCGCCCAGCTCGCGCCGCACCACGGCGGGAAAGCCCGCGGCGAGTTTGGGTTTGTGTACATAGAACTCGTCCGGGTTGACCGATCCTTGCACCACGGTTTCGCCCAGGCCGTATGCCGCCGTGATGAACACCACGTCGCGAAAACCCGATTCGGTATCCAGGGTGAACAGCACACCCGAACACGCGATGTCGGAACGCACCATGCGCTGCACCCCGGCCGACAGCGCCACCTCGGCATGGGCAAAGCCGTGATGCACGCGATAGGCAATGGCACGGTCGTTGTAGAGCGAAGCGAACACCTTCTTCACATAAAGCAGCAAGTCGGCCTCGCCCTGCACATGCAGATAGGTTTCCTGCTGGCCGGCAAACGAAGCGTCGGGCAGGTCTTCCGCGGTGGCGGACGAGCGCACCGCCACCGACACGTTCGCGCCCAAGGCACGGTAGGCGTCGCGCAAGCCCTGCTCCAGATCAGCGGGCAAGGCGGCCGCTTCCACCCAGGTACGAATCTCCTGGCCCGCCTGGGCCAGCGCCGTCACGTCCGCCACGTTCAATGCCGACAGTCGCGCATGGATGCGTGCGCGCAAATCGTTGTGGTCGAGAAAATCCCAGAACGCCTGCGACGTAGTGGCGAAGCCGCCCGGTACCTTGACCCCTGCGCCGGACAGGTTGCGGATCATTTCGCCCAGCGACGCGTTCTTGCCGCCCACGCGCGGCACATCAGCCATCGACAGCGCATCCAGTGGAACGATATAGTGATTCGAGGCCTGCATAATCCACTCCATGAAAAAGCGCATTGCATACTGCGTATCCGATCACACGGGCGTCACCGTCGAGGCGGTGGCCAAGAGCGTGCTGTCGCAGTTTCCTGATTTCGAGTTTAGCCTGATTGCACTGCCTTTCGTCGACAGCGCGGAGAAGGCCCATGCCGCCGCTGCGCGCATAGCCGCCACGTCCGACGCGCTGGTGTTTTCCACCCTGACCGATCCCGCCCTGCGCGCGATCCTGCGCGCAAGCTGTCCCCAGCTGTTCGATCTCTTCGACCGCATCGCTCCCGCTGTGGAAATCGCGCTGGGGCAAACCATCACCCCCAGCCCGGGGCGCATCCACAGCATGGCCAACAACTACGAATCGCGCATGGACGCAGTGAATTTCAGCCTGGCGCTGGACGATGGCCTGCAGCCGCAGCGACTTGATCAGGCCGACCTGATCCTGGTGGGCGTATCACGTGTCGGCAAAACCCCCACCGCGCTCTACCTGGCCCTGCAATACGGCCTGCGCGTCGCCAACTATCCGCTCACCCCGGACGACCTGGAACATGCCAGCCTGCCCGACATCCTGCTGGCCCATCTGCCCCGGGTGCGCGCCCTGACCCTGGCGGCGGAACGCTTGGCCGCGATCCGCCAGGCACGCTACCCTGACAGCCGCTATGCCAGCCTGGAACAATGCCGGGCAGAACTCGCCGCTGCCGAGCGGCTGTTCAAGCAGCATGCGCTTGGCGTCATCGACACCACCCGCATGTCGGTGGAGGAAATCGCCGCACGCCTGAGGAATCCGCCCGAAGACCGCGTCAGCATGGACCCCCAAGCCTAACCAGGCCTCGCGCGCCATGCGCCTTCAAGAAGGGCGGTCCAGACGATTGCTGCCCACAATCCTTTAGCAAATTCCGCAATTTGTATTACGGTTAAATTTCGTGGTGTAAATGCCGTTACTTGTTTGAGTACATACGCATTACCAGCGTGCCATGGGCAGGACTTTCTGACGTGCAATCCAGCCACGTCCATTCCTTTTCTACCACAGGAGCGCTGCCCGTTAGACATCCACCATGAAAGCTGATGTTGACCTGACCCAGACATCCACCCAGCGGCGGATCACGCGCCCCACAGCCTGGAAACTGGCGCTGCTTGCAGGCTTTGTCACGCAACTGTTGCTGATCGTTCTGGTCACCACATTCGGCCTGCGGCAATTGGGCATGACCACCGACAAACTCAATGCGGTAGTCGACGTTCACATGCGCAAGCAAAACCTTACGAAAGACATGGTCATCGCCGCACGCGAGCGAACGCTGGTGATGTTCATGCTCACCAAGATCGAAGACCCGTTTGATCGGGATGAATTGTTGATGCAATTCAACAATAAGGGTTCCGTGTTTGTCACCGCGCGGCAGGCGCTCATGAACATGCCACTGAACCAGCGGGAACAGAACCTGATCGCCCGGCAAGGCCATTTGGTTCGATACGCTCAACCGATACAGGAACAAGTCATCGACCTGATCAGCCGGGGCGCCATCCGGGATGCGGAAGACCTCGTCTTGAGCAAAGTCATTCCGGCGCAAAACAATGTCATGGAGGTGTTGTCGCAACTGGACACCGAGACCCAGCAGGTTGCCCTGGCCGCCAGCAGCGAGGCGCGCAAGGCCCATGAAGCGGCGCGTTTATGGATGTACTCGTTATCCGGCGCCGCCTTGCTGGTAGGGCTTTTCGTCGCTGCCGTCGTGTTTTACTTCACCAGCCGCATCAGCCGCGAACGCGAACTGCTCGCCACCCAGGACGTCCTGACCAATCTGCCCAACCGCAGATTGTTCCTGGATCGACTGGAGCAAGCCATCGTGCGTGCGCAGCGCCGCAAAACCCTGGTGGGCCTCATGTTCATCGACCTTGACCGGTTCAAGCTCATCAACGACACGCTTGGGCATACCAGCGGCGACATGCTGATCCGCGAAGTAGCCGAACGCCTCCGCCAGGTCGCGCGCGCCGAAGATACCGTGGCACGCCTGGGGGGGGACGAGTTCGTCGTCATCATCAGCGACACAGCCGAGATCAGTCACATCATCCGGGTAGCGGAAAAGATGCTGGACGTTATCACCCAGCCCTACCGCCTCGCCGGCCGCGAGGTTTTCTGCAGTTGCAGCATCGGGATAACGGTTTACCCAAATGACGGGGAAACATCCACCAGCCTGCTCAAACACGCCGACACGGCGATGTATCACGCCAAGCAACACGGCCGCAACCGGTTCCAGCTTTACGACAAGGCAATGAACGCCATGGCGGAAGAACGGCTGCAACTGGAAACCGACCTGCATTACGCACTGGAGCGCAATGAGTTTGTCTTCCACTACCAGCCAAAACTCAACCTGGAGAGCGGAAGGATCCAATCCCTCGAGGCCTTGATCCGCTGGCGTCACCCGGAGAAGGGATTGCTCAGTCCGGCTGCATTCCTGCAGATACTCGAGGAAAGTGGCGTCATCGTCAGCGTCGGTAGCGCATTGATGAAAGTCGCCTGCTCCCAGGCAGCCGACTGGCATGCCGCCGGGTTTCCAGACCTGCGCGTCGCCATCAACGTGTCGGGCAAGGAATTTTGGAATGAGGACCTGGTCCAGACCGTCAAAAGCGCATTGAGTCATTCCGGGCTGCCAGCGCGTGCGCTGCAACTCGAACTGACCGAGGGGATTTTCATGGAGGACATGGAAGCGGCTATCAACCGGACCCATGAATTGAAAGCATTGGGCATCACGATTGCCATCGACGACTTTGGCACGGGTTTCTCGTCACTGGCCCATTTAAAGCGTTTCCCGCTCGACGTTCTGAAAGTCGACCGTTACTTCGTCAAGGACATTCAGTACGCGCCGGTCAACGCTGCCATCTTCAACTCGATTCTTGCCCTCTGCAAAGGGCTGGGGCTGGGCATCATCGCCGAAGGCGTGGAAACGCGGGAGCAACTCGAAACCTTGCGTGAGCTCGGTTGTCAGAACGTGCAGGGGTATTTCATCAGCCGCCCCGTTCCTGCCGAGGAGATTATCCCGTTGCTTGAGCGCGACTGGTCGCAGGCGCTCGCCGTCCCCGCTTGACTCTCCGCTTCTGAAGTAGTCCCCCTCCGCCCAGCGAGCTGCCTGGTGCCGCTCGCATACTCAAGTTTTCCAGCCAACCGATTTACCTGCGTCACGGCGGATCAAACCGCTCGCTGGCGGGCTGCTTCGAACACCGCCACGGCCAGTGCCGCAGCTGCATTCAGGGATTCAATCCTGCCGGGCATCGGGATGCGGATGGTCGCGCTCGCGGCTTCGCACACCGCTTGCGACAATCCCGCACCTTCGTTGCCCACAATCAACGCCAGCGATCCGGCGAGCTTGCGCGCATACAGGCTGTTGTCTTCAGCCAGGGCAAGGGCGAGGCTTTCCCCTTCAAAACCTGCCAGCCATTCCACGATATCGACCCCGCTGATCAGCGGCAGCACGAACTGCGCGCCCTGCCCGCCGCGCAGCGCCTTGGGTGACCATGGGTCGTGGCAGCCTTTCGACAGCACGGCAAGCGTCACCCCGGCCGCCGCACCGGTACGCAGCATGGAACCGATGTTGCCAGGATCCTGGATGTCTTCCAGCACGATGACGAGCGGCGTGACGTCGATCGCAGGCGGCGCAAGCCAGGCGGCCTCGACCAGCATGCCGGTCGGCGTGGCAACCGGAGAGAGCGCGGCGAACAGCGCGTCGGGCAGCACGATGCGCTTGGCCTGCAGACAACGCGCAGCCAACGCTTCAAAAGAAACGGCATCGAACGAAGCCGCACGCACCAGGGTATGCGGCTGGCCGCCGGCGTCGAGATACGCCGCCAGCAGATGCTCGCCGTCGAGCAGGGTCATTCTTGCCTCGCGCCGCGCGCGCGCGGACTCAGCGAGCTTCTTCAGCCGCTTGAAAATCGGGTTGTCGTGCGAAGAAATGGCGGTTTCTGTCATCGGCCCAATTATCCGCGAATCGCCTCGCCCGGCGTAAACTCGCGCCTATGCGCATTGCACTCATCACCCCGTATGGCGCGGCTCATCGCAACGGCAACTGGCACACGGCCGCACGCTGGGCGCGCTTCTTGCGCGAGGCGGGGCACACGGTTCGGGTACAGACTGAATGGGACGGCCGTCCAGCCGACCTGATGCTGGCGCTGCATGCACGACGCAGCTTTGCTTCGATCCGCGCCTTCGCCGAGCGCTTTCCCAGCCGGCCGCTGCTGCTGGCGTTGACCGGCACAGACCTGTATCGCGACATCCATGAAGACGTCAATGCCCAGCAGGCGCTGGAATTCGCACACCGGATCATCGTGCTGCAGGAATGCGGCGCTGACGAACTCGCCGACGATCTGGCCGCCAGGACACGGGTAATTTACCAGTCCTCGCCCGACACCACACGCAAATCCGCGCGCGCCAAAGTCTTCGAGGTCCTGGTCATCGGCCACCTGCGCGCAGAAAAAGATCCGTTCCGCGCAGCGCTGGCGACCGCCTATCTGCCCGAGGCCTCGCATATCCAGGTGACGCACCTGGGCGGCGCCCTGAGCGAGGACATGGCCGCCACCGCCGAACTGGCGCAAGGCAAGCTGCCACGCTGGCACTGGGCAGGCGATGTGCCGCACAAAACGGTGCTGAACCGGCTGGCGCGCGCGCGACTGATGGTCATCAGCTCGGTCATGGAAGGCGGCGCCAATGTCATCTGCGAAGCGCTGGCGGCCGACGTGCCGGTGCTGGCCTCGCACATGCCCGGCAACATCGGCATGCTGGGCGAAGACTATCCCGGTTACTTCCCGGTGGGCGACGAGCGGCAACTGGCCGGGTTGCTCTCGATGGCCGAGCGCGATCCCGATTTTTATGCCGAGCTGTTGCTGCACGCCCGCACGCGCCGCGCGCTGATGCGGCCCGAGCAGGAAGCCAGCCGGCTGCGGCAGGTCGTCGCGGAATTCGAGCAGACGCCGGTTTGAGCCGCGTTCAAAAACGCATGTTCAGCGCAACGTTGAGGGAGCGCGCCCGGCCCGGAAGACTCATGCCCCAGGGCACGCCGCCGGTCGTCATCGAATTGCCCTGGCCGAGATAGGCGCCGCCAAGCGGCAGTAGATAGAGCGTGTCGAAAACGTTTTCGACATCGACGTCGAGACGCACGTGCTTCCACTCGTAACTGCTGCGCAGATTGAACAGCGCATACCCCGGCGTCGTCACTTCGTTCCTTACCTGGGAGATACGCGTCTTGGCAGCCACGCCCTGCACTTCCGCGGCATTGGTCCAGCGCCCGAGGCGCTGCTCCAGCCCCAGCTTCGCATTGAGCGGCATCATGTGATACAGGTTGTCGCCGGTGCTGCGGCTCTCGCCTCGCACGTAGTTCACGAGGCCGATTGCGGTAAAGCTGCCAAGCGCCTCGCTCCTCCCGAGGCGGAGATGGCCTGACAGGTCGAAACCGTACAGCCGCGCCGATTGATTGTCGTATTGCAGCAGCACGTAGGCATTGGTCGTCGTCAGATAGGCATTGGTATTGCACACGGGCGGGCCACAGCGTTTTGCATTGATGAAATCCTCGACCCAGGTCGCATAGCCCGTTGCCTTGAAGCTCCATTCTGTCTCCTCGGCATCGTGCCAGTCGGCGGTTGCGCTGATCGTGTGGGCGACTTCGGGTTTCAGATCGAGATTGCCAATGTAGCCGTTGCCGTCGCCAACAAAATTGTTCATCAACGCCGCCATGGCGAAGGTCGACCACGGATAGAGCTCATACAGATTCGGCGCACGGGTTTTTCGTGCGAGACCGGCCTCGTAGGTCTGCGTCTGGCTCGGGGTGTAACGTGTCAGCAGCGTCCAGTCCCAGTTGTGATAGACCCGTTGATGATCGAGCGCGTTGAAGCGGTTCGCGTCGCCCTGGTAGCTCCCGCTGCTGTATCCCTGAACCGGCCCGGTGTTCGCCTCCACGGTGTCGCTGCGGATGCCCGCCAGTGTCAACCATTCCGGATTCCAGCGCGCCTCCCATTCGGCAAACAGGCCGAGGCGGTCCCGCTCGCCATCGTTGATGTTCCAAAAGTCCTGGCAGCACATCGAACCCGGGAAGGGTCCTCCAATGGGTGGCCACCAGTCGTCCAATCGGTACTTCTGGAAATCGCCGCCGACCCGCAGCGTATCGGTTTCGGACAATTCGATGCTGCCCTTGACCTGCCCGCCCAGTGTCGTGGATTCCGTATCCATCGGCATCAGCATGCCGTTGAACCGGTCCGGCAGCATGTCCATGTGATGCTGCAAGCTCTGCCTGAAAACCTGCGCTTCCAGCTGGCCCCAGTCGTATTGTCCGGTGTAGCGAAGATTGACCAGACGGTTCACGTTGGCGGGCTCGTTCTTGTCGATAAGGTAGTTGCCGGGCACGGTTGGGTCGGCCGGATCGGGCGCGCTGGAAACCATATCCATGCGCTGGTTGGGAAACCCCTCGTAGTCGAGCTTCTGCTCGCTCACCCCAAGCTCGACCAGATGGTTCGACTGGCTGAACGCCAGGTCGAGCGCCCGATTCTGCGCCCCCTTGTATGCGCTGGAACCCACCTCCTCCGGCGCCACGGGGACCTCGCCGAAGTTCTGCCACAAGCCGGGCAGTTTGAAATTCCCCGCTGCCTCGTAATTGTCTGATTGCGAGTTCGATTCGGAATAGGAAGCCGCCACTTGCTCGCCTGCGAGCGCGACCCCGAATTGATAGCCAAGGGCATTGCCATTGCTGCGATAGAACGCGCCTGCCTGGCCTTCGACACGCAGGCCTTCGTCGGCCCGGGCGAATTTCAGCGGCGCGGATTTCATCTGGATCGCCCCGCCGATGCTGTCGCCCCCCACGCTCACGGGCGCGATGCCCGCAAACACCTCGATAGCGGCGACCCGCGACGGGTCGATGTAGGAGAGCACCGAATTCATGTGATTGGGGCACGCCGACATCAAATCCATCCCGTCGACCTGGACGCGCAGACGGTCGTCCGCCAGTCCATGGATAACCGGAAGACCTGAAATAGCGCCCGCGCTGTAAACGCTCACGCCTGGCACGTCATGCAGCAGTTGCGTGCTATCGCTGCTGCGTGCGCGTAGCGGGGCCAGTTCCTTACGCCCCAGACGGGTGCCGCCGACAGGATCATCGTCCACCGGCGTCCCGGTCACGATCACCGTCATCAACGGTGTCGAGTTGAACAGGAGCGGTTGATCGACCGGCGCCTCCGCAGCGGCGGGACATGCGCATGCGAACGCAAGCCAGCCGGCAAGCGTTCGCAGCAGCAGAACGCGGGGATTCAAATCTTGCGACGGCGTGTCGCCCAGCCCACCAGACCCAGGCCGGCGAGCAGCATGGCATACGATTCGGGCTCGGGAACGGCGGTGATGAGCTGCGACACCGGATAACCGCTCATCGTGCCGATCGCGCCGTAGCCTGCGACGGTCGTACCGGTCATGCACACTGCGCCCATCATGCCGCCTGGCGCGCAGTCGGCGTAGGCGAGCTTGTCGATCTGCGTCTGGTTGAGCGCAGCCAGCGGATCATCGGGGACGAAGATCAGGGCATAAGCGTTGCCTGGATTAGACCCCGAGACGGGGAAGCCGGAGTAGACACCGCCTGCCGCAATGCCTGCCGCCGGAGACCAGCCGTCGCCCCCGAATAGGGTCGTGAATGTGTTGGTGTTGGCGTTCTTGAAGGTCGCGGCGAAGGTGCCGCCCAGCGCTGCGTCGTACCACGACACCAGTTGATTGCCGAGCATCAGCCAGGTCATGCCGTAATCGCCATCGGGGCCGGGCACGCCGGGATCACCAGTCATCGATTCCGACAGCATGCCCTGCAGATTGGACACTGTGTGCGTGTGCTCGTCGTAATCGAAGGATCCGTTAAAGATTGTGTCGCGCGGCTGGGTGTCGGGCTCGAAGAAAGTCAGCGCGACGTTATAGGTTTCGACATGCGCAAACGCCGGTGCAGTGCCGATCATGGCCAAGGCAGTGAATGCATACAGGGATGTTTTCATTTCAAGCTCCTTTGAGGAATATCAGACAAGTTCGCGACGACGTGCAGCAAAGCCAACCAGCCCCAAACCAGCCAGCAACATGGCCCAGGTGTCGGCTTCCGGCACGGCGGCGATGGTCTGGCTGATGGGATAGGTGCCCTGCATCGTGCCGCCCGACAGGTCGGCCGCCGTGCCCACCCAGCCGGTCATGCAGGTCTTGGCGCCCATTCCCATGCCCATCAGGCTGCCCGTTGTGCAGTCGCCGTAGGCCAGTTTGGCGACCTGTGCCGTGGTCAGCGCAGCCGTAGGGTCGAGTGTGTTCACGAAAATCGTGGCGTAGGCGTTCTGGTTGCCATACTCCTTCATGCCGCCCGTAACGAAACCGCCACCCTGAAAAACGTCCGTCGTGTTCTGATGAAACACCGACACCAACAGACCGCCGAGCGTGGCGTCATAGACCGAGGACAGCTGGTAATCCAGCGCCCGGAACGCGGTGTTGCCGGTCATGGCCTGGCTCAGCGATCCCTGCAGATTCGAGACGGTGCCGGTGTGTTCGTTGAAATCGAAGGTGCCGGTAAAGTACGTGTCCCAGGTCGGATTGGAAGCGTCATACACAACCTGGTTGTACATCTGCGTCACGCTGTAGGTCACTTCATGGGCAAGGGCCGGCGCGCCAGCAAATATTGCCACGGCGCCTGTGGACAGGAATACGGCGCGGCGCGCCAGCCTGGATATTGCAATCGACATTATTTATTCTCCCTGAGGGCGATTGGTTTATGGGTGTAACTCGTTCACGCCGGCGCATCTTATTCCGCTGCGCCAAGACATCAATTAGGCATTTTGTCGCACCCACACAGCGTTCACGCGCCACACGGGTATTGCGCGTCACTGCAAAATCTTCCGGCTGATTGCATCACACCGCGTACAGAACAAAGGTCTGCGCACTGCATGTGCAGGTCCGTAGAAGGCAATTTTCGGCAAGTCCATACGCCGCGCAAAGTGGCTGAACATGGCGCGGGATGGCCATCCGGAAAAGGGCGGACGCCCATCATTTGACGCCACACTTGACGCATGGCTTATGCTGTCGGCAGTTCACAATCCGGTCCTCCCCCATGTCAGCCACCGAGCACTTCATCCCCGGCAAGGACGCTTCGCTCGAAGCCTCCATCGCCACCCTGCAATCCAAACTCGACGCGCTGGGATTTCATATCGAGGAGCGCTCCTGGCTCAACCCGGTGGAAGGCGTATGGTCGGTGCACATCCGCGATCGCGACTGCCCGCTGCTGTTTACCAATGGCAAGGGCGCGTCAGAACTGGCCGCGCGGGCAAGCGCACTGGGCGAGTATTTCGAGCGGCTGTCGACCAACTACTTCTGGACCCATTTCTATCTGGGCGAAACCATCGCCCAGCGCAGCTACGTTCACCATCCAGACGAGCGCTGGTTTGACGTGAATGATGGCGATGCCTGGCCAGCCGGTTTGCTGACCCCGGAATTGCACGCGTTCTACAACCCGGATGACAGCGTGAGCGCCGATCAGCTGATCGACCTCAATTCCGGCAATGCCGAGCGCGGCATCTGCGCCATCCCCTATCAGCGCCTGCGCGACGGCAAGACTGCGTATTTCCCGGTCAACCTGATCGGCAATCTCTACGTCAGCAACGGCATGTCGGCCGGCAATACGCTGATGGAAGCGCGTACCCAGGCGCTGGCCGAAATATTCGAGCGCCACATCAAGTTCCGCATCATCGAAGAAGGCCTGTGCCTGCCTGACGTACCCGAGGCCGTGATCAACCGCTACCCGCACATCGCCGCCGGCATTCACGGTCTGCGCGAAGCGGGCTTCGGCATCCTGGTGAAGGACGCCTCGCTCGGCGGCAGGTATCCGGTGATGAACGTCACCCTGCTGCATCCGGACGATCAAGGCTGCTTTGCCAGCTTCGGCGCGCATCCGCGCTTCGAGGTGGCGCTGGAGCGCGCGCTGACCGAACTGCTGCAGGGGCGCGCACTTGATTCGCTGGCTGGCTTTCCCGCACCCGGCTTCGACCAGGCCGAAATCGCCGATCCGCAAAACCTGGAGATCCATTTCGTCGATTCCAGCGGCGTCATCAGCTGGCAGTTCCTGCGCGACACCCCCGATTTCGAATTCGTCGACTGGAATTTCGGCACCACGACCGAGGAGGACTACACGTGGTCGGTGAACGCCCTGCACGAAGCCGGATATGAACTCTATATCGCCGATTTCACCCATCTCGGCGTCTACGCCTGCCGCATCCTGGTGCCGGGCGTCTCCGAGATCTATCCGGTCGAAGAACTCGAGTTCGAAAACAACAGCGTCGGCAATCTCATCCGCCCGGCCCTGTCGCGCCTGCCCGAGCTCAGCGACGACGAATGCGCCGATCTGCTTGATCTGATGGATGAACTGGAACTGGCGGACGACCGCTTGGTGACGGTGCTGATCGGGCTGGCGCCCGACCCCGGCTCGGCGTGGACCGATATCCGTGTGGGCGAAATCAAATTGCTGCTGGCGCTGGCGATCGGCGACGATGACGCCATCCTCGAAGGCTGCACCTGGATCGCGCAGTACGGCCAGCGCAGCGAAGCGCGACTGAAGGTCTACCGTTGCATCGCCGATCTTGCACGACTGGCTGAC
This sequence comes from Thiobacillus sp., assembly GCA_020057245.1. Taxonomy (GTDB): domain Bacteria; phylum Pseudomonadota; class Gammaproteobacteria; order Burkholderiales; family Thiobacillaceae; genus Thiobacillus. Next base: position 59,414 of record JAGVGD010000012.1, on the reverse strand, counting down.
CCCAGTCCGTTCGAATCGTCACTGGCGCTACTATACGGCCGCGAAACCCTGCAGACGGCATTCGCCTTGTTCAATCAGGACCAGCGGTTTTTCGGACTGACTGCACTCGGCAGCAATTTTGAAGGCAGCGCGATCCATCAACGCCTGCTGGAGGCTTACCGCAAGGTGCGCGCCTGAATGAAAAAAGCCGGGGCGGCAACGCGACCCCGGCTTTTTTCATTTGTAATCGATCTGGCGTTTTTGCTTGATGAATGTGCAGGACGTTCAGCAAAGAGGCTGGATCAAAAACCGCTTACTTGTATTTTCTTGGCATCGACGGAGGCATTTGGACCTGGGTGTCCTTGTGGCGGAAATTGATCCGCCCCTTGGTCATGTCGTAAGGCGACATTTCAATCGTGACCTTGTCGCCGGTCAGAATACGGATGCGGTGTTTGCGCATTTTTCCGGATGCGTAGGCAATGATTTCAACCCCATTGTCGAGCGTCACGCGAAAGCGCGTTTGCGGCAACACCTCGTTGACTACCCCTTCGATTTCTACCAGTTCTTCTTTTGCCATAGTGTGTCCCTAAATTGATAAGCCCATAACGCGGCGAGCCATGCGCCAGCGCTGAGAATGCTTCGGCTCGTCATGCGAACCGCAGCAAACGCGCCAAATGGCGGATGTCAGTACAGATAGCCAGGAAAAAGGCAAACCAAAAGACCCGTCCGGTCGATAAGTATGCAGGGCATGCGCCCACTTGGCAAGAAAAAGCCTCAAACCAGGCAACAACAGCGCGGTTCAGGAACGTTGGCGCACCGTTTCATAGAGGCACAGGGCTGCCGAAACCGACACATTGAGGCTCTCGACCGTGCCGCCAAGCGGAATCCGCGCAACCTGATCGCAACTTTTTTTGACCAGACGCCGGATCCCCTCGCCTTCCGATCCCAGCACCCAGGCTATGCCCACTTTCGCGTCGATACCGGACAGCGTCTGCTCGCCGTCCATGTCAGCCGCGATCACCCAGATGTTGTGTTCCTTAAGGTCGTCGATGGTACGCGCCAGATTGGTGACCATGATGTAAGGCACTGTTTCAGCCGCGCCTGAAGCCACCTTTTCAACAGTGGCATTGATACCGACCGCGTTGTCCTTCGGCGCAATCACCGCATGCACGCCAAAGGCGTCCGCAGACCGCAAAATCGCACCCAGATTGTGCGGGTCAGTCACGCCGTCAAGGATCAGCAACAATGCTGCGCCCTGAATGTTTTCCAGGATGTCATCGAGCGACTGGCTGAGCTTGACCGGCTTGACCCGCGCCACCACGCCTTGATGCTTGATTTCCTTACCCACCAGCCGCGCCAGCCGCGCGGGTTCGACTTGCGCGAGGTTGACCTGGCAAGTCTTGGCCTGCGCGACCAGATCGCGCGCGCGCGCGTCACGGCGAGTGAGGTCGATGTAGATATCGATCACGCCTGCCGGGTCATGACGCAAGCGCGCCAACACGGCATGAAAGCCATAAATCAGCTTTTCAGGAGACTTCTCGCTCATTTCCTGTGGCCACCGGCTTTTGTCCGGCCCGATTTCTTTTTCGCAGTGAACGACGCATCAGCCGCATCGTCCGTAGCCTCGACCGTCTCGACCAGCGCAAAATCAATCTTGCTGGTTTCGATGTCGGCGCGCATCACCTTGATGCGTACGCGGTCGCCCAGGCGATACCGCTTGCCCGTGCGCTCGCCCAGCATCATGTGCTTGGCCTGGTCGTAGTGGAAATAATCCTGGCCAAGTTCGGAGACGTGGACCAGACCTTCGATGAAGATGTCATCGATCGCGACGAACATGCCGAAGCTGGTCACCGCGCTCACCGTACCGTCGTATTCGTCGCCGATGCGGTCCTGCATGAAGTAGGTCTTCAGCCAGGCGTCGACGTCGCGGGTGGCGTCGTCGGCGCGGCGCTCGGTCATCGAGCAATGCACCCCGACTTCCGCCAGTCCTTTTCCGGGCAACTTCTCGCCTTTCAACACGGCCTTGATGCCACGATGCACCAGCAGATCGGGATAGCGACGGATCGGCGAGGTGAAGTGGGTATACGCCTCATAAGCCAGGCCGAAGTGCCCCTTGTTGTCCGGGCTGTAAACCGCCTGCTTCAACGAGCGCAGCATCACGGTCTGCAGCAGGCCATGGTCGGGGCGGCCCTTGATTTTCTCCAGCAAGGCAGCGTAATCCTTGGCATGCGGTTTGTCGCCGCCAGGCAGATCCAGGCCGAATTCGGCCATGAATCCACGCAACGCGGCGAGTTTTTCCGGGGTCGGGCCTTCGTGGACACGGAACAGTGCAGGCTGCTCATTGACGTGCAGGTAATCCGATGCGCAGACGTTGGCCGCCAGCATGCATTCCTCGATGATGCGGTGGGCATCGTTGCGAATCACCGGCACGATGGCCTTGATTTTGCCATCGTCATCGAACTGCATCTGCGTTTCAGTCGAGCCGAAATCGATCGCACCGCGTTTGGCGCGTGCTTTCAACAAGGTGCGGAACAATTTATCCAGCGCCTGCAAATGCGGCATCAGTTCAGCCTGCTGGGCATCCGGTTTGACTGCGCCGGACAACCAGTCCCACACTTGATTGTAGGTCAGGCGAGCGTGCGAAAAAATCACCGCCGGATAGAAGCGGTATTCCTTGATGCTGCCCGTGCTGCTGACCTGCATGTCGCACACCATCGACAGGCGGTCCACTTGCGGATTGAGCGAACACAGGCCGTTGGACAGCGCCTCGGGCAACATGGGAATGACACGACGCGGGAAATACACCGAGTTGCCTCGCTCGTATCCTTCCGTGTCGAGCGCATCATGCGGCTTGACGTAATGGCTGACGTCGGCAATCGCGACGACCAGGCGGAAGCCGCTGCGGCCGAGCGGCTCGCAATACACCGCATCGTCGAAATCGCGCGCGGTTTCGCCGTCGATGGTGACCAGCGGCAGGTGGCGAATGTCTTCGCGTCCAGCCATGTCTTTTTTCATCACCTTGTTCGGCAAGGCGGCCGCCTGCTTTTCCACCTCCGGCGGAAACACGTAGGGCAGGTCGTGCTTGCGCAGAGCAATCTCGATTTCCATGCCCGATCCGGTGTAGCTGCCCAGCACTTCCGTCACGCGGCCAATCGCTTCGCTATGCGCACCAGGCTGTGCAACGATTTCCACCGTCACGACCTGACCGGGCTGCGCCGCGCCCGCGTTCCCGGCAGGGACGAGAATGTCCTGGTTGATGCGGCGGTTTTCCGCGATCAGAAAACCGATGCCCTCTTCCAGGTAATAGCGGCCGACCACGAACTGGTTGACGTGCTCCAGCACCTCGACGATCTTGGCTTCGCGCCGCCCACGCCGGTCAAAGCCGGCCACCCGCACCAGCACTTTGTCGCCGTGCAACACGCGGTGCATTTCCTTGGGCGACAGGAACAGGTCGTCGCCGCCTTCATCGGGCGCGACAAAACCGAACCCGTCCGGATGGCCTTCGACGCGTCCCTTGATGAGGTCCAGCTTGTCGGGCAGGCAAAGCAGGCGCTTGCGGTTCAGCATCAGCTGGCCATCGCGCTGCATCGCACCCAGACGGCGCTGGAACAGTTCGCGTTCGTCATCCGTGATGTGCAACTGCTCGGCCAGCGCATCCGCCTCGACCGGACAGCCCGCCTCGGTCAGCAGTTGCAGAATGTATTCGCGACTGGGCAAGGGCGATTCATAGCGTTCGATTTCACGTTCATAAAACGGATCGGCCAGACGGATCGCCGGAATTTTGTGCTTCGCTGCACGGCTGCGTGATTTGTTCGTTGACAATTTATTCTCTGCTCTCTAGAATGCGCGCCTTATTGCCCAGATGGCGGAATTGGTAGACGCGCACGGTTCAGGTCCGTGTGCCGCAAGGTGTGGAGGTTCGAGTCCTCTTCTGGGCACCAGTTGTAAGCAAAAAGCCGACCTCGTGTCGGCTTTTTGTTTGATTGATTTTAATATCCGGCATTACGCCTCGTAGGGATGACGACGCACGATGGTCTCCACCCGATCCGGTCCGGTCGACACCACGTCCACCGGTACTTCGCACAAGGCCTCCATCCGCTTCAGGTAGGCCTGCGCCTTTTGCGGCAGCTTGTCGAATTCCTGCACGCCCACCGTGGTATCGCTCCAGCCCGGCAAGTCTTCGTAAATGGGTTCGACGTCGGCGATCGATTCAGCGCCCACCGGCAGGATGTCGCACACCTCGCCATCGATCTTGTAGCCGACGCAGACGCGCACGGTTTCCAGTCCGTCGAGCACATCGAGCTTGGTCACGCACAACCCCGACACCCCGTTGATCTGGATCGAGCGTTTCAGCGCCGCGGCATCGAACCAGCCACAGCGACGCGCGCGACCCGTGGTGGCGCCAACCTCATGGCCCTTCTCGCCGAGATACTGGCCGACATCATCGAACAACTCGGTCGGGAAGGGCCCGGACCCGACGCGCGTGGTGTAGGCCTTGGTTATGCCCAGCACGTAATGCAGCGTGTTCGGCCCCACGCCGGCGCCGGTGGACGCGCCACCGGCAGTGCAGTTGGACGAAGTCACAAATGGGTAGGTGCCGTGATCGATGTCGAGCAACGTGCCCTGCGCGCCCTCGAACAGCAGGTTACCGCCCGCCTTGTTGGCTTCGTAGAGGCTGCGCGGCACATCGGCGACCATCGGCTTCAGGCGGTCGGCCATCGCCATCATGCTGTCGAGCGTCTGGTTGAAGCTCACCACGTCGGCCTTGTAGTAGTTCTTCAGCATGAAGTTGTGGTGGTCGAGAACTTCGCCCAGTTTGGCGGCGAAACGTTCGCGATGGAACAGGTCCTGCAGGCGCAACGCGCGGCGCGCCACCTTGTCTTCGTAAGCTGGGCCGATGCCGCGCCCGGTGGTGCCGATCTTGCCGGCGCCCTTGGCGATCTCACGTGCCTGGTCGAGCGCCACGTGGTGCGGCATGATGAGCGGGCAGGCCTCGCTGATTTTCAGACGGTTGGCAACATCGACGCCAGCCGCAATCAGCATGTCCATTTCTTCCAGCAGTGCGGTCGGCGACAGCACCACGCCGTTACCGATATAGCAGGTGACGTTGTCGCGCAGAATGCCCGACGGAATTAGGTGCAGCACGGTTTTCTTGCCCGCAACGACAAGGGTGTGGCCGGCATTGTGGCCCCCCTGAAAACGCACCACACCCTGTGCGCGATCAGTCAGCCAGTCGACGATTTTTCCCTTGCCTTCATCGCCCCACTGGGTGCCGATGACGACGACGTTTTTTGCTGCCACATTTTTTGTTGCCACAGAGAAGTCTCCCTTATTGTGTTGCCACTTTATCAAGCCACGGAGCTGGCAACGGCCAGCTCGCGCAAATCCAGACTGAAACCGGTCGCCGGACGCGCGCGCCCGAACACCCGCCCCACTTCGTCGTAACGTCCGCCCTGTGCGATCGCATGGCTGCGTCCGCCCGTGTAGGCGGCAAACACGACACCGCTGTGATAGCCGTAGCCACGCAGTTCCGCCAGATCGTAGGCCGCATCCACCCCGACCAGGCCGCGATCGATCGACTCCAGCGTATCCAGCGCAGCCTGCACTGCCACCAATTGCGGCAGACGCGTACGCGCTTCGACCAACACGCTGCGGTCGCCATATAGCTGCGGCAACGCAGCAAAGGCCTGCTGCAAGGTGGCCGGAAGCCCTGCCGTCAGCATGGCCACGGCGCTGCTGTCCTTGGCCTGCAGAGCGCCGAACAGCTGATGCTCAAGTTCGCCGGTCAAGCCCGCTTCTTGTGCCAGCGCCCGGTAAACCCCCACATGGCCGATGTCGAGTTGCAGGGTGCTGACACCGCATGTGGACAAAGCCTGCAACATCAGGGTCAGAATTTCGAGATCGGCCGCGGCACCGGGTTCGCCATACAGTTCGGCCCCGATCTGGATCGGCTCGCGAGAGCGATGAAAGCCGTCGGACTGCGTATGCAGCACGCTGCCCGCATAACACAGGCGGTTCACCGCATTGGCCGCAAGCAGATGCGCATCGATCCGCGCGACCTGCGGCGTGATGTCGGCGCGCACGCCCATCAGTCGACCCGACAACTGATCAACCAACTTGAAGGTTTTGAGGTCGAGATCCGCCCCCACCCCGGTCAACAACGATTCAACGTATTCCATCAGCGGTGGGATCACCAGCTGGTAGCCCCGGCTACGGAACAGGTCGAGCAGCGCACGCCGCATGTCCTCCATGCGCCAGGCTTGCGGCGGCAGGACATCTTCTACATTTTCAGGGAGCAGCCAGGCGACCATTGCGGTTCAACAATTCAATTCAACAAAATCAACAAAAAAACGCCGCCCAACATCGAGGCAGCGCCAATGAAACGCAATTGGCCATCGCTGAGTTCCAGCATCCGACGAAAGCCATCGCGCCAGACCGCGGGTGCAGCAAATGGCAGCACCCCTTCGATCACCAGCAACACGCCAATTGCAGCAAGCCAGTCAATGCCGGTCATTGACCACCGGCAGCACGCGGATTCTTCATGTATTTGAAGAAGGCAGCGCTGGGGTCGAGCACCATCATGTCGCTCTTGCTCTTGAAGCTTTCGCGATACGCCTGCATCGAGCGATAGAACGCATAGAACTCGGGGTTCTTGCCATAGGCCGCCGCGTAGACCGCAGATGCTTTGGCATCGCCCTCGCCCTTGACGCCCTGTGCATCGCGATAAGCCTCGGCAACGATCACTTCCTTCTGCTTGTCTGCATCGGCCTTGATTTTTTCGGCTTCCGCCGCGCCGGTCGAGCGCAACTCGTTGGCCACCTTCTTGCGTTCAGCTTCCATCCGGCGATACACGTTTTCGGAAACCGACGCCGGCAGTTCGACCCGCTTGATGCGCACATCGACCACCTGTACCCCCAGTGTGCTGGCGAAGCGGTCCGCCTGATTCCGAATCGCTTGCATCACCTCATCGCGCTTGCCCGACACCACATCGTTAATCGTGCGTTTGCCGAACTCGGCGCGCAATCCATCATTCACGGTCTGCTTCAGCCGGATGGCCGCACGGCTCTCGTCGCCACCCACCGAAACGTAGAACTGCTTGGCATTGACGACGCGCCACTTGATGAAGGAGTCCACCAGCACGTTTTTCTTTTCCGAAGTGATGAAGCTCTCCGGATCGGAATCGTCGAGGGTCAGAATGCGCGTGTCGAAGAAACGCACGTTCTGCACCAGCGGCAGCTTGAAATACAAGCCCGGTTTTGTTTTGACCGATACGACTTCCCCGAGCTGGAACACCAGCGCATTCTGGGTCTGGTTGACGGTAAACATGCTGCCGCTCAGCACCACGGCCAGCACGACAAGCCCGATCAAAACGGGCGCAAAGTTGAATTTCATGGCCGATCCTCCCGGTCACGGCTGCGGAAAGCGTCGCGCGAGCGCGGGTCAGCCGACGTTGCGGCAGATGCCGACTCGGCAGCAGGCAATTGCGACAGCGGCTCGGCAGCTGATGGCTGGCCGACAATCTGCTGCAATTTATCGAGCGGCAGATACAACAGACTGTTGCCCTTCTGGTCGACGAGGATTTTCGTCGTGTTGTTCATCACGGTCTGCATGGTGTCGAGATATATCCGCTCACGCGTCACCTGCGGCGCCTTCGCATACTGCGTGACAACCAGGGAGAAGCGGTTCGCTTCGCCCTCGGCGTTTGCGATCACCGACTGCTGATACCCCTGGGCCTCTTCCTTGAGACGTGAAGCGAAACCACGCGCACGCGGCACCACGTTATTGGCATAAGCCTCGGCCTCGTTCTTCAGCCGCTCACGGTCCTGTCCGGCCTTGACCGCATCATCGAATGCGGCCTGCACCTGATCGGGCGGCTGGATGTTCTGCAGCGTCAGCTGACTGACCGTGACACCGGTCTTGTAGCGGTCGAGAATCTGTTGTGTCAGGGACTTGGCACGTGCTGCGATATCCGCACGCCCCTCGTACAACACGAAGTCCATTTTGTTTCTGCCGACGATCTCGCGCATCGCACTCTCGGCCACCTGCCGCACCGCTTCTTCCGTGGCGCGGTTAACAAACAGGAAATCCTTGGGGTCCTTGATGATGTACTGCACGGCGAATTGCAGATCGACGATGTTTTCGTCGTCGGTGAGCATCAGCGACTCACGCAGCATCTCGTTTTTGACATTGGTGCGATAGCCGATTTCAACCGTGCGAACTTGATCGATATTCACCACTTCGCGGGATTCGATCGGCCACGGAATGTGCCAGTTCGGCCCCGGCTGGGTGGTTTCGACGTATTTGCCAAAACGCAACTCCACGCCACGCTGACCCTGGTCGACAATGTAAAACCCGCTGGCCAGCCACACCAGTGCCACCAGCCCTGCCAGCAAGCCCACCAGATTGCCGCCACCCGGCATGACGTCAGGGGATCCGCCTTCCGGCCCGCCCCCCTTGCCGCCGAACATGCCGTTCAGCCGCGCGTTGATACGGCGCCACATTTCATCCAGGTCAGGCGGGCCGCTGTTTTTGCCGCCCCCCCCTTTATTGCCCCATTGCGGGTCGTTCCAGGCCATATTTGATTACTTTATGCAGTGTGAACCATAGGAGAAAAAGCAGCTTTGTCGTGTGCTGCAGCCTCGTTCTGAACGCGGTTGGCGCTCAGGATTTCTGACAGCGCCTCACGTAAAAGTTCAAGCCCCGCGCCGGTTTGCGCGGACACATAAACGCTCTGCAGTTTACCATATTCGTCACGCCCCACCCCTGGCGCAACGCCCGTCAAATCGAGCTTGTTGTAAACGCGAAGCTGCGGAACCGTATCGGCTCCGATCTCGCCCAGCACTTTTTCGACAGCCTCGATCTGCCGTTCGCGCCCCGGGCTCGAAGCATCAATCACATGCAGCAGCAAATCGGCTTCGGCGGTCGCCTCGAGCGTGGCGCGGAACGCCGCCACCAGATCGTGCGGCAAGCGCGTGATAAAGCCGACTGTATCCGACAGCACGATTTCCCCCAGCCCAGGCAGATACAGCTTGCGGGTGGTGGTATCCAGCGTGGCAAACAACTGGTCGGCGGCGTAGGCGCCGGCACGCGTCAGGGCATTGAACAGCGTGGATTTCCCGGCATTGGTGTAGCCCACCAGCGCCACCGACAGCACCTGCTGGCGATCACGCGAGCGCCGCTGGGTGCGACGCTGCTTGCCCAGCCTGGCGAGCCGTTCGCGCAGCGCCTTGACGCGCACGCCAAGCAGGCGGCGGTCAGTTTCAAGTTGCTTCTCACCCGGTCCCCGCATGCCGACCCCGCCACGCTGCCGCTCGAGGTGAGTCCAGCCGCGTACCAGGCGGGTGGACAGGTGCTGCAACTGGGCCAGTTCGACCTGCAACTTGCCCTCTGCGCTTTTCGCGCGGCTGGCAAAGATATCCAGGATCAGGCTGGTGCGATCGATCACCCGGCACTGCAGACGGCGTTCCAGATTGCGTTCCTGCGCCGGGGACAGCTCATGATTGAATATCACCACATCGGCCTCGGCGGCAGCGACCAGGGCAGCAATTTCGTCTGCCTTGCCGCTGCCAGCGAACAAGGCAGCGTCCGGGCGGCTGCGCTTGCCCTGTACCTCCCCGAGGATTTCCAGCCCGGCGCCGGTCGCCAGCAACCGCAATTCGGCCACGCTTTCGGCGAAGTCGGGCATGCCGAAATCGAGCGCGACCAGAATGACGCGTTCGCCGCCCTGATGGCGGTCAAACAACCGAACGTCCCTTTATATCCGCCATCCCGCCCATCGTCCCATCACCCTTTGATCAAACCAGTTGCGGGCGGCCGAAATGCCAACCCTGGCCGTAATCCACGCCCATGTCAGCCAATATGCGGGCTGTTTCTGCATCTTCAACATGCTCTGCCACGGTCAGCACCCCTTCCTTGCGCGCAAAATTTGCCAGACTCTCGACGATACCGGCCACTTTGCGGTCCTTACTCATGTTTTGCACCAGCCACCCCTCGATTTTGAGGAAGCTCACCGGCAGGTTCGCCAGATACAGATAGGACGAATAACCGCTGCCAAAATCGTCCAGCGCCAGGCGAAAACCAAAATCGATGAAGGGCTGCAGATCGGCACGCAGCTTGTCCAGACTGACAACGTGCTGACGCTCGGTCAGTTCCAGCACGATGGGCTTGACCGGCCCCAGCGTCACGCCGCAGCCCTGGCAAAAATTCATGGCGTTGCCAAGCAGCTCTTCTACCAGATCATGGCGCGCCAGAAACTGTGGCGACACATTCACGAAATGCGCAAAGCCGGACGCGCCGCCGCCCTCCATCCGCGCCACACAGGTCCGCATCACATCGCGCGTGACCTGACGATCGATTTCGGCCATCAAACCCAGGCCTTCGGCCAGCTCGACGAAATCCTTGGCCTCGACAATGTCGCCGGATGGCGTCTCGATCCGCGCCAGCGCTTCGTCGGCCACCACCTGGCCGCTCTGCAGATCGACGATCGCCTGCGTGGCGTAGCGCACCCGCCCGTCCGCCAGTGCCTGACGCAGCAGCGATCCATTCCAGGGCGTCTTGTCCCCACGCTGCTCGGCCAACCGGATCTGGTCGCGGCCGTTGGCCTTGGCCTGATACAGGACATGGTCGATTCTTTCCAGCACGACTTCGATATCGGTATCTTGCGGGTCAAACGCAGCCACCCCCGCCGAAAAACTCAAGGGAATCCCGCCGATGCTGGTTGGGACCGGTTCTGCACGGCACCGATTGAGCAAGCGCCCCATGGTGCCGACCGCGTCGTCCGCCAGGCTGCCGTGCATTACGAACAGAAACTCTTCCCCGCCCCAACGCGCAACCCAGTCGCCTTCGCGCTGCCCGGCTTCAAAACGGTGCGCCATGACCTTCAGCACCTCATCCCCGACCGCATGGCCATAACGGTCGTTCACCATCTTGAAGTGATCGATATCCAGCAACACCAGCGCGAAGCCGTTGCCGTCGCGCGAAAATCGCGCGACCTCCATCTGCAGGCGCTCCTCTGCTGCACGCCGGTTGGGCAGGCCGGTCAGCGGATCGGTCAAGGCTATCTGCTCAAGCAATCGTTTATGCGCGGCCTGATGCAGCGTATTGCCCAGCCAGTCCGCAATCAATCCCATGTAGGCGATATCGACCGCCAGGGGCGGCGCGTCGCAGCGCTGGCGCAAAAAAGCCAGCACCCAGCGCGCATCGTCCCCGGCCGTGACGGGCAAGCCGGAGTAGGTCCGCAGCCCAAGCTGGTTCACCAGCGCGTGGTTGGCGTAGACCGGGTGTTCGCGCAGGTCGGGAATATGGCTGGGTTCGCGGCTGAGGTGCACCGCGTGGCAGAGCACCGTCTCCACCACCATTTGCGTGCCCTCGGGCAGCACGCCGAGCCGGTCGCTGACATAGCGCGCCGTGTAGCTCTCGCCGAAATCGCCCAGCATCACCAGGTCCATGTCCAGCACGTCCGCCGCCATGTCCAGCATGGCGTGGATGCGCTCGGCGTCGCTGAGCCCGGGTTGCACGGACAGCTTCCACAGCGCGTTCAAACGCACGACGTGTGCGTCACCATAGCTGACGAGCGCCTGTTCGGGAGGGGGAAGATAATCTGTCGGCATGACAAACCTTGCGGCAGTTAACAGAATGCCATTCTAGCCCCAGCCGATTGCTACAAAGCGATTGCGCGCAAGCGTTCGGCGGCCTGTTCCGGATTGATGGTGTTGACAAACAGGCCCGAGCCGAGCTCGAAGCCGGTTGGAATCGAGGTGCGCGGGCAGATTTCCAGGTGCCAGTGATAACTGTGCGCGTGCGCGCCCTGCTGCCCGTCATGCGGCACCGTGTGCAAAAAGAAGTTGTATTGCGCCCCGCCGATAACGGCGTCCAGCCGCGCCATGGTGCGTTTCAGCACCCGGGCCAGATCAGGCAGATCTTCTGCACGCAGGTCCAGAAAATCGGCCTGGTGGGCGAGCGGCAAAATATGCACTTCCCATTCGTAGCGGCTGGCGAACGGTTTGATCGCGATGAATTTTTCGCCGCGCTCGACCACATACTGGCCGACGTTTATTTTGCGCCGCACCGCGCCGGACGCGCGATCGTAGATCGTCGCTTCGAAAGTCAGCGCCTCGTCGATCAGCGCGCAGAAAATGCAGTGATGGTGTTTGTCATAGTGCGCGGCGCTGTTTTTCACCTCGGCATCGACGTTGACCGGCACCACCGGCATGGCGATCACCTGGCTATGCGTGTGCGGGATCGAGGCCCCGGCCGCAGGACCGAAATTCTTGAAAATCAGCACGTATTTCAAGCGCTCATCCGACTCGAACAGCTGCCGCATCCGCATCTGATAGACGCCGAACAGGCCTGCCAGATGCGATTCGGACATTTCATGAACGGCGATGCCGTGTTCGTGGTGATCGATGATGACCTCATGCCGCCCGTAGCCATCGATGGTCTGCTGCAAGCCGAAATTGAAGCCGGCCTGCGCGCGGTCGTCGCCCAGTACCGGATAGAGGTTTTCCACGATGCGGATATCCCAATCGCCCGCCCCCGGCCAGGCCATGATCTGCGGCGGAGTCTTGTGTTCGTTGCCACGGCAGAACGGGCAGGTTTCGACGTGCTTGCGCGTATCGCGCGGCGCCAGCTCCTCGGCCTTCTTCGGGCGCATGCTGCGCGCGGTGGCGACCAGAACCGATTCGCTCGGCACAATCGGGTTGATACGGATTTCGCGGACATCTTGGGTGTCAGCCTGAATTTCGGACATGGGCACTTCCTCCTTCCGCAAGCATAAAACAGCCTTATGACGGCGGCAGTTCATTCTGCTTATGCCCCCACTCGGACACTTTATCCCCCCGGCAATCAGGGCCTTGCGTTGACGTGGCGCGGACCGACACCGACAATGTCAGAACTTTGCCGACACTCTGGAGCCCTTCCCATGGACAATGAAAAAGCCCTGCACGACGAACAGCGCCTGATGCGCATGATGCGCAAGACGCTGACTTCCATCGTGCGCGACACCGCGCCGCGCAACGGCAAGCCCAGCCCGCTGTCCGAGGCCACCGTGCTCGGCATCAAGGATTGCCTGATGGTGATTTCCGTCCGCGAAACCGAACTGTCGCAACTGACCGGCCGCACCCTGGACGAGCGCCCGCACTTCACCGACGACACGCCGAACACCCACGCCGTCAAGATCAGCAGCATTCCCAAAAAGTCGCACTGAACCCAGAACGAGATGCCGCAAGCCACCAGCCTGTTCACCGATGTCGAATCCAAGGTCGTCGGCACCTCGGCGGTGGTGATTTATTCGCCTTCCGGCAAAAAGCGGAATCGTTTTCCCGAAGGCGTGGTGGAGATTTATCCCAGCGAAGCTGATGCACTGGCGCATGCCGACCCGGCAAAGAGCCGCCACGCCGCGCTCGCCAGCGGGCCGTCGCGCTCGTCCGAAGGCTTCAAGCTGTTTTATCTGGTGCGCTGGCTGGACTGAAGCCGCCGTTCATCCAGTCCGGCAGGCGCGCCAGGAAGTCCGCTTCCGGCATCGGCCGCGCACAATAAAACCCCTGCACGTCATCGCATCCCAAGGTCCGCAGCAATTCAAGCTGCGCCCCGGTTTCCACGCCTTCAGCGGTCACTTTCAGGCCCAGTGCACGCGCCAGCCCCATCATGCTGGTCACGATGACACGCGCCTCGGCATCCTCGACCATGTCCGCGACAAAGCTGCGGTCGATTTTCAGGCGGGTGGCGTCGAGTTGCCGCAGGTAGGCGAGACTGGAATAACCCGTGCCGAAATCGTCGATGGCCAGACGCACGCCCTCTTCCGCCAGGCGGCCCAGCATGGCCGAGCCCACCAGGGTTTCCTGCATGATGGTCGTCTCGGTCAACTCGAGTTCCAGCAGGTTTGCCGGCAAGCTGGTCTCCTGCAACACCTCGGCCACCCGGCCATCGAAGCCCGGGCGACGCAACTGCAAGGCCGACACGTTCACCATGACAGGCACTGCCGGAGCGCCCTGACGGTTCCATCGTTGCGCGGCACTGCAGGCCTCGGCGAGGATCCAGTCGCCCAGCGGCACGATCAGGCCGGAATCCTCGGCCACTGGAATAAAGCGCGCCGGCTCCACCCGCCCCCACTCCGGATGATTCCAGCGCACCAGCGCCTCGACTCCGGTGAGGCCCCCATGCGCCAGCGAAAATACCGGCTGGTAATACAGCACGAACTCGCCGTGGGCGAGCCCCTGGCGCAGGCCGGTTTCGATCGACAGCCGTTCCCGCGCGCGCGCATTCTGCAACGGGTCGGCGAACTGATAGGTGTTGCGGCCGCTGTCCTTGGCCGCGTACATGGCGCGGTCGGCGCAGGCCAGCCAGCCCGCTGAGTCAAGCGCATCGTCGGGATACTGCGCGATACCGATACTCACGCCCACCGACACGGTCTGGCCGCCCACCGTGATCGGTTTGGCCAGTTCGGCAATGATTTTCTCGGCCACGTGGCGCGCATCATCGTCATGCAGATACTCGGGCAGCAGAATCACGAACTCGTCGCCCCCCAGCCGCGCCACAGTGTCGTCCTCGCGTACCAGCGCACGCAAGCGCCTGGCCACCTCGCACAGCAAAGCGTCGCCCATGGCATGGCCGAGCGAATCATTGACGTTCTTGAAGCGGTCGAGATCGAGAAACAGGATCGCCGCCCGGCTTTCCATCCGGTGCGCATGCGACAGCACCTGGTGCATGCGATCGGCCAGCAGGCGTTGATTGGGCAGGCCGGTGAGGCTGTCGTGATGCGCCTGTTCGTACAGCTGATCTTCGGACGACTTGAGCCGCGCAAGCTCCTTGCGGGTACGGGCGCGCTGGCGCAGCATCAGACCGGACACCAGCACGAAGGCCAGGGTCGCCCCAAGCGGCAGCAGGGCCGCCTGCCATAACGTGCGTCGCCATTCACGGGCATCGACATCGAGCCCCAGTACTGCCAGCACCCGCCCGCTTTGCGGGTCGACATGCGGCACCAGTGCGCTGACCCACATACCCCAGCGATCCTTGACCGGCCCTTCGGCGAGCGCCTGACCACCGGAAAACAGGCCGACCAGCTGCGGGGTGGCCTCGCCATACGGCATGCCGGCAGGAGAGAAGTCAGGTGATCCAGGCGGCTCGGAGTCCGCCAGGAAACGGACATCCTCCTTGCCCCGCAGGGCCATCAGATAGACGAAGCGGTACTGCGAGCTCACGCTGCGCAAGGCTTCGAGCTGTTGTTTGATACGAACATATTCGGGCCGTGTCGCATCGCCCGGCTCGCCACGCAGCGCCTGTACCGCGGTCCAGTCGAACGTGCGTTCCATCAAACGGACTTCGGTCAGCCGTTGTTCGCGCATGTGCGCATCGGCCGCACCCAGGGTCTGCAGGGTAAACAGGATTCCCGACAGCACGCCGGCCAGCACCAGCAGCGCCGGCCCGAATTTGACTAACAGGGGACGCACGAACGACTCAGTCCGAACCGTAAACTTTGCGGCGCACCCGTTTCTTGCGCCGCATCCGCGTCGCTTCGCTTTCGGTGAGCGGCGCGCGTGCCTTGCCTTCATACGGATTCTTGCCCGTGTCTTCCTTGACCTGGATGCGCAAGGGCGTGCCCTGCAGTTTGAACGCCTTGCGAAAACTGCTTTCCAGATAGCGTTTGTAGTCGTCGCGCAGACCTTCCAGCGCGTTGCCGTGCAGGATGATCACGGGCGGGTTTTTGCCGCCCTGATGCGCATAACGCGGTTTCGGGCGGAACAGGCCGGATTTGGGCGGTGCATGCTGCTCCACCGCCATCTCCAAAACACGCGTGAGCTTGGGCGTGGAGAGCTTGATGAAGGCGGCGGCGTGCGCCGCTTCAACATCTTTCAGCAGGTTTTCCAGCCCCTTGGCTTTCAGCGCGGAAATGTAGTTGAAACGCGCGAAGTCGAGGAAGGCCAGCTTGCGCCCGATGTCGCGCTTGATGTCGTCGCGCTGCTCGGGCGACAGACCGTCCCATTTGTTGATCGCCACCACCAGCGCACGTCCGGCTTCGAGAATGAAGCCCGCCAGATGCGCGTCCTGCTCGGAAATGTTTTCCCGCGCATCGAGCACCAGCACCACGACGTTGGCATCCTCGATCGCCTGCAGGGTCTTGATGACCGAAAATTTCTCCACCGTCTCGAACACCTTGCCGCGGCGCCGCACGCCGGCGGTGTCGATCAGGGTGTAGGGTTTGCCGTCGCGTTCGAAATCGACATAAATCGAATCGCGCGTCGTGCCCGGCTGGTCGAATGCAATCACGCGCTCTTCGCCGACCAGCGCATTGACCAGCGTCGACTTGCCGACGTTGGGGCGCCCCACCAGGGCGATTTTAGGGATGCCGAAATCGTCGGATTTTTCTTCGTCGACAGGAAACGGCTCCAACGCCAGATTCACCAGATCGGCAATGCCATCGCCATGCGCACCTGAAATCGCCAGCGGATCGCCCAATGCCAGTTCGTGAAACTCTGCCGTGATCACCGCAGAATTCATCCCTTCCGCCTTGTTGACCGCGAGCCATACCGGGCACGCCGCACGACGCAGGCGGTCGGCGATCACCTTGTCCTGCGCGGTCATGCCGCTGCGCGCATCGACCATGAAAATGACGGCGTCGGCTTCGTCGATGGCCTGCAAGGTCTGACGGGCCATTTCGGCCATGATGCCTTCCTTGGCCACCGGCTCGAGACCGCCGGTGTCGACCACCAGATACGGCTTGTCGCCGATGCGGCCGCGGCCATAGTGGCGATCGCGCGTCATTCCGGGCAGGTCGTGCACCAGCGCGTCGCGGGTCCCGGTGAGGCGGTTGAATAGCGTGGACTTGCCGACGTTAGGGCGTCCGACAAGTACCAGGGTGGGAAGCATGCTTATCCTTGCTGGCAGGCAGATTCGATCTGCATGCCGGTTTTTATGAAGTAATTAATTGAGCTTGAAGGCAACCACGTCGCCCTTGCCCGTCTGCACTGCGAATCCCGGCCCGATATCGACCGGCGCGGTGCGCACGACGCCACCGGCCTGGGCGCGCGCCACAAAACTGCCATCGTCCGCCGACAGCACATGCACGTAGCCTTCGCTGTCGGCCACCACCACCCACACCCCCAGCGCCAGCGGCGCCGTGATCTGGCGGCGTGCCAGTTTGTCCTGTTTCCAGCCGGCGCGGCCGCTGGATTTATCGTAGGCGGTCACGGTGTCCTTGTCATCGCTGACATACACATTGCGCTCGTCCATCGCCAGGCCACTGTTGCTGGAAGTGTCGCGCGCCCACAGCGGTGCACCGCTGCTACGGTCGAAGCAGGCGACGCGCCCCTGATAGGCCACGGCGCACACCTGGCGCATATCGACGACCGGATTACCCATCACATCGGCCACCCGCTCCAGTTCCGTCGCACCGCGCGGCAAGGCCACCGTGGCTTCCCACAGCTGCGCGCCGTTGGTGGCGTTCAGGGCCACCAGCTTGCCGCCGGGAAAACCTGCGTAGAGCACGTCGTCGCGCACCACCATGCCGCCCGATCCACGCAGGCTCAGCACCGGCAAAGTACGGCTGTACAGCCATTTGCGGCTGCCGTCGGCGATGGCCAGTCCCTGCACCCGGCCATCGCCGGTACGGACAATGACCGTATCCGACTGCACCAGCATCTGTCCGATCACTTCGCTCGACAACGCCACTTTCCAGCGCTGCTGGCCCGTCTTCTGATCGAGCGCGAGCAGTTCGCCCTTGCTGCCGCCCGCCAGCACCAGCCCCTGCCCGACGCCGGTTCCGGCCGACAGCCTGGCTTCGGACTCGACTTTCCAGTTGGTGCGCCCGCTCGACAAGCCCAAGCTCACCACCTGATCGCTTCCCGCCGCATAGACCGCGTCTCCATCGGCCTGCGGGCTGAACAGATAGCCTTGCGACTCGCCGCTATCGGCTTTCCAGGCCTGGCTCAATGCTGCCGCCGCGGTGAATTCAACCAGTGCCGCGGGCTTGGGCTTGTCGGGCCCCATGCCGACCCAGTCACTGACCGTGCTGCACCCCGAAACAGCCAGTATCAGACTGGCAGCGAGCAGTGGCTTCTTCACTTGGTGGCCCCTCCCAATGCGTCCAGCTTCAGCTCGACAATGCTGCGGTACGCGCTGTCTTCCGCCATCTTGCCGAACGCCGCCTGGTAGGCTGCACGCGCCTCGGCCGGTTTGCCCTGCGCCAGCAGGACATCGCCTTTCAGGTCGAGAAAGCGAAACGCATAGGCATCGCTATGCGTTGCACCCAGGGTTTTCAGGGCGGCATCGTATTGCTTCTGGTCAAGCTGCACGCCGGCCAGCCGCAGCCGCGCCAGATCCTTGACGAACGGTTCCTTGCTGTTGTTCGCAGCCCATTCCAGCTGGGTCTGTGCGCTTTTCAGATCCTTGCCCATCACGTTCAGCTTGGCCAGCAGCAGCGCCGCGCGCGGGGCGTAGGCGGTGTCCTGGTACTTGTCGATCAGCATGGCGCCCGCCGCACGTGCTGCCTTGGCGTCGTTGGTCGCCAGCGACTGGGTCAGATTCTGGTACACGCTGGCGGCTTCCAGGCTTTGCGTCAGGGTGCGGTTCTGCCAGTAGCGCCAGCCTGCTGCAGCCGCGACGACGATCGCCAGCGCGAGCAGGGTCAGGCTGCCCCAGCGTTTCCACCAGGCTTTCAGGGAGTCCAGCTGTTCCTGCTCGTCCAGATCGTAAGTTGCCATCGTGCTCTACCTTTAAATGTTGTTGCTTGATTCGGAAATTCAGCGTTTCAGAAAATCGATTGCGAGCGCCAGCTCGGTCCGGGTTTGCTCTGCGCCATCGCGCAAGGGCTTGAGGCTGACCTGCTGCGCGGCGGCTTCATCGTCGCCGATGATCAGCGCGTAGCGCGCGCGGCTGGCGTCGGCTTTTTTCATCTGCGACTTGAAACTGCCGCCGCCGCAATGCAGCACGGTATCCAGCCCAGCACCGCGCAGTGCGGCGGCCACTTGCCAGGCGTAAGCCTGCGCCGCTTCGCCGGCGTGAACGATATACGCGTCGGGCACCGGCGTCGCCAGCGCGACGCTGCCGGTTTCCATCAGCGCCAGCAAGCGCTCGATTCCCATGGCGAACCCGGCCGCGGGTGCGGGCTTGCCGCCCAGTTGCTCGATCAGGCCGTCGTAGCGGCCGCCCGCACACACCGTTCCCTGCGCGCCGAGCTGGTCGGTCACCCACTCGAACACGGTGCGGTTGTAGTAATCGAGGCCACGCACCAGGCGCGGGTTGATCTCGAACGCAATGCCATGGTCGCGCAGGATGGCCTGCAGAGCATCGAAATGTGCCAGCGCAGCCTCGTCGATCTCATCCATCAGCCGGGGCGCGGCGTCGTTCAGCGCCTGCATCGCAGGATTCTTGCTGTCGAGAATGCGCAGCGGATTGCTGTGCAGCCGGCGTTTGGCATCCTCGTCGAGCGCATCCTGATGCGCCTCGAAATACGCGATCAGTTTCGCGCGGTGACGCTGCCGCGATTCGGGGTCGCCCAGGGTGTTGATCTGCAGGCTGGGGGCGATCCCCAGCTTGCGCCACAAATCGGCGCACATCACGATCAGTTCGGCGTCGGTATCCGGTCCGGCAAATCCCAAAGCCTCGACGCCCACCTGATGGAACTGCCGGTAGCGGCCTTTTTGCGGGCGCTCGTGACGGAACATCGGGCCGGCGTACCACAGCCGTTTGCCGCCGTCGTACAGCAGATTGTGCTGGATCACCGCACGCACCGCCGACGCCGTGCCTTCCGGACGCAAGGTCAGCGATTCGCCGTTGAGTTCGTCGACGAAGGTATACATCTCCTTCTCGACGATGTCGGTCACCTCGCCGATGGCGCGCTTGAACAAATGCGTCTGTTCCAGAATCGGCGTGCGCATCTCGCGGTAGCCGTAGCGCCGCAGCCAGTCGCGCACGATGGACTCGAATGTCTGCCAGGTATCGCTCATCTCGGGCAGGCAGTCGTTCATGCCACGCACGGATTGAATGTTGTTGTTGCTCATGTTCTAGAAATCAATTTTTTTATCCGCGAATACCCTGAAGGGCATAAAAGGACAAAGGTTTTTTAATGTCCATACCGCCGCTGCACGTAGTCCTCGACGATCGCCTGGAAATCCGCAGCGATGCGGTCGCCTTTCAGTGTCACGGTTTTTTCGCCATCCACATACACTGGTGCGACCGGCACTTCGCCGGTGCCGGGCAGCGAAATACCGATGTTGGCGTGCTTGGATTCGCCGGGTCCGTTGACCACGCAACCCATCACCGCCACCTGCATCGACTCGACGCCGGCGTACTGGCCGCGCCACACGGGCATCTGGGTACGCAGATAGGTCTCGATGTCCTGCGCCAGCTCCTGGAACACGGTCGAGGTGGTGCGGCCACAGCCCGGACACGCCGTGACTTGCGGCGTAAATGCACGCAAGCCCAGCGCCTGCAGGATTTCCTGGCCGACCTGTACTTCCTTGGTGCGCTCGCCACCCGGCTCGGGGGTGAGGGAAATCCGGATGGTGTCGCCGATGCCCTGCTGCAACAGCACCGACAGGGCGGCGGTCGACGCCACGATGCCCTTGCTGCCCATCCCTGCTTCGGTCAGGCCGAGATGCAGCGGATAGTCGCACGCAGCGGCAAGGTCCTGATACACCGAGATCAGATCCTGCACCCGGCTCATCTTGCACGAGAGGATGATCTTGTCGCCGCCGAGGCCGAGCTCCTCCGCCTTGTGCGCCGACTCCAGCGCCGAAGCAACCATCGCGCGGCGCATCACCACCTCGGCGTCTTCCGGCTGCGGCTTGCGCGCGTTGTCGTCCATCATGCGCACCGCCAGCGCCTGATCGAGGCTGCCCCAGTTCACGCCGATGCGCACCGGCTTGTCGTAGCGGCAGGCCACTTCGATCAGGGTCGCGAACTGCTCGTCGCGCTTGTTGCCGCGCCCGAGATTGCCCGGATTGATGCGCAGCTTGGCCAGTGCCTCGGCGCACTCGGGCACCTGCGTCAGCAGCTTGTGGCCATTGAAATGAAAGTCGCCGATCAGGGGCACCCGGCAGCCCAGCGCGTCCAGGCGATCGCGGATACGCGGCACCGCAGCCGCCGCCTCCAGCGTGTTGACGGTGATCCGTACCAGCTCCGAGCCAGCCTCGGCAAGCGCCTGCACCTGCTGCACGGTGGCGGTGATGTCAACGGTATCGGTATTGGTCATCGACTGCACCACGACGGGCGCATCGCCGCCGACCAACACGTTTCCGACCCGCACCTGACGGGAATTGCGACGCACTATCTGAGACATCATTCTTCCAGCGTGGCTATTCTTCGAGGGTGAATCGGGCAACCGTCACATCGACAAAAGGTTTCAGGTCGATTGGCCGGCCGTTGTAGGTCAGTTTCGCCTGCGCCGCGTTGCCGATCACCAGATTGAACGGGGGCATGCCGGAAACATCCACGCTGCTGCCGGCCGTGTTGAGCTTGCGCAGGATCATTTTGCCACTGGCGTCCTTGATCTCGGTCCAGGAGTCTGCGCCAAACTCCAGATGCAGTGCCCCATTGACCGCACCCGGCACAGCGGCCGCAGGCGCACCGTCTTCGGTCGGCTCGGCGGACGGCGCGGCAGGCGGAACAGCAGCAGGCGCGGTCGGCGTTGCCTCCGGCAAAACAACAGGCGGCGCGGCGAGCGGCAATTCCGGGATCGGGGCTGAAACAGGCGCAGGCGCCGGAGCGGGAACAGGCGCGGGGCGTGATTGCAGCACCGCCGCCGGCGCCGGGCGGGGCTCCTCCACCTCGCTGTTAAGCCACCAGTACAAGGCGACCGGGATCGCGCCCAGCAACAGCACCCCCAGCAACAGCAGGAGCAGCCAGGGCGAAGTCAGCCATGAGCGGTGCGATGGCGTCGGCAAGGGGCTCACCGTTGCTGGTTCGGCCGGAGCGCCTTCCATCCGTGCCAGCAAGCCTTCCGGCGCCAGGCCCAACAGGCGCGCATAGTTGCGCACAAAGCCACGCGCAAACACGGGCTGCCCGAGGCTGGCAAAATCATCCGCCTCCATCGCCTCGATCTGACGTTGCATCAAGTGCAGACGAATCGCCGCATTTTCCAGGGCAAGCCCCTGCGCTTCGCGCGCTTCGCGCAATATCTGGCCGACCGATGCCTGATCCTGTTCGCTCATTCGTACTTCCCAGCCTGCAACATTTGCGCCTCGTTTGAATCGGGAAAGCGTTTGCGCAATTGCAATCCATACGCCGCTTCCTGCGCGCGGTCGCCCAGTTTGCGTTCCAGACGCACCCCCAGCCACAGGCTGGCCGCAGACGGCTGCGCCAGTTCGTCATGCCGGTCCAGCAAGCGACGCGCATCCATCAGGCGCCCCTGGCGGAAATTCAGATCGGCAAGGCTCAGAATGGTATTGGGATTGTCGGGCTGCAGCTTCAGCGCTTGCAGCATGTGCTGCTCAGCCAGCAACATGTCGCCTTTCTTTTCGGCGCACAGGCCGGCATTGATCATGGCGCGTTCAGGCTGGGCGTACAGCGGATTGTTCAGCGCCTCGGTGAACTGGGCCTGCCCGGCCTCGTACTGGCCGCGCGTGCATAGAAACCAGCCATAGTTGGTGCGCGCATTGGAATCCAGCCGGTTCAGATCGATGGCGCGACGAAAATTGTCATCGGCCAGCTTGTCCTCCCCCAGCGCCATGTAAACCAGGCCATAGACGTTATAAGCGGGACCGTAATCACTCTCCGCTGCAATTGCCTTGCGCAGTTCATCGAGCGCAATTTTGTACTGGGCGCGATCGTAATAGGCTGCCGCCAGTTCAGTGAAGGTGCGGGCGCGCTGGGTTGCCGCGCTGGCACTGCTAATCTGGGCGAATCCGCTGGTTTTTTGTTCAGGTGCTTTCTTGCTTGTCGTACAACCGGCAACAAGCAAGGCCGCGGCCAACACCATCCATTTTTTCACGCTGCCTCCTGATTCATGCGTTTCATCACGCGTCCGCTCTTGTCGGCCACCTTGCCTGCCAACTGGCCGCACGCCGCGTCGATGTCGTCGCCTCGCGTCTTGCGCGTGGTGACGACATAGCCCGCGTCCTGCAATATTTCACGGAACGCGCGCAACGTGTCGTGACGCGGTTTTTCATAACCCGAATCGGGAAACGGATTGAACGGGATGAGATTGAACTTGCACGGCACGTCGCGCGTCAGTTCGATCAACTGGCGCGCGTGCTCGGGCTGGTCGTTCACCCCGGCCAGCATGACGTACTCGAAGGTGATGAAATCGCGCGGCGCATGCACCAGATAGCGCCGGCATGCCGCCATCAGCTCGCACAACGGATATTTCCTGTTGATCGGCACAATCTGGTCGCGTAGCGCATCGTTCGGGGCGTGCAGCGACACGGCCAGCGCCACCGGGCAGCGCTCGGCCAGCCGGTCCATCGCCGGCACGATGCCCGAGGTCGACACCGTCACGCGTCGCCGCGACAGGCCGTAGGCATGGTCGTCGAGCATGACGCCGAGCGCCGTCACCACGTTCTCGAAATTCGCCAGCGGCTCGCCCATGCCCATCATCACCACATTGCTGACCGGACGCTCGGCGATCTCGCCACTGGTGCGATTGACCTCGCCGCGCAGGCTATGGATAGCTACCCACAACTGGCCGATGATTTCCGCCACGCTGAGATTGCGGTTGAAACCCTGCCGCCCGGTCGAGCAAAACGTGCACTCCAGCGCACACCCTACTTGCGACGACACGCACAGCGTGCCGCGGTCGTCTTCCGGGATGAACACCGTCTCGATACCGTTGGCAACCCCGACATCGAACAGCCACTTGCGTGTGCCATCGTTTGAGGTGTGCGCATAGCTGATTGCAGGCGCCTGCACCACCGCATGCAGCTGCAACTTTTCGCGCAGGCTTTTGGCGATATCCGTCATCTGCGCAAAATCGGCCACGCCGGACTGGTGTATCCAGTGGAACACCTGTTTGGCGCGAAAGGGCTTCTCGCCGAGTTCAGTGAACCAGGCAGTCAGTCCTTCGAGGTCGAAATCGAGCAGGTTTTGCGGCATCCAGTCAACCGATCAGCGGCTATACACTTCGCTCGCGGGGAAGAAGTAGGCGATTTCCTGCGCAGCGGTTTCCGGCGCGTCGGAGCCATGCACGGCATTGGCATCGATGCTCTCGGCGAAATCAGCGCGAATGGTGCCGGCTTCGGCCTTCTTCGGATCGGTCGCGCCCATCAGTTCGCGGTTCTTGGCAATTGCATCCTCGCCTTCCAGCACTTGCAACACCACCGGGCCCGAGATCATAAAGTCGACCAGATCCTTGAAGAAAGGGCGCTCGCGATGCACGCCGTAGAAACCTTCGGCTTCCTGACGCGACAGGTGCTTCATCTTCGATGCCACCACCTTGAGGCCATTGCTCTCAAAGCGGCTGACGATCTTGCCGATCACGTTCTTGGCGACGGCATCGGGTTTGATAATGGAAAAAGTGCGTTGGACAGCCATGTGATGCTCCAGAAAGTTAGATAAAACGTTCAAAAAACCATGTAAATCAGCCCGCTAGCATAGCACGAGGCCTTCTTGCCGACCCCATCTATCGTCGACAAAACGGCTAGGTGACGCATTCACCCCTCCGCGGCAACCCGCGGCTGAACCCCGGCTTCGCCAGGCGCAGCAAGCGCATCGGCATCCAGCCCGATATGCGCCGCCCACAATAGCTGTCCGTTACACCATAGCAGCGGCAAATGACCGCGCTGCCAGGGTGGGATGGCGTGCTCCTGCAGCAGGTTTTTCAGGCTGCGGTGCGGGCCGCCCGGATGCAGGCGCAGACGCTCGCCGCCCTGACGCACGCCCAGCGTCACCTCGCCCGCATCCAGCAGCATACGTTTCAAGCCGGCGCCCTCGACCGCCTCCAGACTGACAGCCACACCGGCTGCGGGAACCTGCAGAATCGCCTCGCCCTGCCAGCGCACCGGCCCGGCGTAAGCGGGCGCCACGGGCACCAGATAGGCGCCGCCGCGATAGCGCCACAGCGCGTCGCGCCCCAGACTGACGCATACGCGGGCATCCTGGCGGGCGTCGCGCAACTGCTGCAGGGCCTCGTTGAGTTGCCGCATATTGGGTTGTGGATGGCCGCGTTGCTCGATGAAGTAGCGCAACAGGTTGCGCGCGCGCGGCCTCGACAGCGCGTCGAGACACGCACAATCCAGCCGCTCGCCCGCAATCGCCGTCGCGGCATCCAGCCGTGCCAGATCATCAAGCAATCCGGCCGCCTCGGCCTGCAGACCGGCCGCCCGCGCAAGGGTCGCGTCAGCGCCGGGAAAATGGGCGTTCAACAAAGGCAGCACGGAATGGCGCAGGGCATTGCGGCGGTAGCGCGGATCCTGATTGCTTTCGTCTTCCACCCACGCCAGTTGATGCGCGCGCGCATAGTCGAGCACGTCTGCGCGTGTCACGCCCAGCAACGGCCGCCAGTGCGTCGCCCGCCAGCCGCGCCGCACCTGCATCGCCGCCATGGCCGCCAGCCCCTTCGGCCCGGCGCCGCGCAGCAATTGCAGCAGCAGGGTTTCCGCCTGGTCGTTGAGGTGGTGCGCGGTCAGCAGAAAATCGGTGTCAAGCGCAGCAAAAATCGCCTGGCGTTCACGGCGCGCCGCCGCTTCGATGCCCGCCGCATCATCGCGCGTAATCTGCACGCGATGTACCGTCAGCTCAAGCGCATGCGCCGAACACAATTCAGTACAGAAATCCGCCCAGGCGTCGGCGTGCTCCGACAGGCCATGGTGAACGTGAACCGCATTGAGATGAAACGGATGATGGGCACGCAACGCCAGCAGCGCGTGCAACAGAACGACCGAGTCCACCCCGCCCGACAAAGCCAGCGTCAGCCGGGCGTGAGGCGCAACGTGGCGTGCCAGCCCGGCCGCCACGGCGGCAGGGACAGGGTTATTTGGCAGGCGTTTCCTTGAAGCTGCCATACGCCCGCAAGCGTTTGTAACGCGCATCCAGCAGCGCGTCCAGCGGTTGTTTGCGCAACTCGCCCAAAGTATCGGTCAGCGCGCGGCGCATCGTCTGGAACAGCGCATCCCAGTCGCGTTGGGCGCCGCCCACGGGCTCTTCGACGATGCGATCGACCAGGCCATTGGCTTTCAGCTTGTCGGCCGTGATCGCCAGCGTCTCGGCGGCAACCGACGCCTTGTCGGCGCTTTTCCACAAAATGGACGCGCAGCCTTCGGGCGAGATGACCGAATAGGTCGAATATTGCAGGATCAGCGTACGGTCGCCGACGCCGATCGCCAGCGCGCCGCCCGAGCCGCCTTCGCCGACGATGGAGCAGATCACCGGCGTACGCAGCTCGGCCATCACGTAAAGATTGCGGGCGATGGCTTCGGACTGGCCGCGCTCCTCCGCGCCGATGCCGGGATAGGCGCCCGGCGTATCGATGAAGGTGAAAACCGGCATGCTGAATTTCTCTGCCAGCCGCATCAGCCGCAGCGCCTTGCGATACCCCTCAGGGCGCGGCATGCCGAAATTGCGGTAGATTTTTTCCTTGGTGTCGCGGCCTTTCTGATGGCCGATCACCATCACGGGCTCGCCGTTGAAGCGTGCCATGCCGCCGACAATCGCCGCGTCGTCGGCAAATGCACGGTCGCCATGCAATTCGGAAAAATCGGTAAACAGACCCGCCACATAATCCAGCGTATAGGGCCGCTGCGGGTGCCGTGCTACCTGAGACACCTGCCAGGCGTTGAGCTTGGCGTAGACGTCCTTGGTCAGCGTCTGGCTTTTTTTCTGCAGGCGGCGGATTTCTTCCGAAATATCCAGTGCGGAGTCGTCCTGCACAAAGCGCAGCTCTTCGATCTTGGACTCAAGTTCGGCAATGGGCTGTTCAAAGTCGAGAAAGGTAGTTTTCATTGAAAGTCTGGAGCAAACCGTCACAGAGAACAGGTAGCCGGGCATTTTAACCCGGACACTTCATGAAGTGTCCGGGGAGACAGCCCGGCCGCATTTATCCCATACGAATCAATGATGATGGTGGCCGTGCTCGCCGTGCGCATGGCGATGCGTAATTTCATCCGCCGTCGCTTCACGCACGTCGGACACCACGCACTGGAAATGCACCGCCTGCCCTGCGTACGGGTGATTGCCATCGACCACCACCTTGTCTTCGGCGATATCGGTCACGGTGTAGAGCATTTCCTCGCCACCGCTGTCGGGTGAACCGACGAACTGCATGCCGATCTCGATGTCGGCCGGAAAGCTTTCGCGCGGCTCCATGCGCACCAGATTTTCGTCAAATTCGCCGAAAGCGTCCGCTGGCTGCAGCTTCATTTCCACTTTTTCGCCCGTGGTCTTGCCATCGAGCGCACGCTCGACCAGCGGGAAAATATTGTCATAGTCGCCATGCAGGTAGCTGACAGGCTCGTTGCTCTCTTCGAGCAGGTTGCCATCCGCATCCTTGACGATGTAGGTGAGAGTTACAACGGTGTTTTTGACGATATTCACTTGAGTTCCTTTGGCAATGAGAATGAGGGTATTCCGGGTGCGACTTGGATGAGGCGGATTCCCGAATACGGAGGCGGCCACGTAATTTCCGGCAGCATTCTAACAGGCCGCCCCCGACGGCATCGTTATAATCGGCGGCATGACCCAAACCCTGCTCGGCGGCTTGAGCCCCACCCGTTTCCTGCGCGACTACTGGCACAAACGCCCGCTGTTGATCCGCAACGCCGTACCGGATTTTTCCGGCCTGCTGACGCCTGATGCCATGCGGCAGCTGGCAATGCGCGAAGACGTCGAATCGCGACTGATCCAGGGGGAGGGCCGCCACTGGCAATTCGATCACGGCCCCTTCAGGAAAAGCGACTTCAAACGGCTGCCCAAGCACGAATGGACGCTGCTGGTGCAATCGCTCAATCATGTGCTGCCTGAAGCGGATGCCCTGCTGGCCCGCTTCAATTTCATCCCGCACGCCCGGCTGGACGACCTGATGGTGAGTTATGCCGTGCCCGGCGGCAGCGTCGGCCCGCACTTCGATTCGTATGACGTTTTTTTGCTGCAAGGCCAGGGACACCGCCGCTGGCAAATCAGTACCCAAACCGACCTGACGATACTGGACGATGTACCGCTCAGGATCCTGCGCCATTTCAAGCCCGAGGAAGAATGGCTGCTTGGCCCCGGCGACATGCTTTATCTGCCGCCGCATGTGGCGCATTACGGCATCGCCGAAGATGCCTGCATGACCTATTCGATCGGCTTCCGCGCCCCCACGACCCACGAACTGGCGCAGGGCTTCCTGATGCACCTGCAGGACAGCGTAACCCTGGAAGGCCGCTACGCCGACCCCGACCTGCGCCTGCAAGCGCACCCCGGCGAAATCGGCCGCGCCATGCTGCGCCAGATCGAAGCCATGATCGCCCGCATCCAGTGGAGCAAGCGCGACATTGCGGAATTCACCGGATGCTATTTGTCCGAACCCAAGCCAAATGTGTTTTTCGACCCGCCCGAGGCCCCCGTCAGTTTCGCGGCCTTCAACAAGCGCGCCGGCAAAACGGGCGTCACGCTGAACCCCAAGTCCCGCCTGCTGTTCATCGGCAGCCGCTTTTTCATCAATGGCGAAGCCTTCGACAGCACGGCGGATGAGACCGCCGCCCTGCAACAACTCGCCGACCACCACCAGCTCGCTGCCGTTCCAGCCACGTTGCGCGAGCGTTTTTACGAATGGTACGAAGCCGGCTGGCTGGAGATCGCCCCATCATGACTGAGTTCGCAACCCCTTCTGAATTGCACGCAGCCTTCGATGCGCTGCTGGCGCGCACCCATCGCCAGCTGCGCGTGTACGACACTGATCTGAGCCTGTTCGACCTCGACCAGCTGCCGCGCCATGCCGCCTTGCGCGCCTTGTGCGTAGCCGGCAGCGGGCATCGCATCGAGCTCCTGCTCGACAACATTCATCACCTCAGTCGCGATTGCCCGCGCCTGATGCAACTGCTGCGCGACTTCAGCCATGTCCTCGAAATCCGCCAGGCCGACCCGGATGCGCCGCGCCCTGATCAGGCGTTTGCCGTGGCCGACCATCACAGCGCACTGATCCGCGCGGACAAAACCGCCTTGCGCGGCGCGCTCTATCTGGACGACCCCAGCCGCACCGTCAACCTGCATCAGGGCTTCGAGGCGATGTGGCAGCGCGCGCAAACCCACGTCTCGGCCACAACCCTGGGTTTGTAATCTATAGACGGCTCAACCAGTCGAGTTCGGGCTGGCTGAAGCCGGCCTGGCGGCGCGCTTCGAGATTGAACGGCGGCTTCAGCGGCGGCGCATCGTACTCGACCAGCAAGCGGCGGAACGTCGCCGCCGGTTCCAGTCCGCGCGCACGGCACAGATGCTCGAACCAGTGACTGCCGATGGCGACATGGCCGATCTCGTCGCGCTCGATCACCCCCAGAATCTCCACCATGCGCAGGTCCTGCGCAGCCTTCAGTTTGCCGACGATCAGCGGCGTGGCGTCGAGCCCACGCGCTTCGAGCACGCGCGGCACCAGCGCCATGCGCACCAGCGGATCCTCTGCGGTTCTCAGCGCCATCTCCCACAAACCGTTGTGTGCTGGAAAGTCGCCATAGGTGTGGCCGAGCGTGGCCAGGTGCGCATTCAGCAAGTCGAAATGCGAGGCTTCTTCGTCGGCCACCCGCAGCCAGTCGGCGTAATACGCGGGTGGCAAGCCGGCGAAGCGATGCGCGGCATCGAGCGCCAGATTGATCGCGTTGAATTCGATATGCGCCAGCGCATGAATCAGGGCTGCACGACCTGCCAACGTGTCGGCGCGGCGGCGTGGCACCTGCTGGGGCGGAATCAGTTCAGGCTGATCGGGCTGCCCGGGGCGGTCGATCGGGGCTCGCCCGGCGTCACGGTCAACGGCCACAAGGCCGGCCAGCCAGTCGGCCTGCAAGGCATGCACACACGCCACCTTGTCTGCCGGCTGGCGTGCGCGCAGGCATTCAGCCAGGCGCTGGGGCAGACGCATCAGCGCCGATCCACCCAGCGTACGCCGAGCAGGGCGATCACCAGGAAAATCAGCAGCGGCAGAGTGGCCACCGCCACGGCCGGCCAGTCGTTCAACAGGCCGAGATGGCCGAACAGGCGGCTCAGCAGATGAAAGCCGAGGCCGGCCAGAATGCCTATGAAAATCTTGCTGCTGGTGCCGCCCGAACGCGGCCCCTGAATGGCAAACGGCATCACGATCAGCATCATGATCGGGATGACAAACGGGCTGATGAACTTCGTCCACAGGGCGAGTTCGTAGCGTGTCGCTTTCTGGCCGTTTACTTTCAGATGCGCCACGTATCGCCAAAGCGTGCGCGCCGACATTTTCTCCGGCGCAATCAGCAATACGCTGAGGATGTCGGGCGTCAGCACCGACTGCCAGTCCTGACTGGCGCGCCGGCTGGCCTGGATACCGTCGGCGCTGAAGTGTGTTTCCACCACCTGCTGCAGATTCCAGGTCTGATTGCCGCGCCAGTGCGCCTGTTCGGCGGAACGCGTCCAGCCGAGACGTCCGTCGGGCTCAAAACTGTAAATATCGACCCCGCGCAGGGTGCTATCCGGCATCACCTCGCGCACATTGATGAAGCGCGAACCATCCTTGACCCACAAGCCCGAGCGAAATTGCTGAGCCACCACCGAATGCGTCGCCAGCAATTTGTAGCGCTGCGCAGCCTGCTCCGACCAGGGCGCAATATACTCGCCCAGCAGCAGCGACAGCAGCGACAGCATCACGCCGATCACGCTGAAATAGCCCGCCACCCGCCAGGTAGACAAGCCCGACACGCGCATCACGGCGTATTCCGAGTTGCCTACCAGCCGCGACAAGGCCAGCAAGGTCCCGATCAGGGCGGCCACCGGCATGATCTCGTACAGATGGCCGGGGACCTTCAGTAACACCACGACGACAGCCTTGCCCAGGCCGTAACTGTTGCGGCCTATGCTGCCGATCTCGTCGACCACGTCAAAAAACGTGAACAGCAGGAGCAAGCCCAGCAGCACCAGTCCGGAAGTCGCCAGCACCTGGCTCGTCAGGTAGCGCGCCAGCAGCTTCATGATCGCATCCTGACCGGCCGATGCTGGCGCATGCGCATGTAAAACAGCGCAAGCACGGCAAACAGCATCAATATGTGCGCCGCGAACATCCCCACCCAGGGGTTAAGCTTGTCCTGCGCCACCCAGGCTTGCGAAAGCGACAGCAGATTGTTGTACACAAAATAGAGCAGGAGTGCGACCAGCAGACCGTAGGAGCGACGCGAGCGCATGTTGACGAAGCTGATCGGGATCGCCATGACCGCGAGCACCAACGCGGAAACCGGCACCCCCAACCGCCACAACAGCTCGGCGCGGGCAGGCGGGGATGTATCGTCTATCAACGTGGTGACCGGTTTCTGCCGGATGCCGGGTTCGGATGCTTCAATATCTGCGCGATCCAGCCGCATCCAGTAGCGTTCAAACTGCACGATGCGGTAATCGAGTTGGCCCGGTATGCCTTCGTAGCGCCGCCCGTTCTTGAACACCAGATAGCGGGAGCCGTCGAACAGCTCGGTGTGATACCCCTCGCGCGCCACCACCAGGCCGAGCTGGCCATCGATGCGCGACTGCATGAATACATTGCGCACGATGCCGGTCAGGGGATTAAGCGACTCGACGTAATACACGCGCTGTCCTGCGTCGGACTCGGCGAACAGTCCGGGGGCGATCAGGCTGCTTTCGCTGCGGCTGCGCAAATCCTGTCGATACTCGGCTTTCTTGGTCTGCACCCAGGGATTCAACACCAGCGTCAACAGCAGGATGACCAGCGTAAACGGCATGGCAAAAGCCAGCACCGGCCGCAGCCATTGGGTTAGCGACAGACCGGCGCTGAACCAGACCACCATCTCGCTGTCGCGCCACATGCGCGACAACGGCAGCAGCACGCCGGCGAACAGCGCGATCGTCATCAAAACCGGCAGGAAATACAGCAGCGAAAAGCCGAGAAAGGTGAACACCGCCTCATTGGCCAGCTCGCCGCGCGCCACGTCGCCCAGCAGACGGATAAACAGAATCACCATAGCAATCGCCATCAGCACCGTGAGCACGGCACCCGTGGTTAGAGCCAGCTCACGCGTCAGCGCACGGCGATAAAGCATTGAAAGATCCGGGAAGGGTTCGGCACGCGAACGGGGTTTTGACATTCCGCCGCGCCTGCGCCAATAATCGACGCCGAATGTACCGACGCCCGACCGACAACCTGCAATTTATTGAGCACAGACATGGACAACAAGGAAATCGAACTTGAATTTAGCATAAAAAGCGGTGCGCCCGAAAAGCAGCGCAGCGCCTGCGTTGTAGTCGGCGTGTTCGACAACCGCAAGCTGTCGGAACCGGCTGTTGACATCGACCGCGCCAGCGATGGTTACCTGTCCGAGATCCTGCGTGGCGGCGACATGGACGGCAAGGCCGGCAGCACCCTGCTGCTGCACAAAGTGCCCAAGGTGCTGGCCGAACGCATCCTGCTGGTGGGGCTGGGCAAGGAGCGCGATTTCCACGAAAAGGCCTATCGCGATGCCATCTCCAATGCAATCAAGACCCTGCGCGACACCGGCTCGATGGAAGCGGCGATCACGCTCTCCGAAATCCCGGTCAAGAAGCGCGACACTGCGTGGAACATCGAACAAGCCGTCATCATCACGCACGACACGCTGTATCGCTTCGACCATCATAAAAGCAAGCCGAACGAAGTCCGCCGCCCGCTCAAACGCGTGATTTTCTCGGTGTCGCGGCGCGGCGAACTGAAACAAGGCGACGCCGGACTGGCGCGCGGACTGGCGATTGCCCACGGCATCAACCTGGCCAAGAATCTGGGCAATACCCCGTCCAATGTCTGCACCCCAGAATACCTGGCTGGCGAAGCGAAAAAAGTGGCCAAAGCCCACGGCTTCGGCTGTGAAATTCTCGACTACGCAGCCTGTGAAAAACTCGGCATGGGTTCCTTCCTGTCGGTCGGCAAAGGCAGCGACAAGCCGCCGCGTTTCATCGTCCTCAAGCACGAAGGCGGCGCCAAA
The DNA here is from genome assembly GCA_020057245.1 of Thiobacillus sp. Lineage (GTDB taxonomy): Bacteria > Pseudomonadota > Gammaproteobacteria > Burkholderiales > Thiobacillaceae > Thiobacillus. The sequence goes on along the minus strand of JAGVGD010000012.1, from coordinate 26,397 downwards.
AACGCCAAGCCGGTGGTGCTGGTAGGCAAGGCCGTCACCTTCGACGCGGGCGGCATATCGCTCAAACCGCCAACCGAAATGGACGAAATGAACTACGACATGAGCGGCGGCGGCGCTGTCATCGGGGCGTTCCGCGCCATCGGCGAACTCGGCCTCAAACTCAATGTCGTCGGCCTGATCCCTGCATGCGAAAACATGCCCGACGCCAAGGCCAACAAGCCGGGTGACATCGTCACTTCGATGTCCGGCCAGACCATCGAGATCCTCAACACCGACGCTGAAGGCCGCCTGATTCTGTGCGATGCGCTGACCTACGCCGAACGCTTCGAGCCCGATGCCGTCATCGACCTGGCGACGCTGACCGGCGCCTGCGTCATTGCACTCGGCGCGCATCCGAGCGCGCTGTACAGCAACCACGACCCGCTCGCGCGCGAAATCGAACATGCCGCCGATCACGCCTGGGATCGTGTCTGGCGCATGCCGCTGTGGGACGACTATCAGGAGCAGCTGAAAAGCAGCCTCGCCGACATGGCCAACATCGGCGGCCGTCCCGGCGGCTCGATTACCGCAGCCTGCTTTCTGTGGCGCTTCGCCAAAAAGTACCACTGGGCGCATCTCGACATCGCCGGCACCGCCTACAAGGGCGGCCGCGACAAAGGTTCGACCGGTCGCCCGGTCTCCCTGCTGGTGCATTGGCTGATCAATCGCGCGGCGCGGCCCTGAATTCAAGAACAGTGACCGAAATCACCTTTTACACGTTTGCCGACGACCCGCTCGACGTGGCGCGCCGCGTCGCAACAAAGGCGCACGGCCAGGGCAAGCAGGTGATGATTTACGCACCCGACCCGGCAGTGGCCGATGCCATCGACCGGCTGCTGTGGACAAAGCCAGCACTCGGCTTTGTCCCTCACTGCCGCGACAGCGACGCACTGGCGAACGAAACTCCGGTGCTGATCGGTGCCAACGCCGATGCACTGCGCACGGCTGACGTCATGATCAACCTGCACACCGAGCAGCCCGCCGCGTTCGCCCGCTTCGAACGTCTGGTCGAGATCATCGGTCAGGACGAAGCCGGCCGCGAACAGGGACGCGCACGCTATCGCTATTATCAGGCCCGCGGCTATGCGCTCAAATCGCACGACCTGCGGCAGGCGGGTTAAGGCAAGTCATGAGCGACAGCCCGCTGTTGAACAAAATGGATGCGTTGATGAAAAGGCATCGCGGCGGCAGCGAGGATGCAGGTAGTGACGACGCGACGCTCCCCGCAACGGCAGAGCTGCCCAGCGCCGCCGCCTGTCCGCCCGCCGATGCATGGCTGCCAGTTCTGACCGACCTGATCCAGCGCGGCACGCCGCCTGTCGCCGCCCCGCCTGCTGAAATCCCTGCCGTCGTAGCCCCCGTTGCGCCGCCTGGCGAGTTGGCCACCCCGCCAGTTGAAACACCGTCCATCGAGACAGTCAACGACACCCTGACCGAACAGTTGATGAGCGAGCTGGCCCCCCGTCTGTCCGAAGTGATGGAACAGCAGGTCTCCGCCGAGCTGCGCAAAAGCCTCGACCAGACCGTCTCCAACCTGCTCAGCCAGTTTGACGTCAGCGTGCGCGAAATCGTGCGCGAGGCCATCGCCGAAAAGCTCAAGGAACCACGCGGCCCATCGAGCTGACGTTGCGTCGGCAACGATGTTTTCAGGGTAGACGGCTGGGTTTTTGGGACGCGCCTCAGGCTTTTTTGGGACGTGTCCCGGGCTTTTGGGGACGTGTCCCAAGCTTTTTTGGGATAATGGCGGTTTTGCGCGCACGCCATGGAACTCGCCAAATCGTTTGAACCAGCCGACATCGAAAAACGCTGGTACGCCCACTGGGAAAGCGCCGGCTATTTCAAGGCAGGCAATGCACCCGCCGCCCCCGCCTACTGCATCATGCTGCCGCCGCCCAACGTCACCGGCACGCTGCACATGGGCCATGCTTTCCAGCACACCCTGATGGACGCGCTCACCCGCTACCACCGCATGTCGGGCGACAACACGCTGTGGCAGCCCGGCACCGACCACGCGGGCATCGCCACCCAGATCGTGGTGGAACGCCAGCTCGACGCACAAGGCATCTCGCGCCACGAACTGGGCCGCGAAAAATTCCTCGACAAGGTCTGGGAGTGGAAAGAGCAATCCGGTTCCACCATCACCCGCCAGATGCGTCGGCTCGGCACCAGCCCCGACTGGAGCCGTGAACGCTTCACCATGGATGCCGGCCTCTCCACAGCTGTCACCGAGGTGTTCGTGCGGCTGTACCGCGAAGGCCTGATCTATCGCGGCAAGCGGCTGGTGAACTGGGACCCGGTATTGGGCACGGCGGTATCGGACCTCGAAGTCGTCAGCACCGAGGAAGACGGCTTCATCTGGGAAATCAACTACCCGTTGGAGGACGGTTCCGGCTTTCTGACCGTCGCCACCACCCGCCCGGAAACCCTGCTCGGCGACACCGCAGTGGCGGTGCATCCGGAAGACGAACGTTACGCCCACCTGATCGGCAAGCACGTCCGCCTGCCGATTGCCGAGCGCAGCATCCCCATCATTGCCGACGATTATGTCGACCGCGAATTCGGCACCGGCGTGGTCAAGATCACGCCCGCGCACGACTTCAACGACTGGCAGATCGGCCAGCGCCACAAGCTGGTGGCGATCGGTGTGCTGACGCTCGACGCCAAAATGAACGACCTCTGCCCGACCGAATACCAGGGGCTGGATCGCTACGTCGCGCGGCAACAGCTTCTCGACGAACTACAGGCGAAAGGCCTGCTGGTTTCGGCCAAGCCGCACAAGCTGATGATTCCGCGCGGCGACCGCACCCACGCGGTGATCGAGCCGATGCTCACCGACCAGTGGTTCATGAGCATGGAAGGCCTCGCCAAACAGGGGTTGGACGCAGTCGAGTCGGGCGAGTTGAAATTCGTGCCGGAAAACTGGACCACGACTTACCGCCAGTGGCTGGAAAATATCCAGGACTGGTGCGTGTCGCGCCAGCTGTGGTGGGGGCATCGCATTCCGGCCTGGTACGACGAGGACGGCAATTTCTACGTCGCGGCCAACGAAGCCGATGCCGTCAAGCAGGCTGGCGGCAAACCGCTCACGCAAGACAACGATGTGCTCGACACCTGGTTCTCCAGCGCGCTGTGGCCGTTCTCGACGCTGGGCTGGCCCGAGCAGACACCCGAACTCGAACGCTATCTGCCGACCTCGGTGCTGGTCACCGGCTTCGACATCATCTTCTTCTGGGTCGCGCGCATGGTGATGCTGTCCAAGCACCTCACCGGCAAAGTGCCGTTCCGCGAAGTCTACGTCACCGGCCTGGTACGCGACTCAGAAGGCCACAAGATGAGCAAGTCGAAAGGCAACGTGCTCGATCCTATTGATTTGATAGACGGCATCGCCATTGACGAACTGGTCGCCAAGCGCACCACCGGGCTGATGGATCCCCGCAAAGCGCCGAGCATTGAAAAGCGTACCCGCAAGGAATTCCCCGCAGGCATCGCCGCCTACGGCACGGATGCACTGCGTTTCACTTTTGCGAGCCTCGCCACACACGGCCGCGACATCAAGTTCGACCTGCAGCGCGCCGAGGGCTACCGCAACTTCTGCAACAAGCTGTGGAACGCCACCCGTTTCGCATTGATGAACCTGGAAGGCCACGACTGCGGGCAGGATGCCAGCCAGCCGATGGACTTTTCGGATGCCGACCGCTGGATCGCCGCGCGGTTGCAGCAAGCCATCGCCGAGGTGCACGAAGCCTTCGCCGCCTATCGCTTCGACCAGGCCGCACGCGCAGTCTACGAATTCGTCTGGGACGAATTCTGCGACTGGTATCTGGAACTCGCCAAGGTGCAGCTCACCCACGGCACGTCCGAACAGCAGCGCGCCACCCGCCGCACGCTCGCCAGCGTGCTCGAAGCCACGCTGCGCCTGGCCCACCCCATCATTCCCTTCATCACCGAAGAGCTATGGCAGAAAGTCGCGCCGCTCGCCGGCGTCGCCAGCGACAGCATCATGCTCGCCGCCTATCCACAGACTGATGCTGCGCAGGCCTGGCCAGACAGTGTCGCCCGCATCCAGCTGCTGAAGGAACTGGTCAACGCCTGCCGCACGCTGCGCGGCGAAATGAACCTGTCTCCCGCGCTGCGGGTGCCGCTGGTGATCGAGGGCGATGCCAGCGTGATCAAGGCACTGGCACCCTACATCACGGCACTCGGCAAGCTCAGCGAAGTCAGCGCCACCGCCGCCCTGCCCGAGGCCGACGCCCCGGTGCAACTGATCGGCGAGATGCGGATGATGCTGGTAGTGGTCATCGACAAGGACGAAGAGCGCGCGCGACTGGCCAAGGAAATTGCCCGCATCCAGAACGAGATCACCAAAGCGCAAGGCAAGCTCGCCAACGCCAGCTTCGTCGACAGGGCTCCCGCCGCCGTGGTGCAGCAAGAACAGGCGCGACTGGCCGACTTTGTCGGCATGCTGCACAAGCTGGAATCGCAGCACGCTCGATTAATCTAACGGCTCATCAAGCAGGCATAAAAAAAAGCCGGGGTCTTGCGACCCCGGCTTTTGTGTCAGCCTAACAAGCGCTGAAGATTACATTTTCCAGCTGTACTGGAAACCCAACGAATTCTGGTACATGGTGGTCGTATCTGTACCGCCACCAAAACCAGGACGCACACCACTCACGTCATTCTCAAACCCGTGCATGTAAGCCATAGTCATTTCATCGCCCGAAGCCATGGTATAGGTAAAGCCCATGGTGAGATGATGTTCAATCACGCCCGGGGCAATGATATTGAACATTGCTTCACCCATCTCCGAACCGTCGATCGGACTCTCAGCATAGCTATAACCAGCACGCAAGGTCATTTGTTGGCTGAGCTTGTATTCAGCGCCCAGCTTCCAAATGTCCATGTCAGCCCAGCCAAAGCCGGAGCCATTGTCTGCGCCCAAGGGAGCACCCAGCAACGTATTGGCAGAGGGGTTGCCAATCGCATTTACACCGCTGTAGTTGATGCGCTGGTAGTCAGCGGCCAACTTGAGTACAGGGGTCGCCTGCCAAGTCACGCCGAGATTATAGTTCTCAGGCAAATCCAGATTACCCTGCTCGGCAAACAGACCCTTGTATTTGCTGAACTCATCGAAATCCACTTTGGTGGAGTAGGCAACACCGATGGTCACATCAGGCGTGATCTTGCCCATGTAACCAATACGCACGCCAAAACCCCAAGCATCATCATTACCCTGGTTCGTCACAGCAGTTGGATCTGAAGAAACACCGGCGTTAACAAAACCCTGCAGACCGGTTGCGGCAAACTTCTGGTAACCCAGCAGCGGGGAAATACCGATCGAGTGGTTAGGAGCAACCTTGAATGCGGCGGTCGGCGCAATGATCACCTGCATCAAATCCACACCCAAAGCACCCGAGCCACCCAACGAGTTCATCGTGCCAAACGCACCACCCAAAGCCGCATAATCAGTATTCATGCCGCCATTACCGTAAACGGTCACGCCGAACGCCATGGTGTCGCTGACCATCTGGTTATAGCCAAACTCGGGGATCAGGTGGTAGTTAGCGTCGCTATCAACCGTTCCGAAGTTGGGATTCGAGGTCTCGCGACGCGGGCTAAACAGGTCCACGCCCAGATCAACACGATTGCCGGCAAAAGCAGCAGAAGCAGGGTTGTTGGCGCCACCAAAAGCATCATCCGAGCTGGCGGTAGATGCGCCGGCCATGCCTTTGGATTTCATGCCGTAGCCATGCGAGAACATGCCGTTGGTAGCGAAGGCGCTGCCGGCCAGACCGGCCAGTGCCATGAATGCGAATACGCGGGTAAATTTCATTTATGTCTCCTTGTGGATAAATTTTTCAGCCATGCTTTCGATGACCTGACGCGGATACTACGCCCACACCTGAAGCCCATATCGGCAAGGAATGTTAATTGCTTGAGTAATTCTGAAGCGATGTTGCACAAATAACACATAAAAAAAGAGCCGAACAAATCGGCTCTTTTCATACTGCTGCAATCAGCAGGCGGGATACTGAACTTAGATGAACAGACAGATATCCGTATCGCCGGCGAATTCGAAGAAAGTGGCTGCGCCAACGTATTCGATGCCGTCAATGAAATCAGTATGTTCGAAACCGAACAGTTCAACCGTCATCTGGCAGGCGAGGAATTTGACTTCCGCTTCCTGGCAGAGGCTGCGCAAGTCGGAGATGGTGGCCACGCCGCAGTTGGCAATGGTCATTTTCATCAGGCCGGTGGCGACGCTTTCATAGCCGGGAACCAGGGACTGGATGGCGTTGGGAATGTTCCAGTTGATGCCTTTGAACCACTTGGGGCCAAACGGCATTTTCATCGGCATGCCGGGGTTGCCCAAGGGGCTGACCTTGAGGCCGGACAGATCCTTGCGAACCATTTGCAGGCCGTAGAACGTGAAGAAAATCTGCACTTCATAGCCCAGCGCGGCTGCAGTCGAGGCCAGAATGAACGGGGGATAAGCCCAATCCAAGGTGCCCTTGGTTGCAATGATGGCCATTTTTTTGGTGTCGTCCATGCTCGTCTCTCTCCTTGTGTTCCGCTTAAAAAAACAGCGCCGTGTGTTCCAGGAACAGACGGCGCTTTGTTTGAATTGCTTGCTTACTTTTTCTTCATGAAGAAGGTGAACTCGCCACCCGCTTCGGCAGTCGACAGCAACTCGTTGCCGGTCTGCTTGGCGAAAGCCGCGAAGTCTTTGACCGAACCCGGGTCGGTGGACAGGATTTTCAGCACTTGGCCACTTTCAACTTCAGCCAGGGACTTCTTGGCACGCAGGATGGGCAAGGGGCAGTTCAGGCCGCGTGCGTCGAGTTCTTTATCGAAATTCAAAATATTCTCCTTACATTAAGTTTTGGTATGACTGTACTAAAAATGCTGCGGAACATTAAACCAGAAGCGATGTTATTGCAACCAAAAATTGCTTCGGGGCAGGAAAACCCGGCGTTCGCCGCTGAATCAACGCACCGGGCTAATGGCGTTACCTGAGCGTGCCCACGCCATGATCCCGCCAGACAGGTTATGCATATTGCTATAACCCCTGGATGCCATGAACGAGCAGGCTTGCGCCGAACGCGCTCCAGAACGGCAATAAATGACAACCGGCCGGTCCTGCGGGATATCCGCTGCGCGCAAGGGCAGCAGGTGCAAAGGAATATGAATCGCGCCATCAATCACGCCATGCGCCACTTCATCTGCCGTGCGCACATCAATCAGGTGCGCGCCACTGGCAGCGATTGCCTTCGCGGTCGTTGCATCCACTTCCTTGAAACCATTCAGTCCAAACATGCGTATTCCATCATGAATTTTCAAAATTAGAATTTTCTAATATATCAAAAAAACAGGGACACGCCTATGGTGTCCCTGTCGACCAGAATGAAGCGATTTAGCAGCGCTGGGCGCCGTGATACAGGTTAACCACGTGGCGCGCTTCTGCGAAAAACAACCAGCGTTCAACCGCGGCTCCGACAATCCCGGTAACAACAGCCACGATGGCCGCTGCCTGCCCACCCTGCTGGTTGAATACCCAGACCAGCATCAGGCCCGGCAAGGCAAAGCCCAGCACAAACACCACGATCTTCAGCAATCCAGCTTTTTGACGAGCGATCTGGAAACCGAATTCCTGGGTCAGGAAGGTTCCGTGGGTGTGACCGGTATCCAGCAGCTTGACTTTGGCGCGGGTCAGACCGGTTGCCGTGTTGATGGTAGGACCCAGGCCGGGGCTGCTGATCCAGAAGTAATAGATGGCTTTGAGTACTGCGGCAATCGACAGGATCAGCGCCGACATGGCGATGTACGGCGTGGTGTCCAATCCGGAAACCACGGCCCCCAGCAGGAGCAGGAGGCTGCCGCTGGCATAGCCCAGAGCAAGGTAGTTGGCCGGAACCAGCGGGGTGTTCCACTGACGGATCGTTTTCAGACACGCGTAGATCATGCCGGTTGAAAACACGGTGATCCAGGCCAGCACAGCGGTCAGAAAACCGCTGGTCTCGCGCAACCACAGCGGCGCGTCAAACCAGATGCTGGCGAGGTACACCAGCGCCAGCGGCATGAACAGCACCGCAAACACGCCTTCGCGCGACAACCACGAGGTACGGAAGCGGCTGAACGCACGCCACGCGTTTTTCGGATTAGCCAGGTGGAAAGTGGAAGACAACAGGCCAAACACCACCAAGGCCATGGCCATCAGGCCGCCAATGATGAGTTGTTCGCGTTCGAACCCTCCACCCAGCTTGAATACGTCGGCGATGAACAGCAGCGAAAACAGGCCAAAACCCGCTCCCGAGGCAACGGTAAAGAAGATGACTGAAAATGCTGGATGCATATCGATTTCCTAATGAATCAGTATCCGGCTTGCCGACGCCGCCCCACCTTCAATTCGGGGCCGCGCCAATAAGCCTGATGCATGGTTATTCCTGCTTATATCTATTCAGGTTCAACGACGAACCAGCTTGTTGGCAAACTGCTTGATGCTTTCCTTGAGGCCGCCACGAGGATGGGCCTCGACCGGAATCACCGGTTTGCTGCGCGGCGGCAGATACTGGTTGGTCGGGTTGTAGTTGAGTTCGGGCATGAGGCCAAACCCGCCGCGCTCACGGACGGTGCGCGACACCGCCGAATCGGGATCGTCGAAATCGCCGAACATGCGAGCGTGCGCCGGGCAGGTCAACACGCACGAAGGCTGACGCTCTTCCACCGGCAATTCCATGTCATAGATACGGTCGACGCACAGCGTGCACTTTTTCATGGTGCCGCTGGACCGGTCGAGTTCGCGTGCGCCATAGGGGCAAGCCCACGAGCAGTAATTGCAGCCCATGCACTTGTCCTGGTCAACCAGCACGATGCCGTCCTCGGCCCGCTTGTACGACGCGCCAGTCGGGCACACGGTGACGCACTCGGCGTCCTCGCAGTGGTTGCACGACATCGGGAAATTGACGGTCTTGTTGTTCGGATACGTGTCCATTTCGTAATGGCGAATCCGGTTGAACCACACGCCAGACGGCTCCGCGCCGTAAGGCTGGTAGTCGGACAGCGGGCCAGTGGTGCCGGACGCATTCCATTCCTTGCAGGCAATGGCGCAGGCATGACAGCCCACGCACACATCCAGATCGATAACCAAACCTAATCTCATGTCAGCTCTCTCTTAATTCTTCTCGTGGGTGCGCGCGTCATAACGCAACACATCGGGACGCTCATAACGTTCATCGCCCGGGAAAGCCTTCAGCGTATCGAACTGCGGCCACGAACCGGTTTCGCCCGGCTCGGCTTTCCACAGGCGTACGCGCAGATCGAACCACGCGGCCTGCCCGGTCACCGGGTCGGAGTTGGTGACGCGGCGCTCTCCGGATTTCTCCGGCAACAGCTCGGAAATCAGGTGATTGAGCAGGAAGCCCTTGGTCGCCTCGGACGCGTTGTCCTTCAGGCCCCACGCGCCCTTCTGCTTGCCGATGGCGTTCCAGGTCCAGATCGTGTCTTCCTGGGTGCCTTCCATGGTCTTGACCTGGCAGCGGATCTTGCCGTTGTGCGACTCGACCCAGATCCAGTCGAAATCCTTGATGCCCATTTCGGCGGCCTTGCGCGCGTTCATGTACATGTAGTTCTGCGCCATGATCTGGCGCAGCCAGACGTTCTGCGAGTCCCACGAGTGATACATGAACATCGGGCGCTGGGTCAGCGCGAAGAAGGGGTATTTCTCCTTGTCGACGCGTTGCTGCTCCAGCGGCTCGTACCACATCGGCAGCGGGTCAAAGTATTTCACCAGACGCTCTCGGTCAACCTGATTGTTCGGCTGCGGGCCGTCATACAAGCCCTGCCCGGCAAGGCGGAATTTCTGCAGCGGCTCCGAGTAGAACTGCATGATGATGGGCTCGGATTTTCCGACGAAACCCACATCCGCCGCCACGTCGAGATAGTCCTTGTTGGCGAAGCGCATGTACTTTTGGCTGTCCGGCCAGTGGTGCGCAAAGAAGCTCTGGTTCTCGATGTATTTTTGCCACTGATTGGGATTCGGCTCGCCCTTCAGCGATTTTGTGCCATCCTTGCCGCGCCAGCCCGCAAGGAAACCCACTCCCGGCGAACGCTCATAGTTGACGATGAAATCGGGATAGTCCTTGAACTTGCGCGTACCGTCGGGCTTGGTGAACGCCGGGAATTTCAGGCGCGACGCCAGTTCGACCATCACCTCCTGCCACGGGCGCACGTCGCGATCCAGCTTGACCAGTGGATAGCGGATCGCATCTGCGGCGGAATCGGGCTCGGAAATCGGGCGATCCAGCAGCGAAATACAGTCGTGACGCTCCAGATAGGTGGTATCCGGCAGGATCAGGTCAGCGAAGTTGGTCATCTCCGAATGGAACGCGTCGATCACCACCAGGAACGGGATCTTGTACTCGCCGAAGTTTTCCTCGTCCTTCTGCCGCAGCATGTCCTGCACGTTGGCGGTGTTCATGGTCGAGTTCCAGGCCATGTTGGCCATGAACAGGATCAGCGTGTCGAGCGCATACGGATCATGGTTGGTCGCGTTGGTAATCACCATGTGCATCAGCCCGTGCGAGGCGATCGGTACCTCCCACGAGTAGGCCTTGTCGATGCGCAGCGGGTTGCCGAACTCGTCGATCACCAGGTCTTCCGGACGCGTCGGGAAGCCGAGCGGCGGACGCGACAGCGGCGTGTTCGGCGCGTTGATGATGTCGATATTGTTTTCCGGCAGCTGGTGCGGCGGAATCGGCTTCGGATACGGCGCACGCGCGCGGAAGTTGCCCGGCGCATCGAGCGCGCCCAGCAGCATCTGGATCATGTGAATTGCGCGACAGGCGTGGAAGCCGTTGGAGTGCGCGGCAATCCCGCGCATCGCGTACATCGCCACCGGACGACCCACCACCTTGTCGTGCTTGCGACCCCACACGTCAGTCCATTCGATCGGCAGTTCGATCGTTTCCTTGAACGCGATGTGCGCCATTTCCAGCGCGATGCGGGTGATGGACTCGGCAGGCAAACCGCATTCCAGTGCCACATTCTCCGGCGCGTAGCGCTCGTCAAGATAGCGCTCGGCCATCAGCGACATCACGGTTTTGACGCGACGACCGTCGGGCGCGACATATTCGCCGAACAGCGCAGGCGCGATCTCGCCATCCATGCCATTCTTGAAGGCTTCCTTCTCGATATCCCAGATCAGCGGCTGATCGTTTTCGTCGCGCAGGAACAGGCCATCGCCCACCTGACCCGGCGTCTGCACCACCAGCCACGAGGCATTGGTATAGCGCACCAGAAATTCATAATCGAACTGCTCATGCTTCAGCAGCACGTGCACCATCGACATGGCGAGCAAGCCGTCCATGCCGGGCTTGATCGGCAGCCATTCATCGGCGATCGCCGAGTATCCGGTACGCACCGGATTGACCGTGACGAACTTGCCGCCACGGCGCTTCAGTTGCTCCAGACCGATTTTGATCGGGTTGGACGAGTGATCCTCGGCCACACCCCACATGATGAAATATTTGGCGTACTCCCAGTCCGGCGCACCGAATTCCCAGAACGAGAAGCCAATCGAATACAGGCCGGCCGCCGCCATGTTGACTGAGCAGAAACCGCCATGCGCCGACCAGTTCGGTGTACCGAACTGCTGCGCCCACAGGCCGGTCAGCGCCTGCATCTGGTCGCGTCCGGTAAAAAAGCCGAGCTTGGACGGATCGGTCGAACGGATTTCTTCCAGGCGATCAGTCAGCACATCAAGTGCCTGCTCCCAGGAAATCGGCTCGTAAATGCCTTCGCCGCGCTCGGTGCCCGGCTTGCGCATCAGCGGCTGGGTCAGCTTGGCGGTCGAATACTGCTTCATGATCCCCGCAGAACCCTTGGCGCACAGCACACCGCGATTGGTCGGGTGATTGCGGTTGCCCTGGATGAAGCGAACCTTGTTGTCTTCCAGCGTGACCTTGATGCCGCAGCGGCAGGCGCACATGTAGCAAGTTGTGTACTTGATTTCCTGCGCGTCGTGATTTTCGAGTTTGATTTTGGCGTTCATACGGCCTCTAGGTTCAAAATTATCCCCTCGGCTTCAAGGAAGCCGCGCGTATCCTTGCGTGGTTGTCCATACTAGGCGAGTGCTTGAGGCAACACCAGTGCAGCTGCACTCAATGTTGCAGGGGACGTTTGTATATTAAACATTCCGAATATAGCGTTATTTTGCACGTCGATTGCCCGCCCTGGCAATTAAAACGGCTAATAACCCCATTAACCCACCTGATTGAATTCCTTGTTATTTTTGTGGCTTTTGCCCAAAAAGTGTCCGCAACACGGGCTTTTTCGATGAGGCAATTTTATGGCGTGCACCACGCGCCCACTGTGGTTTATCCAGCGACCGCCCTTTGCCAGTGGCCGGAGCGCCCACCCTGCTTTTCCTGCAGCTTGATATCGCCCAATACCATGCCGCGATCGACCGCCTTGCACATGTCATAGATGGTCAGCAGCGCCACGCTGACGCCGGTCAGCGCCTCCATTTCCACCCCGGTCTTGCCGACGGTTTCAGCGGTCACCGTGCAGGCGATCGAGGAATCCGCCTCATCGTGACTGAACTCGACACTCACCTTGGTCAAGGCAATGGGATGACACAAGGGAATCAACTCGGCAGTGCGCTTGGTCGCCTGGATCGCGGCGATGCGCGCAATCCCCAGCACATCGCCTTTGGCAGCCTGCCCCCCGAGAATGCGCGACAGCGTATCGGGTAACATGCCTATCCGGCCACTTGCCACGGCGACGCGTCGCGTGTCGTCCTTGCCTGCCACGTCAACCATGACCGCCCGGCCGCGCTCATCAAAATGGGTGAATTCGCTCATATTCAGGAACCTAGTCGATAACACGCGCATCGTAATCGAAATGCTGTCCCGCTCCTTTATCCGCAGGCCGTTGCTGCATGGCCTGCTCGCACTCAGTCTTGCCATCCAGCCGGCTTGGGCCATCGATCTGCCCGATCTGGGCGAAGTGTCGCGCCAGTACTTTTCGGATCAGGACGAGCAGGCGCTCGGACGCGCCATCATGCGCGACGTTTACGCCGATCCCCGCTACCTGGACGACCCCGAAACCGAAAACTATCTCAACCAGCTGGGTTACCGGCTGGTCTCGGTCAGCACGCGCAACCAGCGCGAATTCATCTTTTTTGTCGTCGACGACCCCAGCATCAACGCCTTTGCCATGCCCGGCGGCAATATCGGCGTCCATATCGGCCTGCTGCTCACCGCGCAAAGCGAATCCGAACTGGCCAGCGTCGTCGGACACGAAATCGCTCACGTCACCCAGGATCACATCGCCCGCATGGTTGCGGCACAAAGCCAAAGCTATTGGCCCACCCTCGCAGCACTCGCGCTCGCACTGCTGGCGGCACGCTCCAACCCCAACGTGGCAGGCGCGGCGATCGCCTCCACCCAGGCCTACGCGGCGCAAAACCAGCTCAACTACAGCCGCGATTACGAACGCGAAGCTGATCGCCTGGGCTACGAAATGCTGACCCGGGCGCAATTCGACCCGCGCGACATGAGCGCCTTTTTCAGTCGCTTGCAACGCGCCAGCCGGTTTTATGACAGCAGTGCACCCGCCTACCTGCGCACCCACCCGCTTACCAGCGAGCGCATATCCGACATGGAAGCGCGCAGCGAAGCCGCGCCCTACCTGCAAGTCCAGGACAGCCTCGATTTTCAGCTGGTGCGTGCACGTCTGCGCGCGCGCGAGGGCAGTCCGGCGGAAGCCGTCGCCAATGCCCGCAGCACCCTGCAGGACAAACGCTACGCCAGCGAAACCGCCGCCCGCTACGGACTGGTGAGCGCGTTATTGCGGGCACGCCAGTTCAATGAAGCCGAAACAGAAGTTCAAAAAATGCTGGCAGGCCCGGATATCAGGCCCATGGTGCTGCAACTCGCCGCCCAAACCGCACTCACTGCCGGCAATGCCACGCTGGCCCTGCAACGCTACCAGACCGGCAGCCAGGCTCATCCCGACTACCGGCCCCTGCAATACGGCTACATCGCCGCCCTGCTGACCACCCAGCGCGCTGGCGATGCGCTGAAACGTGTCGACAAGGAACTGACGCTTTACCCGGGTGACCGCCGGTTATGGATGTTGGCGGCACAAGCCCACGCCCAGCTTGGACACAAACTCCTGAGCCATCGCGCTCAGGCTGAAGCCGCCGCATTGAGCGGAAACCTGATTGCCGCGGTCGAACAGATCAGCCTGGGCATCAAGGCCGGCGACGGCAGTTTTCACGAAATGTCGGTGGCCGAAGCGCGGCGACGCGAATGGCTGGCGCTCGAAAAGGCACTGCGCAAGGAATAGCCGCCAAAGCACAAGCCCGCACCCTGCAAGGCTGGTAGGAATTTACCCCGCGTTTTGCGCGGAAAAACAGCAATACGAACTTGCATGACAAAAACCAATTCAACTATCCTTTGCCACATCCGTTACCGGATAGCGCGAACTTATGGCGAACCCGATCCGGCAAGCGCTTTCAACACCACGTTAAATAAATTAGGAGGATGACCATGCGAAAGTTGCATCACGTAGCAGCGGCCTGTGCAATCAGCGCCATCATGCTGTCGGGAAATGTGCTGGCTCAAGTGGCAGCAACCCCAACTGCGGCTGCGACCCCCAAAAAGGAAGAAACCGGCAAGGACATCGCATTTAACCGCACCAAAGGCAACTGCCTGGCCTGCCACGGCATGCCCACCGTGCCCGATGCGGAATCCACCGGCACTTACGGCCCCCCCCTCATTGCCATGAGCGCCCGCTTCCCCGACAAAGCCAAGCTGCGCGCCCAGATCTGGGACGCAACCGCATCGAACCCGGCCAGTTCCATGATTCCGTTCGGCAAGCACCGCGTTCTGACGGAGCAGGAGATCGATAAGGTCACCGACTTTGTCTACGGTCTGTAAATCCAGTTTTCATCATTCGAGCCAGGAGAAGTATCCAAATGAATGCACTTCGCAGAAACGTACTTAAAGGCGCCGCTGGCGCTAGCACCGTGGCCATCGCTATTGCCGCTGGCCTGTTGAAACCCACCCAGGCCATGGCCGCCTGGAACGCACCCGCGTTCGACGCCAAAAACGTCGGCGACGCAATGAAAGGCCTCGGCGTTTCCGCTCCGGCCGACAGCAAGGACATCCTCATCAAGGCGCCGGATATCGCCGAAAACGGTGCCGTCGTGCCGGTTGAAGTGACCAGCAAGATCGCCGGCACCACCAGCATCGCCATCCTCGCCGAGAAAAACGGCACCCCGCTGGTCGGAGATTTCACGCTGTCCGGCGGCTCTCAGGGCTTTATCTCCACCCGCATCAAAATGGGCCAGACTTCGCTCGTTCGCGCCGTGGTCAAGGCCGGCGGCAAGTCCTATACGGCTGCCAAGGAAGTCAAAGTCACCATCGGCGGTTGCGGCGGTTAATTCCCCGCATCACTTTCAAGCCGAATCGAATCGTTCAATTTTAGAAAGGAAAGCCAAATGGCTGAACCCATGCGTATCCGTGCCACCATGGCCGGCGATGTTGCCGATATCAAGGTGCTGATGAATCACCCGATGGAAACTGGTCAGCGTAAAGACGCCAAGACCGGTCAGTTAGTCCCCGCCCATTTCATCCAGGACGTGACCGCCACCATCAACGGCGTCGCCGTGCTGTCTGCCAACCTCGGCAGCGGCGTGTCCAAGAATCCCTACCTGGGCTTCAAGGTCAAAGGCCCCAAAGTCGGCGACAAGGTCGTCGTCAACTGGACCGACAACAAAGGCGACAAGAACACCGCCGAAACCGCTATTGCCTAAGCTGGGCAGCAATCGAGCGGGGCCCGGGGGCTCCGCTCCCGCTTCAATTCATCAGGTATCTGGAGGACGGCATGAAACAACGAATGATTATGAAACTGCTGGCAGGGATGACGGGTCTGGGCATCGCCCTCGGCGCTGCCACCGTTCACGCAACGCCCGAAGGGGATCGGCAGGAACTCGCCAAGTTCTACACCAGCAAATATCCCAATATCAAGCTCGAAGACTACGTCTACGGCGCACTGGCATTCGATGCTGACAGCAAGGCTCAGTACGAAGCGATCATGGAGTTTCCGCCGTTTGAATCCGAAATTGAAAAAGGCCGCAAGATGTGGGAGACCCCGTTCAAGAACGGTAAAACCTATGCCAGCTGCCTGCCCAATGGCGGCAACCAGATCGCCGGCAACTACCCGATGTTTGACGAGGCCCAGGGCAAGGTCGTCACGCTGCAGGACGTCATCAATGCCTGCCGCACGGCCAATGGCGAAGAGGCCTACAAGATCAACGACATGAAAACCATGGGGGTGCTCACGTCCTACATGCGCACACTGTCGAATGGCATGATCATGAACATCAAGGTCGAGAGCCCGAAGGCGGTTGCTGCCTATGAGGCCGGCAAAAAGACGTTTTACAGCCGCAGCGGCCAGCTCAATTTCGCCTGCTCCAGCTGTCACGTGCAGAACGCCGGCAACCGCCTGCGCTCTGAGCTGCTTTCGCCCGCAATCGGCCACGCCGTGCACTGGCCGGTATTCCGCGGCGGCGACAATCTGGTGACGCTGCAGCAACGCTATGACGGCTGCTTCAAACAGGTTCGCGCCGTGCCACCGCCTCAGGGTGGTACCGTCATGAACAACCTGGAGTACTTCCACTCCTCGCTGTCCAACGGCCTGCCAATGAAAGCCTCGGTGTTCCGCAAGTAAGCTTCATCACTTGTGAAAAAGCCCGGGCAACCGGGCTTTTTTATTTGAAGACCACACAAATTAATCGAACAGGATGAGCTAGAGCTACTATTTACCGACCCGGCACGCACACCGAAAATAGCTTCATCCCCTTCAGAGGAAAACCTCATGCACATGAATCGCCGCGAATTCCTGCAGTTGCTCGTCGTCGCCGCCGCCTCCGGCATGGCGCTGGACAGCAAATCCGCACTGGCGGGCAATGCCCCTGCCAACTTCTATGACGTGCCACGCCACGGCAATGTGTCGTTTCTGCACTTCACCGACTGCCATGCCCAGTTGCTGCCTGTCTGGTTCCGCGAACCCAACGTCAACCTTGGCGTGGGCGCCTCCTTGGGCAAAGCGCCACACCTGGTCGGCCAGCATCTGCTGAAGCAATACGGCATCAAGCCCGGCAGCGTGGAGGCACACGCTTTCACCTATCTCGACTTCACCGAAGCCGCCAAGGTCTACGGCAAGGTCGGCGGCTTCGCCCACCTGAAAACCCTGGTCGACAAAATGCGCGCCCAGCGCCCCGGCGCCCTGCTGCTCGACGGCGGCGACACCTGGCAAGGCTCGGCCACGTCGCTATGGACCAATGCCCAGGATATGGTCGACGCCTGCATCAAGCTGGGGGTCAACGTCATGACGCCGCACTGGGAAGCGATGTTCGGTGCGGACCGCATGATGGAAATCATCAACAACGACTTCACGAAAGCGGGGATGGATTTTGTCGCGCAGAACGTCGTCACCAACGACTTCGGCGATCAGGTATTCAAACCCTATGTGATGAAGGAAATGAACGGGGTGAAAGTGGCCATCATTGGCCAGGCCTTCCCCTACACCCCGATCGCCAACCCGCGCTACCACGTGCCGGACTGGAGCTATGGCATCCGCGACGACAGCATGCAGAAATGGGTCGACGAGGCGCGCGCCAAAGGTGCCCAGGCCGTCATCCTGCTGTCGCACAACGGCATGGATGTTGACCTCAAGCTGGCTACCCGCGTCACCGGCATCGACGCCATCTTCGGCGGCCATACTCACGATGGCGTGCCGCAACCGGTGAAGGTCAAGAACGCCAAGGGCATCACGCTGGTCACCAATGCCGGCTCCAACGGCAAATTCCTCGGCGTGATGGATTTCGACGTTCGCGGCGGCAAGGTGCAAAGCTACAAGTACCGTCTACTGCCGGTGTTCTCCAACCTGTTGCCGGCCGACCCGGAAATGGACGCGCTGATCAAGAAAGTACGCGCGCCGTATGAATCCAAGCTGAACGAGAAGCTCGCAGTCAGCGACGACTTCCTCTACCGCCGTGGCAACTTCAACGGCACATGGGACCAGCTGCTGGTCGATGCCCTGATGGAAGTCAAAGGCGCCGACGCCGCGTTCTCGCCCGGCTTCCGCTGGGGCACGACCTTGCTGCCCGGCGAAGCCATCACCATGGAACGCCTGATGGACCAGACTGCGATCACCTATCCGCAGACCACGCTGACCAACATGACCGGCGAAACCATCAAGACCATCATGGAAGACGTCGCCGACAACCTGTTCAACTCCGACCCTTACTATCAGCAGGGCGGCGACATGGTGCGCGTCGGCGGTATCGAGTACACCATCGATCCGACCAAGAAAATCGGCCACCGCATCAGCAACATGACCATGAAGGGCAAACCGGTCGACGCCAGCAAGACTTACATCGTCGCCGGCTGGGCCCCCGTCGCGGAAGGCGCGACAGGCGAACCAGTGTGGGACGTGGTGGCCAGCTACCTGCGCGACGTGAAAGTCATCAAGGGCGTCAAGCTGAACACGCCGAAAATTGTCGGCGTCGGCAAAAACAACCCCGGCATCGCGAATTACGACGGTTCGTATTCCTGAACCTGCGTGCCGGGCCACAACAAAAAAGGGGCGAAAGCCCCTTTTTTGTTGTCCGCTATGTCTTCGTTCGAGCCAGCAAAGCCTCCCAGGCCGGTCGGCCCAGCGTTTCCAGGGTTTCGATATTGCGCTGGTAAATGGTTTCCGCTTCGGGAAACGCCTCCACCGCGCGGGCGATGCTTGCTTCGCGCAGCAGATGCAGCGTGGGATAGGGCGCACGATTGGTGAAATTGCCCATGTCGTCGGGCGCCGTTCCCTCGAACTGAAACTGCGGATGGAAACTGGCGATCTGGATCACGCCTTCCAGCCCGTGCTCTTCGACGGCGGCCTCGACCAACTGCATGAAATCATTGAAATCGAGAAAGTCCGGCAACAGGGTCGGATGAATCAGCAAGGTCGTATCGACCTGCTCGGGATCGGCCGCGGCCAGAAAATCCAGCTCGCGGTCGAGGTCTTCCAGCCAGCCGTCCAGGTGCTTGGCCGCGCTCACCACAAAGCGAACCTGGTTTTTCACGTAAACCGCCTTGGCGAACGGGCACAGGTTGAGCCCGATGACTGCCTTTTCCAACCATTCCCGTGTCGCCGCGATCACTTCGTCTTCACCCATTTTCGCCACTCCAAGCGCCTGTAAGTGCGGAACTTTAGCGGATACAATGCCCCATTGTTCGCCGAACACGCCGCCGCCACCTTTTAACGTCCACCAAAAACCATGAAAAGCAGCGCTATCCGCCAGAGTTTTCTCGATTTCTTCGCGTCCAAAGGTCATACCGTTGTCGCCTCCAGTTCGCTGGTTCCAGGCAACGACCCCACGCTGCTATTCACCAACGCCGGCATGGTGCAATTCAAGGACGTGTTCACTGGCCAGGACACGCGCGCCTACACCCGCGCGGTGTCATCGCAGCGTTGCGTACGTGCAGGCGGCAAGCACAACGATCTGGAAAACGTCGGCTACACCGCGCGTCACCACACTTTTTTCGAAATGCTGGGTAACTTCAGCTTCGGCGATTATTTCAAGCAGGACGCGATCAAATACGCGTGGGAATACCTGACCACGGTGCTGGAACTGCCGACCGAGAAACTCTGGGTCACGGTCTACGCCGAGGACGACGAAGCCTATGACATCTGGCACAACGACATCGGAATTCCCAAGGACCGCATCATCCGAATCGGCGACAACAAGGGCGCGCGCTACGCGTCCGACAACTTCTGGGCGATGGGCGATACCGGCCCCTGCGGTCCCTGCACCGAAATCTTCTACGACCACGGCGAGGGCATCTATGGCGGGCCTCCGGGAAGCCCCGAGGAAGACGGCGACCGCTACATCGAAATCTGGAACAACGTGTTCATGCAGTTCAACCGCGATGAATCCGGCACCATGCACCCGTTGCCCAAGCCCAGCGTAGACACCGGCATGGGCCTGGAGCGTATTTCGGCGGTGATGCAGCACGTGCATTCCAACTACGAGATCGACCTGTTCCAGGCGCTGATCGCCGCCGCCGCACGCGAAACGCAAACGGCCGACCTGAGCAACAACTCGCTCAAGGTCATCGCCGACCACATCCGCGCCTGTTCCTTCCTGATCGTCGACGGCGTCATCCCGGGCAACGAAGGCCGCGGCTACGTATTGCGCCGCATCATCCGCCGCGCCATCCGTCACGGCTACAAACTGGGCGCGCGCGCCGCCTTCTTCAACCGCATCGTGCCCGATCTCGCCGCGCAAATGGGCGAGGCCTACCCTGAACTCGCCAAGGCGCAAACGCGCGTGATGGACATCCTGCGGCAGGAAGAAGAGCGTTTCTTCGAGACCATCGAGCACGGCATGGGCATCCTCGACAGCGCGCTCAAATCGCTGCCTGCAGGTGGCGTGTTCGACGGCGTGCTGGCGTTCAAGCTGCACGACACCTACGGCTTCCCGCTTGACCTGACTGCCGACATCTGCCGCGAAGCGAATATCGCAGTCGACAC
The DNA here is from genome assembly GCA_020057245.1 of Thiobacillus sp. GTDB lineage: Bacteria > Pseudomonadota > Gammaproteobacteria > Burkholderiales > Thiobacillaceae > Thiobacillus. The sequence goes on along the minus strand of JAGVGD010000012.1, from coordinate 5,772 downwards.
CGATGCCTTCGACGCGGCGATGGCGCAACAAAAATCGCAGGCGCGCGCGGCGGGCAAGTTCAAACTCGGCGCAGGCCTCGCCTTTAGCGGCGCAGCGACCACCTTCCACGGCTACGACACGCTGGCACACACCGGCCAAGTCCTTGCGCTGTACCGCGATGGCAGCGCCGTCGACGAACTGCGCGAAGGCGAGCTCGGCGTCGTGGTGCTCGACCACACCCCCTTCTATGCCGAATCCGGCGGCCAGGCAGGCGACTGCGGTTTGCTGCAGGCGTCCGGTGGCGTGTTCGGCGTGGAAGACACGCTCAAAATCCAGGCGCACGTATTCGGCCACCACGGCGTCGTCAAAACCGGCAGCCTGAAAGTCGGCGACGCCGTGCAGGCCAAAGTGGACGAGGACAATCGTGCGCGCACCATGCGCAATCACTCGGTCACCCACCTGATGCACAAGGCCTTGCGTGAGGTGCTGGGCGAGCACGTGCAGCAGAAGGGCTCGCTGGTCGATGCCGACAAGACCCGCTTCGACTTCGTCCAGCCGTCACCGATGAGCGACGCGCAGATTCACGAAGTCGAGCGGCGCGTCAACGCGGAAATTCTGGCCAACACCGCCACCCAGGCGCGCGTCATGGCCATCGAAGACGCGCAGAAAACCGGCGCGATGATGCTGTTCGGCGAGAAATATGGCGACGAAGTGCGCGTGCTCGATATCGGCAGTTCGCGCGAACTGTGCGGCGGCACCCACGTGGCGCGCACCGGCGACATCGGCCTGTTCAAGATCCTGGCCGAATCAGGCGTGGCGGCCGGCATCCGCCGTGTGGAAGCGACCACCGGAACCGGCGTGCTGAGCTATCTGGGTGAAACCGAAAAGAACCTCGGCGCCGTGGCGCATCTGGTCAAGGCCACGCCGGCCGATACCGCCGAGCGCGTAACGCAGCTGATCGAACACAGCCGTGCGCTGGAAAAAGAGCTGGACCGCCTGAAATCGAAACTCGCCGCCAGCCAGGGCGACGAATTGCTGCAGCAGGCAGTCGAGTTTGCTGGCGTGCGCGTGCTCGCCGCCCGGCTTGACGGCGTGGACGCCAAGAGCCTGCGCGAAACGGCTGACACGCTGCGCGACAAGCTCAAATCCTGTGCACTGGTGCTGGCCACCGTCGCCGACGGCAAGGTCAGCCTGATCGCTGCAGTCACCCCCGATGTCATCGCGAAAATCAAGGCCGGCGAACTGGTCAACTTCGTCGCCACCCAGGTCGGCGGCAAAGGCGGCGGCAAACCCGATCTGGCAATGGCCGGCGGCAGCGATGCAAGCCGGCTGCCGGCAGCGCTCGAGTCGGTGTACGCATGGGCGCAAGGCAAGCTGGCTTGAGCGCTCTGGTACGGATTTTGCCAATCAATCCGTAAATACCCCACACACTTATTCACCGGTAAGCAGACATCATGAACTCACTGGCCACCAAATTCGCATCCGGTATCGCTCGCCTCACCCCGTTCGGCAAGGGGAACGAAGACCCGATCAGTAGCGTCAAGGCGGCCACGCGCTGGATTGCGGCATTGCCGATCGGCGATGCGTTCAAGTGCCAGCAATCCATCCTTGGCGCACTCAAGCGGCTCAACGAAAATTCGTCACAATTCACGAAAGATCGACTGGCGGTGTTGATGCTGCTGGATGAAAAAGCCCAGGACCTGCAAGACACCCTGGTCCGGCAATACCTGCGCAACCCGCGCATGTCGCGCTCGGTGGAAAGCCAGCTTTGGCATGCGGTATACGGCCTGTATTGGGAAAGCGCGCGCGGTTACTACACCTTCGTCCAGCTGTTCTCGACACGCTCCGAAAAAAGCGCTTACGAAAACCATATCCCGCTCATCACCTTGCGTGCGATCCGGGCATTTGGACACCTGCTGAAATGGCGCTCGATTCGCTACCTGCCCGCGGGCGAGAAGCTCTGGCTGCGCCTGCATAACCTGTATCGCATCGCCGAAAGCGAAGGCTTCAACCGGCAGCCCATGCTCGCCTACGCCGACGACAGCGCCGCCTGCAGTTGCGAATCGGCCTACCTGCACATTTCGATGCTGAGCCTGGCCAATTCCGGCACGCTCTATCCCAAACAGCTCGACCTGCTCGATCAATGGCTCAGAAGCTGGCAAATGCACCTGCAGCTGGACCGGCGGATGAGTCCTGACGCCCCCAGTTTTGTCGTCGACCTGTCAGCCGACCACGGCCCGCGCCGTGCGCGCAAACCCGATCTCAGCAAACCCATGCGCTTCTGGACGACTTCGGCCCTGCTCATCAAGCTGGACGAACTGAGCGCCGCCCTGCACGCAGGTAGCGCGCCCGGGCAGCTGGGCCTGACCGATAACGCCCGCACCCCAGAAAGTCTGGATCTGCTCAGGCACCTGCAGCTCAGCTGGTCTTCGCTGACCTCCCGGGAACAGCGCCGCGCCCCACGCGAAAACATGAAGCGCATGTTCGATGTCGCGCATGGACACAGCGCCATCATCAGCCAGCTCAAAGTGGCGGATGCCCCCACCCAGGTTTCACCCTACGGCTCGGGGCTGAGCTACAACGAGGCCGACGACGTGCAGGTGTACGGTTTCATCACCGACCGCACCCGCGAGCGCGTCTCGCAAATGCAGGCCCCCGTCATCCGGAATGCCCCCGATGTCGAAAGCTGGGTGATGCATGACGAAAGCGAATGCGGCTTCGGCGCCATCGTCGAGTCGCGCGACAAGGACTGGCTGCGCGTGGGCGCGCTCATTTGCCTCAAACCGCACGAATCCCACCAGTGGCAACTCGGCATTGTTCGCCGCCTGTCGCGTGTCAACGACGACAGCAGTTCGGTCGGAATCGAAACCCTTGCCGAAGCCCCTTCCCTGGTGATGTTGTATGACCCGCCTGCCGCGTCGACCTATACGGTGGACGGCGTCGACCTGAATGGCACGAGCCAGGCGCACGCCAGTCTGTGGCTGGGCAACGGTAGCAGCCAGGAGAGCGTCGTCATCGATCCGGTCGATTTCATACCCGGCAGGGCCTTCCAGATTCACGGCGTGTCCGAGATCAGAAAGATCGCGCTGGGCAAGCCGATTGACCGCTGCGAAGGCTGGATTCGCGTCGCAGTCGAGCCCTATGTCGAACCCGGCAAACCCGACCTTGAGCCCAGCACCGCGGCGGTTGACGACTAGAACCGGATCACGCCCAGCCTGTTTCACCTGACCGCCCACTGGGGCGGGAACCGCACAACCCGCAGCGCTCTGGTTTTACTTTCACCCGCTCTCTGGCACAATCGACGGAATTCCGACACGCGCACGATCCACTCCACCGCGATAGGTGCAAGCGCGTTTGCGGCACCCACGATCTGGAGACTCAGTGGCCCAAACCAATAAACCCAGCCTGCTAATCGTCGACGATGATCCGCTCATCTCCGATACGCTTACTTATGTCCTGAGCAAGGACTTCGAAATCTCGGCAGCCGAGTCGCGCGCGCAAGTGCGCAGCCTGTTGACGCAGCTCGACGAACCGCCACAACTGGCGCTGGTCGACCTTGGCCTGCCACCGCACCCGCACAAACCCGACGAAGGCTTTGCCCTGATCGCCGACCTGCTGAGCATCTCGCCCAGCATCAAGATTCTGGTTTTGTCCGGCCAGAGCGACGAAGCCAATGCACGTCACGCCCGCGCCCTCGGCGCGATCGACTTTGTCGCCAAGCCGTGCGAACCCGAACGCCTGAAATCGCTGCTGTTCAACGCCCTGCTGGTGCAGGGCGCCGAACGCAGCGCCGACAAGGCGCCGGTGCCGGTCAAGGATTCCGGCATCGTCGGCGAGAGCCCGGCGATGGACAAGCTGCGCCAGCAAATCAAGCAATACGCTGCCGCGCCCTTTCCGGTCCTGATCGAAGGCGAATCCGGCAGCGGCAAGGAACGCGTGGCCTCCAGCCTGCATCAGCTATCGCCGCGCGCGATCAAGCCCTATCTCGCGCTCAACTGCGCGGCAATTTCGCCGACGCTGGTCGAGCCCACCCTGTTCGGCTACGCCAAGGGCGCCTTTACCGGCGCCACCACGGCGCGGGCGGGGTATTTCGAAGAAGCCGAAAACGGCACGCTGTTCCTCGATGAAATCGGAGAATTGCCGCTGGAACTGCAGGCCAAGCTGCTGCGCGTACTGGAAAACGGCGAGTACCAGCGGGTCGGCGAAACCCAGCCGCGTTTTTCCAACGCCCGCATCGTCACCGCAACCAACCGCGACCTGCGCGCCGAAATCAAGGCCGGCCGCTTCCGTGCCGACCTTTACCACCGCCTGTCGGTGTTCTCGATCGCCGTCCCGCCGCTGCGCGAAATGGGTCAGGACAAGCTCACCCTGCTCAACCACTTCCGCGACTTTTACGCCCGCGAAGCGAAGAGCCAGGCATTTTCGCTCGATCCGCGCGCGCAACAGATGTGGGAGGACTATCACTTCCCCGGCAACGTGCGCGAGCTGCGCAACATTGCGATTCGTCTCACCACCAAATACCCCGGCATGTCGGTCAACGCCCAACAGCTGGAAGCCGAGCTCGACACCGACCAGGCCTACCCGCAGGAAATCCCGCTCGCCAACGACGGCAAGGCGCTGATCGAGTTGGCGCGCAAGCAATTGCAGACCCAGGCCAACTTCAATCTCGACGTCACGCTGCGCCTGTGGGAAAAAGCCTACGTCGAGGCCGCGCTCAACATGACCCACGGCAACCTGTCCCAGGCCGCCAAGCTGCTCGGCATCAACCGCACCACGCTTTACAGCCGCATGCAGACCTACGGGACAGACTGAAGACTCTGTGTACTTTGACTATTTCGGTCTAAAGGAAGCCCCCTTCCGCATCACGCCGAATACCGAATACTGGTATGCCGGCGGCCAGCGCGGAGAAATGCTCGCCGCCCTGTTGTACGCCATCGGCCAGGGCGAAGGCATCATCAAGGTGGTGGGCGAAGTCGGCAGCGGCAAAACCATGCTGTGTCGCAAACTGGTCGGCCAGCTGCCCAACACCATCGACAGCATTTACCTCGGCAACCCGACCCTGCCGCCCGACGACATGCTGGCGGCCATTCTGGCCGACCTCGGCATCGACACTCCGGAAAATGGTCGTCAGGCGCGGCTGGCCCAACTCAACACCAGTTTGCTGGCGCGCCACCAGGCTGGACGGCGCGTGGTGGTGTTTGTCGAGGAAGCGCAGGGCATCGCGCTCGACAACCTGGAATTCCTGCGTCTGTTGACCAATCTGGAAACCGCGACCGACAAGCTGCTGCAGATCGTACTGTTTGGCCAGCCCGAGCTGGATGCGCATCTGGCCGAGCCGAGCATCCGCCAGCTCAAGGACCGCATCACCCTGAGCCTCAACCTGTCGCCCTTGAGCGAGGCCGAAGTCGCCGATTATCTGCGCGCCCGGCTCAACGTGGCGGGCTACCGCGGACCCGACCTGTTCTCGCCCGCCCTGATCACGCGCATGACGCGGTTTTCAGGCGGCCTGTCGCGCCGTATCAACGTGCTGGCCGACAAAACCCTGCTGGCAGCCTATGCCGGACAAACCCATACCCTGACCCCGGCCCACCTGGACGCGGCGGCAGGCGATGCCGAGATGCAGCCGCAGCCCTTCGGCAGCCGGCCCGGACTGCACCGCTGGGTCTGGCTCGCCGCCGGGCTCGCAGCAGTCCTGGGGCTACTGGCATTCGTCGCCTGGATGGCGCTGACGCCGCCTGCGGCGGTGAAGGAGCCCCCAGCAATCAGGTTGCCGTTGTACACGGTCAAGGCAT
>JAGVGD010000170.1 GCA_020057245.1 Thiobacillus sp. | reverse complement strand
GTCCGCATCGGTTCGGTAAATGTCTTCCCGACCGTCGCCGCGCGAGGTGATGTGGTAAAGACCACCGGCCAGTTCAAGTCTTAAAGGGCGCGCCATGGGTGGAGTATGGCATTGGGGATGTGATAATGAAAGACCTGACCCCGGCCTTTGCTGCGGCCGTGCGCGCGGTTGAAACTTTGCGTATACACGCCATTGAGTTGACGCATCCCCTTGGACAGGTTGGCTTCGGGCGTTTCGATCAGCAGGTGATAGTGATTGTCCATCTGGCACCAGGCGTGGCACACCCAGTTGAAGCGCTGGCAAACCTGACCCAGCACCGTCAGCCATAGGTTCCGGTCTGCATCGGTTCGGTAAATGTCTTCCCGATCGTCGCCGCGCGAGGTGATGTGGTAAAGACCACCGGCCAGTTCAAGTCTTAAAGGGCGCGCCATGGGCGGAGTATGGCATTGGGGATGTGATAATGAAAGACCTGACCCCGGCTCTTGTGACCCCGGCTCTTGGACCCCGGCTCTTGGACCCCGGCTCTTGTGACCCCGGCTCTTCGGTTATTTCCACAGCCACCACACCCCTATTAGCACCCATCCAACCATGACTATAGGGAACAACAACAACGCTAAGAATTGTCGGAACAATGTGAAACGGTCACCTGCTTTCCAATTTGTAAATGTCGATTGCCTATAGGGTTTTGACACATAAAATTTCCACGGGCTAAACCCTTTAAGGATGTGAGATAAAAATAGATCGATCATCTGTTCCAGTAGGCCGGGTTATCAAAAATAGTAGGTTCTCTTTGTGGAATCGAGTTTGTGCATACGCATCCCTCTTCCATTTCATTCACTGTTGGATTTCTCGGTATCCAAGCAGTTACTTTCTTTGTTACGTTGCCACAGCCATCGCGGCACACCATTTCAAGACAAGTGTTTGCATAACAGAACCACGGGGTCAGGTCTTTTATTATCATATGATATTGAAAGACCTGACCCCGTGCTCTGCTAGAGTATGGCATTTGGGATGTGATAATGAAAGACCTGACCCCGGCTCTTGTTCCTGAATCCACCTTCGCAATAGAGAAAGAACAATAGCGAATACCAGGCAAATAGAAGCGATAAGCGGCGCGTCAAAGTAACCAGAGGTGATAGCAAAAAGATGTGAGGAGTTCTTCAAGATGGAATCGGTCCAGTTGTGGAATACATTTTCTCTTGCAAAAAAATATAGGAACGAGCCCAAGATTAAGTAACCCAAAACCACATATTTTCTGTCAGTACAAATGCTATTCACCGAGAAATATAGTGGGTTGCAGACAAGGATAGCCATAAGAAAATGCCCGTAAATTACGAATGCTAATTTCTTAATCGTAAGGATCATTGGCATGGGTAAAAAGCCTCCACCTCTTTTTTAACTATCGCATTGATAGCTTGACCCCGTGCTCTGCTAGCGTGCTCTGCTAGGAGCGATGATTGCCGGTCTTAAGGGGCCGTGACCAAGACAGTCACGATTGCGCTTGCCGTGCCGCCTTTGCCGTCGCTCGCGGTATAGGCAAAGCGATCGGTTCCGGTGAAGCCGAACTTCGGAACGTACCGTATCCGGCGCTTGTCCGCAGAAATCTTCGCAGAGCCATTCCGCGGCTTGCCGACGCCGGATACGATAAGAGCATCGCCTTCTGGGTCGATGTCGTTCGCCAACACCGATATTGTGACGGGATAGTCCATGGTCGTACTGGACTTATCCACATAAGCCGCGGGCACATCGTTGACCGCTTCCACCATGATGGAAACAATAGCGGCGTTGCTGTCAGCCGTGCCGTCATTGACCTTGAAAGTAAAGCTGTCGGTCCCGTTGAAGTTAGGATTGGGGGTGTAGGTGAGGTTAGGTGCCGACCCGCTCAGACTGCCATTGGCGGGCGTCTGAACGATCACATAGGCCAGCGCATTGCCGTCCGGGTCTGTAGCGTCTAGCGTCACGTAAGCGGAAGTGTCCTCTTTCGCGGCCACATTCTCGTCAAATGCCTGCGGCGCCTGATTGTTGGACCCGTAAAGGATCACTAGCCCGTTGTTGTAATCCGCAATGGCAATATCTGGCCTGCCATCGTTGTTGATATCGCCAATGGCAAGGCCGTGTTTGTTGTAATGAGAAGCGTAAGGTAGCGAGTAGAGATCTTCCGGAGCCAGGGAACCATCGGCTTGTTGCAAATACACTCCTGCGGCCACCCACCCGCCATGCAATACGATGACGTCCTGCTTGCCGTCCAGATTCACATCCGCGACGTCGACCGACTCCGGTATGTCATAGGAAGTGAGCGAGGTAGGCGGAGACGTCAGCGTTCCGCTCCCATTCTGCAGATACAACCCGATACTTGCGTTGGGCCGGTTGCCGCCATAGGAAACCACCACGTCAGACTTCCCGTCCCCGTCAACGTCGCCGACCCCGACGCCGCTGGTCAAGATGTTCGATCCTACGTTGTAGGAAGCGACGGGACTGAAGTCGCCGCCGGCAAGTTGGGTCAGCACGCTGAGGTTCGGATTGGAGTAGCTCTGGCCGCTCATGACCACGATGTCGCTTAGACCGTCGCCGTTTATGTCTCCCACCTCCAGGTCATCGTAACCCCCATGCGGCGCAGTGTAGGTGACAGCGGTGGACAGCGTCCCACTTGTGTTGCCCAGCATCACTCCCGCGAAGTTTGAACCCCAGTCGATTCCCACGACATCCATGAGGCCATCGTTGTTTAAGTCTGCCGCCCGAATCTTGTCGGAATATGACGTCGAGTAGAATGTGGACGAATCTAGGGTGCCGGAGGCACCCTGTTTGAAAACTTCAATGCCCAGGCCGCTGTTGCCGACGATCACGTCGGCGAAACCATCCCCATCCATGTCTGCGATGGCAACCGATTTCGGAGTTCCACGAGTGGCATGGATGGCAGGTGCCACAAGCGTGCCGTCGGGGTTTTGGAGGAAGACAAAGAGTTTGTAGTCGTGTGCAGGGTCGAAATAATAGGATGTGGTCATGACCACATCGTTTAGCCCATCGCCGTTGACATCGCCGATGGCGACTGCTTCCGGCCAAGAGCCTGTCGGCGTGCTGACATAGGGTTGAAACAGGCCGCCCGCATGGGAAGGTGCAGCGAAAGCGGCGACCAGACCTAGAGACAAGACATTGAGCTTGTGACGCATGGATTCCTCCTCGTTGTTTTTGTGTCGCTTGGGGATGGGGTTGGCTTGACCCCACGGGCGGAGCCACGGGGTCAGGTCTTGCGTTAACACATTCTCTGAGGCTGACGACTGCACCCGCAAGCAAAATGTCGGCGGTAGTTGCAAGTCGAGCGATCTGCAACAAGCACGCACAAGTCTGACGACAAATAAGTGGTTCATACGGCCTCCCCAGGCAGCAGTGTTTTGCTATTGGATTCATCCGCATGATCGGCCTGCGTGCGTTGCGCGTGCCGTGATAGTGGCCGTACTCTAATCGAGCGCTGCCGGATGCGTCAATCGCACCGATGTTTCAATACCCATGAGCCGCCCACCCTCGCGTGGCGATAAAAAAGGCCGCCTCCCAAAATGGAAGCGGCCTTTCCAGATGTGCGCGTCTTGCAGCGCGCTTACTTCACCGCTTCCTTCAACTGATCGAGAATCGCCGGGTTTTCCAGGGTGGAAATATCCTGCGTGATGTCCTCGCCCCTGGCGATCGCGCGCAGCAGGCGGCGCATGATTTTGCCGGAGCGGGTTTTCGGCAGGTTGTCGCCGAAGCGGATTTCGTCGGGCTTGGCGATCGGTCCGATTTCCTTGCCGACCCAGTCGCGCAGTTCGGCCGCGATCTTTTTCGCTTCCTCGCCGACGGCGCGCGCGCCTTTCAGCACGACGTAAGCCACGACGGCTTCGCCCTTGATGTCGTGCGGACGCCCCACCACGGCGGCTTCGGCGACGCGCGGGTTGGATACCAGCGCGGACTCGATTTCCATGGTGCCCAGACGGTGGCCGGACACGTTCAGCACGTCATCGATGCGCCCCATGATCCAGAAGTAGCCATCCTTGTCGCAGTGGGCCGAATCGCCGGCGAGGTAGGTGGTGCCGCCGAGTTCGTCGGGAAAGTAGGTGTGCCGGAAGCGGTCGGGGTCGTTCCACAGGGTGCGCAACTGGCTGGGGAACGGCCGTTTGATCACCAGCAGGCCGCCGTGGCCGGGCTCCACGGGATGGCCGGTTTCGTCGACGACCGCGGCCATGATGCCGGGCAGCGGCAGGGTGCACGAACCGGGCTTGGTCGCCACGGCACCGGGCAAGGGCGAAATCATGTTGGAGCCGGTTTCGGTCTGCCACCAGGTGTCGACAATGGGGCAGCGACTGCCGCCGATCACTTCGTGGTACCAGATCCAGGCTTCCGGGTTGATCGGCTCGCCCACGGTGCCGAGCAGGCGCAGCGAACTGAGGTCGTGCTGCGCGGGCAGTTCGGAGCCCAGCTTGATCAGGCTGCGGATCGCGGTCGGGGCGGTGTAAAACGTGGTGACCTTGTGCTTGGCGATGACTTCCCAGAAGCGCCCGGCGTGCGGATAGGTCGGGATGCCCTCGAAGATCACTTCGGTCATCCCCAGCGCCAGCGGGCCGTAGGCGACGTAGGTGTGGCCGGTGATCCAGCCGACGTCGGCGGTGCACCAGTAGACATCGGTATCGGGCTTGGCGTCGAACACCCATTGCATCGACAGCATCGCGCCCAGCAGGTAGCCGCCGGTGGAGTGCTGCACGCCCTTGGGTTTGCCGGTGGAGCCCGAGGTGTAGAGGATGAACAGCGGGTGTTCGGCCGATACCCACACCGGTTCGCTGGTGTCGGCTTGGGTTTGCGTGAGCTCGTGCCACCACAGGTCGCGGTGGCTCCAGTTGACTGCGCCGCCGGTGCGGCGATACACGATCACGCGTTCGACGCAGGTGGTGTCGCCCATCGTCAGGGCTTCGTCGACCGCGCGCTTGAGCGCCACCGCCTTGCCGCCGCGCATGCCTTCGTCGGCGGTGATCACCACCTTGGCGCGGGCATCTTCGATGCGCTCGAACAGGCTCTTGGCCGAAAAGCCGCCGAACACCACCGAGTGGATCGCGCCGATGCGCGCACAGGCCTGCATCGCCACCACCGCTTCGATGCTCATCGGCATGTAGACGATGACGCGATCGCCTTTTTCCACACCCAGCGATTGCAGGCCGTTGGCCAGCTGGCAGACACGCGCGTGCAGCTGCTTGTAGGTAACTTTCGTCACCGTGCCGTCGTCCGCTTCGAAAATCAGCGCGGTCTGGTCGCCCCGGGTAGCGAGGTGGCGATCGATGCAGTTGTAGGACACGTTGAGTTCGCCATCCTCAAACCACTTGTAGAACGGGGCTTGCGTCTCGTCGAGCGAGCGGGTGAAAGGCGTGTGCCAGTCGAGTTGCTGGCGCGCCAGCTCAGCCCAGAAACCCGCGTAATCGGCTTCCGCCTGCTGGCTCAATGCGCGATACGCCGCCATGCCGGATACGTTGGCCTGCCCGATGAAATCGTCCGCAGGCGGAAATACTCGGGTTTCGGTCAAAATCGATTCGATGTCTGCCATACAGTCTCTCAGGAATATTAGGGTTGCCGACAATCTCGCATTCTAATCCGCCGCGAAACCCGCCGCACCATGAAAAAAGCGCCGACACCGCGGCGCTTTTTTCATGGTGCAACAGTATCTCAGTTCAATTTACGGCGAACAGCAAACCCAACCAGGCCCAAGCCAGCCAGCAGCATGGCATAGGTATCGGCCTCGGGAATCGCAACGACCGAGCCGCCACCGGCTTCCCTTCCAAAGACGATCAGATGCGACAGTGCGGGAGTTTGTCCGCCATTGTTGGTGAAGACGATGCTGAACGTGCCGCTGTCGGAACCATCGACGGCTGCGTTATCGAATCCCCACAAGGCATATTCACTCCCCCCCTTCAGCCCCACCACGAAATCGAGGCTGGTGGGAAAATTCAGCGGTGCGCTGCCATTCGTATCTGTGCCCGTCAGTACCCAGGTTCCGCTGGAAACCCCCGTTTCGGTCACTGTGAAACTCAGCCCCATGAACGTGGCACCCAAATCGTCCGTTGAGTCCAAGTAAGTCCAACCCGTCCCCCAGGCCAGGGCATTGATTTCAGCGGGGCCATCACTACTGCCTCCGCCCGTACCCGTGATGTTGCCGCCGACCACGCCATAACAATCGCTAGAAGCGATGCTGTTAAAGGTCATGTTCGCGGTACCGATGCCCTCGGTTGCCGTGCCCAGGCTGCAATAGCCCGCGGCCTGCGCCGACATGGGCAGACACAAAAAACCAGCCGAAAGCAGCGCGCCGGCAACGGCATGCCGATATTGATTGTTTTGCATGCGTGATCTCCTCACAGTGTATTTTCGCTTAGGGCAACAACTTGTTATGGCTGAAATTTCAAGCATAAAGCAGGCCTGGCGTTTGTCACCAAGACTGCGCAAGCCCTATCCATCTGATTTCACTGGAAACTCTTCCTTCCCCAGCTCAAGAAGAAGCAAATAAGCACTTATTAATATGTAAAAAACACCGACAGCCTACCCGTCATGTTCACCCCATCCATTTGCCGTTAAACGAATGGTGATCGCCAACGCACCGTCCGCAAACCGCACGTTTTCCCTTGGCGGAACAACCGATGCAAGGCTTTGCAACGCCCCAGAACGTGGACTCCTGCCTCGGTCACGTTACGACTTGTCCGGGAATGGGCATACTGACCGACGTATCCATGCAAACTCGCCAACCCATGTCCTATCCCGCAATCGATCGGCTTCTCCGCTGCTCCCGTTTCGGCCGCCGGCTTCTCGCGTCTCAGCCCGCGCTGGAAACGGCCGTTTTACCACTGTTTAACCAGCCTTTCAGCCGCGAGGCGATGCAGGCTTTTCTGGCAGAACCGCCCCCGGCGGACGAGGCCGGGCTGCACCAGCGCCTGCGCCAGCTGCGGCAGCGCGTGTGGCTGGTCACCACGGCGCGCGACTTGGCAGGAAGCGCCGATCTCGCCGAGGTGACCGGCGTCTACAGCGCCTTGGCCGAAGTCTGCACCACGACAGCGCTCGCGTTTCACCACGCCGCGCTCGCAGAACGCCACGGCGAACCGCGCGACGAATCCGGCCAGCCGCAGCAGCTGGTGGTGGTCGGTATGGGCAAGCTGGGCGGTGGCGAACTCAATGTGTCGTCCGACATCGACCTGATTTATCTCTACCCCGAAGAAGGCAACACCGACGGCGCCAAGCCCCTGACCAACCACGAATTCTTCATTCGCCTCGGCCGCAAGCTCACCGCCGCGCTGTCGGAAAACACCGCCGACGGTTATGTGTTCCGCGTCGATCTGCGGCTGCGTCCGTGGGGCGACTCGGGACCGTTTGCGATGGGCTTTGCAATGCTGGAAGACTATCTGGTAGCGCAGGGGCGGCCGTGGGAACGCTACGCCTGGATCAAGGCGCGCCCGCTTACCGGCACACATCACGACGCGCTGATGGAGATCGTGCGGCCCTTCGTGTTCCGCAAGTACCTCGACTTCGACGCCTTTGCCGCGATCCGCGATCTGCACGTGCAGATCCGCCGCGAGGTCGCGCGCCGCGAGATGGCGCACAACGTCAAGCTGGGGCCGGGCGGCATCCGCGAAATCGAATTCACCGCCCAGGTATTCCAGCTGATCCGCGGCGGCCAGATTGCCGCACTGCGCCAGCGTCCGACGCAGACGGTGCTGGCCGAACTGGCGCGGAGCGGGCTGATGACGGCGGACGCGCAGCAGGAACTGGCCGCCGCCTACGATTTCCTGCGCCGGGTGGAACACCGCCTGCAATATCTGGACGACGCGCAAACCCAGTTGTTGCCGGACGATGCCGCGTCGCAGGCAATGCTCGCCGAAGCAATGAACTATCCCAACTACGCCGCACTGATCGCCGGGCTCGACCAACACCGCCACAAGGTGACGCGCCATTTCGAGCAGGTGTTCGCCGCCCCGCAAACCGACCAGAACAGCCACCCGCTCACCGCCGTGTGCTGCGGCACGGCGGACGCCGCCACCACGCATGCGCTGCTGGAAAACGCCGGTTACGCCGACCCGGATCGGGTGCTGGCGATACTCGACACGCTGCGCCAGTACGTTGCGCGTCTCAGCGAATCGACCCAGCAGCGGCTCAACACGCTGCTGCCGCCCGCGCTCGAAATCATCGGCAGCCAGCCCGATCCACTGGCCACGCTGGAACGCTTTGCCGCGCTGCTGCAGGCGATTGCGCGGCGCAGCACCTATCTGGCGCTGCTCGG
>JAGVGD010000093.1 GCA_020057245.1 Thiobacillus sp. | reverse complement strand
GGGCGTTCGCACCGGCCGGCGCGGTCGCTGCAGCCTGGCCCTGGTTGCCCTGGAAGAAATCCATCAGGGAACTGGTCAGGCGGCTGAGCGCGCCTTTGGACGGCGGTGCGGCGGGTGCACTTTCAGGCTGGGCGGAGGACGGGCTGCCGGCCTCGGCAGGCGCGGGCTTGTTGGCTTCGCTCGGGGACGGAGCCGGGTGGGTTTGCGCCGACTGGGTTTCGGCCTGCGAAATCGGCAGCATCGCCAGCAACTCGGCATACAGCGGCGCCAGCTGGTCGGACAGCACATCGCGCAAGGTGGCATAGGCCACCTGCCGCGCGCGCGCCGATACCGGAACATCCTGCACCGCGCTGCGGAAAGCATGGCCGATGACATTGGGGCCGAACGGATTGGTGCTGTGGTCGCAGGCAAAGCCGAATAGCTGGCCGATGCGCGGCTCGATATCGGCCAGCTGCTCGTGAAACTGCTCTTCCAGCTTGTGGGCTTCGGTCGAGGTGGCGAGCCAGTCTTCGAAGTCGAGTTCGTCGACCAGCGCCAGGCCGCCCTCGTTGCTGCTCGATTTGACCTGCGGCTGGACGGCGCCGGTCTGGCTCAGGGCGTCCATCACCTGCCGCACAAAGCGGGTTTGCACCCCAGCGGCCTGCTGGCCGAACTCGTGCATCGCGCTCAGCAAGGCGCTGTGTTCGGTAATCCCCGATGCTTGCACGGCGGCGGCGCTGAGCTTGTCGCCAAGTACCTGCATCATTTGGTCGTGCGCCTGCAGCAGGGTTTCGTTCAACAGCGTGGTGCTGGCCTGGCGCAGGTGCGGGAAAGCCTCCGAAGTGGGCAGGGCGGCCAGCTTCTGGCGATGGCTGGCCATGCGCAGCTTTTGCAATGCGCGCAAGGCCTCGTGGGGCTGGCGGATGAAGGAAACGCCAACGCCGAGCGGGCTCAGCCGCTTGAGTTGAGCGGGAACCTGAAAGGTGTTGGTCGCGGTGCTCGAAGCCGAGGTGAAAACGATTTCCACCTCGGCATTGGCACGCTGGGCCAAGGCCGCGATCGCCGCCTCGGGATTGGTGAATTTGAGGAACAGCCCGCCTACGCAAAAATCGCGGATTTCGCAGGCGATTTCGGTATACCCGAGCTGCGTGATGATTGCGGCCTGAGAAACCTGAAAACGCTTGTCGCGCCGCTGTTCCTGGCCGGCGCGCTGGTTGTCGATATGGTTGTCCATCCTTCCCCCGCCTTACATTGGTTTTTCCCGATTATAGGGGCGGGCAGCCAGGAATGCGGCAGGGCAGAATGGGTTCGGGTGGAAAGCGGTTGTCGCAGGGCGTCGGGTTTTGATAGACTAGCGCGCATGAACACGGCCACGCTGACCTTTTTTAGCTGCTTTTATCCCTCGCACAAGGCGGTCGGGAGGCGCTGAAACGTTCAGCAGACTTAACGAAACCGCCAGTCCACTGGCGGTTTTTTGTTTCAGCCGCCGCCAAACCCCAGGAGCTTCATGATGACGACCACCCGCACCGACGACACCCGCATCGAACAAAGCGGCGAACTGCTGGCCCCGATGCAGATCATGCGCGAGCTGCGCGCCAGCGAAACCGTGCTGGCGCATGTGACGCACGCGCGCAGCGCCATTCACGACGTGCTGCGCGGCGCCGACGATCGCCTGTTCATCGTCGTCGGGCCGTGCTCGATCCACGACCCGGCCGCCGCGATCGATTATGCGAATAAGCTGAAACCGCTGGCCGACGAACTGGCGCACGAAATCGTCATCGTCATGCGCGTGTATTTCGAAAAGCCGCGCACCACCGTGGGCTGGAAAGGTCTCATCAACGATCCGCATCTCGACGAAAGCTTCGACATCAACGAAGGCCTGCGGCTGGCGCGCAAGTTGCTGCTCGAAATCAACGAAATCGGCCTGCCCTGCGCCACCGAGTTTCTCGACCTGATCTCGCCGCAATACATTGCCGACCTGGTGAGCTGGGGCGCCATCGGCGCGCGCACCACCGAATCGCAGTCGCACCGCCAGCTGGCGTCGGGGCTGTCGTGTCCGGTCGGCTTCAAGAACGGCACCGACGGCAGCCTCAGGATTGCCGTCGATGCGATCAAGGCGGCGGCGGCGCGCCACCACTTCATTTCAATTACCAAATCGGGCCACGTCGGCGTGTTCAGCACCTCCGGCAATGAGGATACCCACGTGATCCTGCGCGGCGGCAAGACGCCCAATTACGATGCGGCGAGTGTCAACCATGCATGCGGCGAGCTGGCGGCGGCGGGGCTGCGCCAGCAGTTGATGATCGATTTCTCGCACGCCAATTCCAGCAAGCAGTATCAGCGCCAGATCGATGTCGGCGCCGATGTCGCCGCGCAAGTGGCGGGCGGCGACACCCGCATCATCGGCATGATGATCGAAAGCCATCTGAATGCCGGACACCAGGATCTCGTCCCCGGCCAGCCGCTGGCCTACGCGCAATCGATCACCGATGCCTGCATCGGCTGGGACGACACGGTGCCGTTGTTGCGGATGCTGGCGGATGCCGTGAAAAAGCGGCGCTTGACGCTGCCGGCAGACGAGGAATAAAGCGTCGATTCAGCGCGCGCGACCCGGTTTTTCTATAGGGTGCGCCGCGCATCTGCGTTAAAATGTCTGCGGCGGGTCTCCCCGCATGGCTAGTTCGTGAATCGGGTCAGGTCCGGAAGGAAGCAGCCCCAGCGAATGACGCCAGTGCCGGGGTCAGGCTCGCCATTCCAGGCGGCTTTCAAACGGATGGGTTTGATAAACACGGCTGCGTTGTTGAGCCTTGCCGTACTAGCAGTACTGTCTGCGGCTCGCCGCCTTGTCTTCGTTTGAAAGCCGCCTGGAATGGTTCCCGCCTCTTACTTGACCCATGACTGATCTCTTCGGCGAATCGGCTTCTCCCGCACTGGCGCTGGCGCGCAAGTGGCGGCCGCGCGCGTTTGCCGATCTCAAGGGGCAGGAGCATGTGGTGCGCGCGCTCTCCAACGCGCTGACGCAGGGGCGGCTGCATCATGCCTATCTTCTGACCGGCACGCGCGGGGTGGGCAAGACCACGCTGGCGCGGATTCTGGCCAAGTGCCTGAACTGCGAAACCGGCGTCACCGCCACGCCATGCGGCGTGTGTTCGGCCTGCACCCAGATCGATGCCGGGCGTTTCGTCGACCTGCTGGAGCTCGATGCGGCGTCGAACACCGGCGTCGACAACATGCGCGAAGTGCTCGACAACGCGCAATACGCGCCGACGGTGGGACGCTTCAAGGTCTACATCATCGACGAAGTGCACATGCTGTCGAAGCCGGCGTTCAACTCGATGTTGAAAACGCTGGAGGAGCCGCCCGCGCACGTCAAATTCATTCTCGCCACCACTGACCCGCAAAAAATTCCGGTGACGGTGCTGTCGCGCTGTCTGCAATTCAATCTCAAGCCGATGCCGCCCGCGCTGGTGGCGCAGCATCTGGCCGAGGTGCTGGCCGATGAAAACGTCCACGCTGAAGTCGCGGCGCTGAATCTGCTGGCGCGTGCAGCGGCTGGATCGATGCGTGATGCGCTCTCGCTGACCGATCAGGCAATTGCCTACGGCGGCGGTGCAATCGAAGCGGCCGGCGTCGAGGCGATGCTCGGCACGGTGCGCCGCGATTACCTGTTCGATCTGCTCGATGCGCTGGCGGCAAACGACGCCGATGGCCTGATGCAGCAGGCGCAACAGCTTGCCGAGGGCGGCATGGCATTCGACGCGGCGCTGCAGGACATGGGCAGCATGCTGACGCAGCTGGCCGTGATGCTGCATGCGCCCAACCTGGCCGGGAACGGCGCGGCAGATGCGGGCGCCGGCGATGAACGGATGCAGGCGGCGGCAAGCCGTCTCGATAGCGAAACCGTGCAGCTGTATTACCAGATCGCGCTCAACGGCCGGCGGGATTTGCCGTATGCGCCGGACGAACTGTCGGGGTTTTGCATGACCCTGCTGCGCATGCTGGCGTTTGCCCCCGATTCGGGAACGCGCGCGCCGCGGGTGCCGCCGCTGCCCGCACGGG
>JAGVGD010000052.1 GCA_020057245.1 Thiobacillus sp. | reverse complement strand
TGGGCGCGAGAAAGTCCATGACGTCGGCACGGCCGCCGAACGCGCCGACTGGCATGCCGCCGCCGATGACCTTGCCGAGCGTGGTCAGATCCGGCTTGATACCCAGGAGCTTTTGCGCGCAGCCGAGATCGACGCGGAAGCCCGTCATCACTTCGTCGAAGATCAGCAGCGCGCCGTGCGCATCGCACAGCCGCCGCATCGCGGCCATGAATTCGGCGGTCGGTTTGACCAGGTTCATGTTGCCGGCAAACGGCTCGACGATGATGCAGGCAATCTCGTTGCCGATTTCGGCGAAGGTGCGCTCGAGCCCGGCGACGTCGTTGTAATCGAGCACGAGGGTCTGCGCCGCGACTTCCGGCGGCACGCCGGCCGAAGTCGGGTTGCCGAAAGTAAGCGCGCCGGAACCGGCCTTCACCAGCAGGAAGTCGGCGTGGCCGTGGTAGCAGCCTTCGAACTTGATGAATTTGTTGCGTCCCGTAAATCCTCTGGCGAGACGGATCGCACTCATCGTCGCCTCGGTGCCGGACGACACCAGACGGACTTTTTCAATACTCGGCACCAGTTCGATAATGCGGCGGGCGATGGTGAGTTCGGCCTCGGACGGCGCACCGAACGACAAGCCGTTCGCGGCTGCGTCCTGCACCGCCTTCACCGTGCCGGGATGGGCGTGGCCGAGGATGGCCGGGCCCCACGAGCCGACGTAGTCGATGTATTCGCGGCCGTCGGCATCCCATACGCGGGAACCCAGGGCGCGGCTGAAAAACACCGGCGTGCCGCCCACGCTCTTGAAGGCGCGCACCGGCGAATTGACGCCGCCGGGGATGACCTGTTGCGATTGCTCGAAAAGTTGTTCGTTGCGATTCATGGTGCGGGTCTCACTGTTCGGATTCGGTTGCAAATAATTGGTTCAGCGCCTGTGCGTTGGCGCTGACGTCCGCGCCCTCGAACAGCGCCGAAAGCACGGCGAGGCAGTCGGCGCCGGCGTCGAGCAGCGCGGGCGCGTTGGCCAGCGTGATGCCGCCGATGGCGACCAGCGGCAGGTGGATCTGCGGCGCGGCTTCGCGCAGCAAATCAAGGCTCGCGCGTCCTGCATCAGGCTTGGTGGGTGACGGAAAAAAGCTGCCGAAGGCGACGTAATCGGCGCCTGCTGCCTGCGCCGCCAAGGCCAGATCAAGGCTTTGGTAGCATGAAGCCCCAATAAACTTGTCCTTGCCCAGAATGATGCGCGCCTCGCGCACCGTGCCGTCGTCGCGCCCCAGATGCACGCCGTCTGCATCGCACAAATCCGCCAGCCGCAGGTCGTCGTTGACGATCAGCGGCACCTTGAAGCGGCGGCACAACGCGACCAGTTCACTCGCCTGCTCGTGGCGGCGGGCGACGTCACCGGATTTGTCGCGGTATTGCACCGCCGCCACGCCGCCGCGCAGCGCGGCCTCGACCTGCGCCAGCAGATGTGCGGTGTCGGCGGTTTCTTGCGTGATGGCGTAAACGCCGCCGGGGAATTCGGGTTTGACTGCGCTCACGCGTTGCCTTCGGTCTGCACGTCCTGCGCCCAGAAAAACCGCTCCGGGATGTATTGCCCCATGCCGGGGCGGAACGCCGCCTTGAGCGTTTCGTAGGTGAAGTTTTGCGCCTCGCGTACCGCGGTCGGCATGTCCTGGCCGTAAGCCAGGGTGGCGGCGATGGCCGAAGCCAGGGTGCAGCCGGAACCGTGATAGCTGCCGGGCAGGCGGTCCCAGGCATCGGTCTGCACATGGCCGTCCAGGCTGTACAGGCTGTTCAGCACGCGCGGCGTGGTCTCGTGGGTGCCGGTGATGAGCACATATTCGCAGCCGAGATCGATCAGATGCTTGGCGCAGGCCGCCAGGTCCATGTCGTCGTCGTCCGATTCGAACAGCGCCAGCCGCCGCGCTTCGTGGCTGTTGGGCGTGATGATGCTGGCCTGCGGGATCAGCAGGTCGCGCATGGCCGAGATCATGTCGTCGGTGGTGAATTCGTCGCCGCGCCCGGAGGCCAGCACCGGATCGAGCACCACCGGAATGTCGGGGTAATCGGACAGAATCTCGGCGATCACCGCCATCGACTCCGGGCTGCCCAGCATGCCCAGCTTGAACGCAGCGACCGGCACGTCTTCGAGCAGCATGCGCGCCTGATCCATCACCCATTCGGAATCGATCACCAGGATTTCATCGACGCCGGCGGTGTCCTGCACGGTGAGCGCGGTGATCACCGACAGCGGATGGCAGCCCATGCTGGCCAGGGTGAGCAGGTCCGCCTGGATGCCCGCGCCGCCGGTCGGGTCGGACGCCGCAAAGCTCAGGACCAGCGGTGGCGTAGGTTTGGGGGTGAAAATGGAAGGCATGGCGTCACTGCTATAGAATCAAGCCCCCGATTTTAGCCGATTCCAACAGCCCCCATGCCCGAAACCCCTGAATACGCAAGCTGGATGTGCCTGATCTGCGGCTGGATTTATCACGAGGAGGCCGGCGCACCCGACGACGGCATCGCGCCGGGCACGCGCTGGGCGGATGTGCCGATCAACTGGACCTGCCCGGATTGCGGCGCGCGCAAAGACGATTTCGAGATGGTGCGGTTCTAATCCCGATAAAAATGCTCAAGAAAACGCGCAGGCAGGCGTTAAGGCGTACAGATTCGAGCGTTGTAAGCAGGTTGTCCCGGTTTTGCCCCTTGTCAGGGGCGTCTGGATGCAGAATAGCCGGGGCAGGACAACATTAATCAATATAAGGAGACAAGTGATGAATATTCGGTGGATAGCAACGTGGGCGATGCTGAGCCTCTCAAGTAGCGTGTGGGCAATTTCGCCCTATATTCAAGGCGAATCGGTGGCGGGCGGCAACGTGCAAAGCGTCGCGACGGCGGTCGAAGGCAAGCTTAAAAAAGGCGGTTTCAAGGTTGTGGGCAAGTATTTCCCCAAAGGCCTGACCGGCTTTGGCGTGGTGATTGCAACCGATGATGAGATGCTCGATGCCGTGGGCTCGGTCGGTGGCGAAGCGGTGCTCGGATCGGCCATTCGCGTCGGCGTCAAAGCCGATGGCAGCATTGCCTACACCAATCCGGATTACTGGTATCGCGCCTATTTCCGCAAATCGTTCGCCAAAAAGGAGGATGCGGTCAAAGCGCTGCAGGGACGCTTGCAGGAAGCGCTCGGGGCAGGCAAGGGCCAGGGCGGTGATGAAAGCGCATCGAGCCTGTCCAACTATCGCTATATGGTGGGCATGGAACGCCTGGACTCGTCGAAGAACGAACTGAACGGATTCGGCAGCTACGCAGAGGCGCTCAAGGCCGTACGTGAAAATCTGGCCAAGGGTGTGGGCAAGACCTCCAAGATTTACGAAGTGGTTTTGTCCGACCGCAAGCTGGCGGTGTTCGGCGTGGCCATGAACGACGGCGAAAACAGTGATGGAGAATGGATCAAGCGCATCGACATGCAAAACAATGTTGCAGGTCTGCCCTACGAGATTTACATCGTGGACAAGCAGGTGGGTGCACCGCATGGCCGCTTCCGCATTGCGCTGGCTTTCCCTGATGTCGGCATGGGCCAGTTCATGCGAATTTCGTCCCTGCCGAACGTCATCATGGAAACCATGGGCGGCGTGGCGGGCGTCGAGAAGAAAACGAGTGAAGAGTCCTGGCAGTAAGTTGTCAGGCAGGTTTCAGTCAAAAAGGGCGTTGCGTTTGCAACGCCCTTTTTGTTTGCCTGAATGCAGGGCGAATACAAGCGATCTGGCATTAAAGAAGCGGGTGTCGATGCCGTAATGTTTACCACACAGGGTGTGTGCAATTCAGGCCACCCGCTGACCCTGGTGGAGAGAACGTGTGGATAACGAAGCATTGAAGGGCGTCAAGGTGATGATCATCGATGACAGCAACACCATCCGTCGCAGCGCGGAGATTTTTTTGAGCCAGGCGGGCTGTGAAGTCATTCTGGCGCAGGACGGGTTCGATGCCCTGTCCAAGATTACCGATCACGAACCCGACGTGGTGTTTGTCGACATCATGATGCCGCGGCTCGATGGCTATCAGACCTGTTCGCTGATCAAGCGCAATGCGAAATACCGTGCCACGCCCGTCATCATGCTGTCGTCCAAGGATGGTCTGTTCGACCGGGCGCGCGGACGCATGGTGGGCTCGGATGAATACCTGACCAAACCTTTCACCAAAGACACGCTGTTGACGGCCGTGCGCGAGCACGCCGCCACCCGGGCTTAACTGTTTACAAGGAGCATAAAACATGGCGATTAGCCGAATTCTGGTTGTGGACGATTCCCCTACCGAGCGCTTTTTTCTGTCCGAGTTGCTGGTCAAGAATGGCTATCTGGTGAGCATGGCGGAAAGCGGCGAAGAAGCCGTCGCACAAGCCAAGCAGACCCTGCCTGATCTGATCGTGATGGATGTGGTGATGCCGGGCATGAACGGCTATCAGGCCACCCGCATGCTGACCAAGGAAGATGCCACCAAGCACATTCCCGTCATCATGTGCACCACCAAGGGTCAGGAAACCGACAAGGTGTGGGGCATGCGTCAGGGCGCCAAGGCCTATCTGGTCAAGCCGGTCAAGCCGGAAGAGCTGCTGTCGCAAATCAAGGCCTTGGGCTGAGCGATTCGAAATGGGCAAGAAGTTCAATCTGCGCGAGTTCCAGACCACGCTGTCGCAGCAGTTGCTGGCGGCTGCGACGCGCGACAACACGGGTTCCCGTCTGGGCTTTCAGGTGGGCGAAGCGAATTGGCTGGTGAGTCTGGCCGACACCGAGGAAGTGATCCCGGTGCCCAGCATCGTCAAGGTGCCGGGCGCGCGCCGCTGGTTTCGGGGGGTCGCGAATATCCGCGGCAACCTTTACGCAGTCAGTGACTTCGCCGATTTCATGGGGCAGGGTGTGACGCCGGAACATGCGAGTTGCCGCCTGCTGATTCCGCATCATGACTTTGGCGTGAATGCGGCCCTGCTGGTGCGCAGCGCGCTGGGTTTGCGAAATGTCAGCCGGTACCAGTTGCGCGAGCAGCAGGACGTCCAGCCCTGGGTTGCGCGTCACTATGCCGACGATGCCGGGGTGGTCTGGCGAGACCTGGATTTCGGGCAACTGCTCGGCAATCCGGATTTCCTGATGGTCGAAGCGTAGCAGGACAAGAATTCCAGTCGTTAAATACAGGGCGCGCAAGCGCTGATCAATAGATAGTTTGGAGTATTGAACATGGCAATCACGATGAATAGCCTTAAGGGTCTGGCCGGCCGCATGACGGACAAAGTCACGGGGGGGCGTGGCAGCGATCAAACCACCCTGATCATGCAGACAGTTCGCAAGCTGTCGGACAAGGAGTCCGGTAGCGTGCCCCTGATTGGTCATCTGCCTGTCGAGAAACAATATCTCTACACCGGCGGCACCCTGATCCTCTCACTGTTGCTGGCGGCTGGCTTCACCATTTACAGCACGGTGCAGCTCGACAACCGCGCGGGCTACGAGACGCGCACCGGTACGCTGAAAGTGCTGTCGCAGCGTTTGCCGCTGACCGCACAGCAATCCGTGCTGGGTAACGTGGGCGCGTTCAAGAAGCTGAGCGAAGGCAAGGCGGAGTTCGAAACGACCCTGACCGGTTTGACTGAAGGGGATGACGATGTGCCTGCATCCGGCGGCGCGGCACTCGAGACCGTCGGGAAAATCGCTGCACAGTGGACGAAGTTCAGCCCTCAGGTCTCGCAGATCCTGTCGCAGCAAAAGAATCTGATCTCGGTGAGCCAGAACGTTAAAAGGATTAACGCCTTGTCGCTCGATCTGCAGGAGGTGGCTGAGCAGTTGGTGGTCCAGTTGCTCGATTCCGGCGCCAGTGCGCGCGAAGTGTCGCGTGCCAACGAACTGGTGATGCTGAGCCAGCGCTTGCCGAAAAACGCAAACTTGCTGCTGTCAGCCGACCTGATCGACCCGGAGGTGGTGCTGCAGCTGGAAAAGGACACCACCCTGTTCCGCGACACCGTACAAGGCCTGATGGAAGGCGCGTTTGGCCAGAACGAAAGCAACATGAAGTCGATGGAAGACCTCGGCACCAACATGGGCGACATGGTGGAGGCGGTGGGTTCGGTGTTGAGCAATACGCCCCCTCTGCTGCAGGCCAAACTGGCGGCGAATAATCTGTTTGTCGGCAGCGATGCGCTGCTGAAGGATACCGAGCAGCTGTCGCAGGACTACCGTTCCGTGGGTGGCACCGGCTATCTGCTGGCAGGCGTGTTCGGCTTGCTGGCGATTGCCTCGCTGGTGTTGCTGGGGCTGGTCAACATCAACGAAACCAAATCGCGCGCCAAGAAGAGTGAAGAGGAAAATGCCCGCAACCAGGAGGCGATTCTGCGTCTGATGGACGAACTGGGCGAGCTGGCTGAAGGCAACCTGACGATCAACGCCAGCGTGACCGAGGACATCACCGGTGCGGTGGCCGACTCGATCAACTACACGGTGGAAGAGTTGCGCAGCCTGGTGCGCGGGATCAACACCGCGACGGTGCAGATGGACCAGGCCGCCGAGCAGGCCGGCATGGTGTCGGAATCGCTGCAGCAGGCGTCACAGCGTCAGGTGAACGAAATCGAAACGACCTCGACCGCGGTTGTGCGCCTTGCGCAGTCGGTGCAACAGGTGTCGGGCAACGCGGCCGAGTCCGCCCGCGTGGCAGAGCAATCCATGGCGGCGGCCGAAAAGGGCCAGCAGGCGGTGGCGAATGCAATCACCAGCATGAACGGCCTGCGCGAGCAGATTCAGGAAACCTCGAAGCGAATCAAGCGGCTGGGCGAATCGTCGCAGGAGATTGGCGAGATCGTCGAACTGATTTCCGACATTACCGAGCAGACCAACGTGCTGGCGCTCAACGCAGCCATTCAGGCGGCGTCTGCGGGTGAAGCCGGACGCGGCTTCTCGGTGGTTGCGGAAGAGGTGCAGCGACTGGCGGAACGTTCTGCCGACGCGACCAAGCAGATTGCGGCGATCGTGAAAACCATTCAATCCGACACCCACGATACGGTGGCGGCAATGGAGGTCTCGACCCAGGGCGTGGTCGAAGGCGCCAAGCTGTCCGACGCCGCCGGCCAGACACTGGCCGAGATCGGCGACGTGTCGAAGAAACTGGCCGGCCTGATCGCCGACATTTCCTCGGCGACGCAGAACCAGGCTGAGTCGACTGCGCTGGTGGCGGAAACCATGCAGGACATCAAGACGATTTCGTTGCAGACCAGTAGCGGCACGCAACAGACGGCGGACTCGATTGGCGGCATGAAACAGCTGGCGCACGACCTCAAGAACTCGGTGGCAGGCTTCAAGCTGGCCTGAGCGATTGTCGCGCCGGAAACCCGCAACCGATTGCCGCAGCAGAATTAACGTCAGGAATTACACATCATGAGCGCCTTACTCGACTACGACACCGGCCCCCTCAACTGGGTACGCGGGGATATCGACGCCGCCTTGCAAGCCGCGCTGGGGCGGGTGCAGGCTTACAGCAGCGATGACGAGCTCACCAACGCACTGCGGCTGGCGCGCGACGATGCGCATCAGGTCGTCGGCGCCTTGCGCATGGTCGGCCTGGAGGGTGCGGCCACGCTGGCGGGCGCGATCGAATCCTGCCTGCTCGATATCAATGAAAACCGCCTGCCGGCCAACGACGAAACGTTGCGCGCCCTGCGTAATGCGCTCGAAGGCCTGCAGCGCTGGATCAAGGATTTGTCCGACGGCCGCGGCAGCGGCGAGCTGGCGCTGTTCCCCTTGTACAAGCGCCTGCGCGAGTTGCAGGGTGCCGAGCGGATTTTCGAAGGCGAGTTGTTTTTCCCCGATCTGCAGGTGCGCAGCGGGCGCAAGGCGAGCGATAACGGCTTGTCGCAGGACGCGCTGGTGACTGAGGTCAAAACCGCACGCGGCCTGTTCCAGCGCGGCTTGCTGGCGTTTTTGCGCAATGTCGAAGCCGAACAGGGGCTGCAGCGGATGCGCGATGCGCTGGCTGCGATCGAGCGCATCGCGCCGTCGCAGGCCTCGCAAACGTTCTGGTGGGCGTGCGTGGGATTTGTCGACAGCCTGATTGCACACGGGGTCGAGGCCGACTTCCATGTCAAGCAACTGCTGGCCCGGGTCGATCTGCAGATGCGCCGCCTGATCGAAGGTTCGCCCCAGGTCGCGGAACGGCTGCTGCGCGATGCGCTGTTCTTCGTGGCCAAGAGCCAGACGCTGGATGGCCGCGCAGCCGAAGTACGCGAATCGCTTGGTCTGGATCGCTATCTGCCGGGCCGCGGTTTGCTGGACCCCGAGGCACTGGCGCGTATGCGCCCGCTGCTGGAGGCCATGCAGGCCGGCCTGAAGGCCGCACGTGACAACTGGCATGCTTACGTGGAAGGTCAGGCCGAACAGCTGGCGCAGTTCCAGGGCCAGTTGACGCGCATGCAGCCGCAGGCGCAGGCCTTTGAAAACAGCGGCCTGCCGGCATTGCTAAACGAACTGGCCGCCGTCGCGGACGCCGCAGGTCAGCGCGATGGCGAGGTGCGCGAGCAGATGAATCTGGAAGTGGCTTCCACTTTGCTGTTCATCCAGAACGCGATCGAACACGAAGACGTATTGCATGCCGATTTTGCCGGGCGCGCAGCGGGCCAGCAGGCACGCTTGAATGCCCTGCTCGAAGGCCGCGAAATGCCGGCTGCAGTGATGGTCGATGCGAACCAGCGCGATGCCGAGCGCGACATGCTGGTGCAGATGGCGCAAGAAGTCAGCCTCAACCTGAGAAAGATGGAAGAGGCGCTGGACGCGTTCTTCCGCGATGACGAAGCGCGCACCGGACTGGCCGAACTGCCGGTGCTGTCGCAGCAGGCGCAGGGCGCGCTGACCATGTTGGAGTTGCCGGATGCGGCGGGCCTGCTGGCGGCCGCCACGGCGACCGTGCAGCCATTTGCAAGCGAAGGCTTTCCCGATGCCGAAACCCGGCAGCGCCTGGCCGACGCATTCTCCAGCCTGGGCATTTATGTCGAGTCCTATTGCGCCGGGCGTGTCGACGCAGCCAATATCCTGCGTCCCGTACTGATTGATTTCGGTCTGCTCGACCCCGATGCAGCGCTTGAAAACGGTTTGGGCGACACGGTCGAATCCGGTTTGCCGGCACGCAAGGCAGACGTCCAGGCTGACTATCTGGAATGGCGCGATCAGCCCGACGCCGAGACAAAAAAAAAATTCCTTGATGGTTTGACCGAACTCAGCCGTGACGCCGACCTGATCGACGACACGACGCTGCAAAACCAGACCCGCAGCGCACTCGACGCCAGCCGCGAGGCAACTGAACCCCCGCAGGAACTCGATGCGGCAATCGAGGCCATGACCGGCCTGGCATTGCCCGCGCGCGCTGTTGCACAGGCCGGTACGGCCATGACGCTGGATTGGGCGGAAGCCGCGCCCGAGGCTGCGCCGGAGTCCTTCGATTTCGACAGCACGCCTGTTGCCGACAGCGATTCGCAAGCCATCGAGGCGTCCGGATTGTCTTTTCTGGATGAGACGGCCCCTGTCCTGGCTGAGGCCGGCGATCATGCACATCCCGAGTCCCCCGCAGCCGAACCCGAACCGGTGGAAGTGGCCGTGGCAGCAGCAGATGACGCGCAGCTGACCACCATGCCGGAAGACGCCGAACCCGAGCTGGTGGAAATCTTCCTCGAAGAAGCCAACGAGGTGTTGGCAACCATGGGCGATGCCTGTGAGCAATGCAAATCCAGGCCGGACGATCAGGAATCCCTCACCGTGATCCGCCGTGGCTTCCATACCCTGAAGGGCAGCGGCCGCATGGTCAGCCTGAACGACCTGGGCGAAACCGGCTGGCGTTTCGAACAATTGATGAACGGTTGGCTGGCCGAGAAAAAGCCGGCCAGCAGCGATTTGCTGCGCCTGATCGAGCGCGCGCGCGGCGTGTTCCAGGACTGGGTCAATGCGCTGCAGACGAACCAGGTGATCGCCCTGCCGGTGCCGGCCTTGCTGGCGGCGCTTGAGCGGGTGGCGCGCGGCGATGCGCTGGATGCGGTCCCGGCGATGGCCATTGAAGCCGTTCCGGCACAGGATAATCTGGAAACGGAAAGCGTGGTGGAAGCTGAGGCGGAAGTCAGTGTGGCCGAGGGCGTGGCCGTTGCCGAAACTGGACCCGAGCCCATCGTCGAACGGGCGGCCGATATCGAAACCGACTGGATGGAAGCCTCCGTTTCCGCGGATGAACCCGCCGTTGAATATGACGCCGCACCCACAATCGATTTCGTGGCTATCGTTGAAGTAGCCGCTCCGGTTGAAGTTGAAGCGGCCGTCGAGGCGACTGCGCCAGCACCGGTACTTGATGTCAGCGCAATCATTGAATATGCCGTGGCACCCGTCGCTCTGGTAATCGAAGCGGTCGAAGCGGAGCCGCAGGAAACGGTGGCCGAATTGCCGCCAGACGAAATCTGCATCGGCTCGGTCTGCATTTCCAGTGGCCTGCACGAAGTCTTCATGACCGAATCGCGGCAGCGTCTGGAAATGCTGCAGAGCGAAGTGGAGCGTCACGCCGACATGGCCAACAGCGCCGTCAGCGAGCAGGCGCGGCGCGCAATTCATACGCTGGGCGGCATCGCCGGTACCGCCGGCATCACCCCGCTGGCCGAACTGTCGCATGCGCTTGAGCTGTACTGGAATCGTTTTGCGCATGCGCCTTTGCCGGTCGCGCACCTGCCGCTGGTGCAGGATACGGTGGCACGCCTGCACGACATGTTTGCCTCTGTCGAGAGGTTGCAATTACCCGAGTCCGCTGGCGACCTGATCGCCGTGCTGGGCGAACTGGAGGACGAACAAGCGATGCCGGAAGCGGTGGCTTTCGAGTCATCCGTGATTGAGCCCGCAGAAGAAGCAAGCGCGGCGTATGCCGAAACGCCGGTCGAAGCGGTACCCGAAGTCGAAATGGCACACGATGCAACGGCGGCGCAGGCCGGGCCGGAAGGATCGGGGCATGGCGAGGTCGTCGCCGGCGTGCTCGACGTGAGCGCCCTGATTCCAGACCTCAAGCTGGCTGCGCCTGCGCCCGTATTCGAGCGGCGCGAAGTCACCGACGAACTGGACGAGCAGTTGCTGCCGATCTTCCTTGAGGAAGCCGACACGCTGGTGCCCGAAGCCAGCGCGCAACTGCGCGTCTGGCGTGCTGCGCCTGGCGAAGCCTCGGGGCGCAATGCCTTGCAGCGCACCTTGCATACCATCAAGGGCAGCGCGCGCATGGTCGGCGCGATGCGCCTGGGTGAACTGACGCACGTGATGGAATCGCGCGTGATTGCCGTGATGGAAGGCCATCTGAGCGCAAGCACGGAAGTATTCGAAACCCTCGAGGCCCAAGTCGACCGTCTGGCCGAGGCGGTCGAACGCCTGAAGCGCGGCGAGCTGACGGTGCTGAACGAAGAAGAAGCGGCCGAGCCGCTGGCCGCGCCCATCGAGCCAGTGCTTGCGCCGGCTGAAGGCGCGCCCGTCGCGGCCAGTGCCGTGCAGGCCGACCCGCTGGCGATTGCACAGCCGGTCACCCGCGACAGCAATGCGCTGACCCTGCGTGTGCGCGCCGACTGGATCGACCGACTGGTGAACCAGGCCGGCGAAGTGGCGATCGCGCGCTCGCGGATCGAAAGCGAAGTGTTCGCCTTCAAGCGTCACGTCGGCGAACTGTCCGATGCCCTGCTGCGCCTGCGCGGCCACATTCGCGAAGTCGAAATCCAGGCCGAGTCGCAGATGCAGGCGACCTTCCATACCCAGGGCGAAGCTGAAGGCTTCGATCCGCTGGAATTCGACCGCTTCACCCGCTTCCAGGAAGTCACGCGCTTCCTCGCGGAAAGCGTGAACGACATCTCCACCGTGCAGCACATCCTGCTAGCCCGCCTGGGCGAGGCCGACGCCGCGCTGATCCAGCAAACCCGCCTCAATCGCGAACTGCAGCAGGATCTGCTGCGGGTGCGGATGGTGCCCCTGTACTCGGTGGCCGAGCGCCTGTACCGCACGGTGCGGCAGACCGCACGCGACGTCGACAAACGTGCCCAGCTCGACATCCAGGGTGGCGAACTGGAAATTGACCGTTCGGTGCTGGAAAAAGTCACCGCTCCGCTGGAGCACCTGCTGCGCAACGCGCTGGCACACGGCATCGAATCGCCGGAAACCCGGCGCGCAGCAGGCAAGGCCGAATTCGGCGAGATCGTGTTGACCGCGCGCCAGACCGGCAACGAAATGCTGATCACCGTCAAGGACGATGGCGGCGGTCTCGACTATGCACGCATCCGCGAAAAGGCCGAGGCCAACGGTTTGCTGCTGCCGGGCGTCGAGCCCACCGAATCCCTGCTGGCACAGATGATCTTTGCTGCCGGTTTCTCCACGGCCGAAACCGTCACCCAAGTGGCCGGGCGCGGCGTCGGCATGGACGTGGTCAAGAGCGAAATCTCGGCACTCGGCGGTCGCATCGACATCAGTTCGGAAGCCGGCGTCGGCACCAGTTTCCATATCTTCCTGCCGCTGACGCTGGCGATGACGCAGGCCGTGATGATTCAGGCCGCCAAGCGCGACTTTGCCCTGCCCGCACCGCTGGTGCGCCAGGTGCTGGAGCTCAAGCCACACGAGCTGGAAGAGGCGATGGCGGCAGGCGAAATCAACTGGCGTGGCGGCAAGTACCCGCTGTCGTATCTGCCGCATTTGCTGGGCGAAACCGATGCCGTGCACGAAGTGCTGCGCTACAACCCGGTGGTGCTGCTGGCCAGCGGCTCCAGTCAGGCTGCCGTGCTGGTCGACACCATCGAGGGCACGCGCGAAATCGTGGTCAAGAACATCGGCCCGCAGATGGCGCGGATTACCGGCGTGGCGGGTGCAACCGTGCGCGGCGATGGGCGTGTGGTGCTGATTCTCAACCCGGTGCCGCTCGCTCTGCGCTGGGCCAGCATGCCGCGCAGCGCCGCCGAGCGTACCCCGGTTGCGCCGGTCGAGACCCGCGTGGAGGCGCAACCGCCGATGGTGCTGGTGGTCGACGACTCGCTCACGGTGCGGAAAATCACCACGCGCCTGCTGACGCGCGAAGGTTTCCGTGTCGACAGCGCCAAGGATGGCGTCGACGCACTGGAAAAGATGCGCGACCTGATTCCCGATATCGTGCTGCTCGACGTCGAAATGCCACGCATGGACGGTTTCGAGTTGGCACGCGTGATGCGGAGCGACGAACGCATGAAGTCGGTGCCGATCATCATGATCACTTCACGTACTGCCGATAAACACCGCAATCTTGCGATGGAAATCGGGGTGAACGTCTATCTCGGCAAACCGTATCAGGAACACCTGCTGCTCGAACATATTGCCGAGCAGTTGGGACAGGAAGTCACACAGCCGGCATAAGCAAACCGGCACGCAGCAATAAAAAACGGGCATTCGATGCCCGTTTTTTATTGCTGGACTGAGCGGAATCCACTACAGCATGGAGCAAGCGCCGCACAGACGGAGAGGCTCAGTTGCGTTTGCGGAATGACCAAGGCCTGCAAAGGCCGACTATCAAGCATGACGAAACGATCAGCCCGATTCTACGAGACAAATCAGCAAGCTGGGTTCGTAGTCTTGCAAATGGGGGGAGCTGATGGGGTTGGTTTATTTGCCGGCATCAATGCAGACGCCCTGCCGCACCAGTTGCCAGAGTTGCTGATCGATGCGCTGTGCCAGGTGTTCGGGCGACAGCACGATATTGGACGCAGCCAGATAGGCCTGCATGGCTTCAATCAAAGCAGACTGATCCCGGCTGCCATCCAGCCATTGCAGCAACGCGCGCGCCGGTGCGTCGAGGTCGATCGCCACGTGTCGCATGCCGCTGACGACCCAGCCGGGTGTGGCCGCCTGCAGGCGGGCCAGCGCATGGGCGTGCGGGTGGCTGCCGGGTTCATCGGCGGCAGCCGTCGCTGTTTGTCCGGGCAAGGTTGACATCACGCAGTGGCTTGAGACCAGGCTGAACCAGGCGTGCTTGAAGCACGCTGCATCGACATCGCCTGTCACGCCGAATTCATCGCGTAGCGCGTGGATGGCCGCGATCAAATCGGGATAGTTCAACGCGCGTGGGTAGACCGATGACAGTGCGATCAAGGCGGCCTTGGCCAGCACATCCGCGACGATGAAGGTATTGCCGGCCGGGTTGACGAAGCCTTGTTCGCTGTCGTGTTCCAGGTCGAGTTCTTCGTCGCAGGCAAGGTCGGCATAAAAGGCTAGTTCGCTGAGCGCATCTGGCTGGGGCGGCTGGGCGCAGGGCGCGTCGGCGCGGGCGATGAGCGCGCGGCGAAAGCGGGTGGCGAACGTGTCGTCCAGTGCGCGCTCCGCGTCGAGCCAGCGTTCGGCCATGCTTTCGGGAATCAGCCCCCAGGCGTCCTCCAGCTCGACTACAGCGCGGCGCGGTCCGGCTTCGCCGACATAGCGCAGGCCGTGCGTGTCGAGTTGCGCGGCGAATTCGCCAAACGGCATTGGTGCGTTGCAGTCGGTCAGATATTCGTGAAACAGGTAGGACGGCGCGGCCGTTTTGAGATAGGCGATTTCATCCAGCAGCGCGGGGTCGTCCCACTCGCGTGACAGTTGATCCAGCACGGCGCGGGCGGCGGCATAGCGCTGCGGCGCGGGTGCCACGCCGGCGGTGCGCGCCAGCAAGGCTTCGCGCAGGGGCTGCAAGGCCGTCCAGCCTGCGGCCACGTTGAAGCTGACGTAAGCCACGCCCTGTGGCGACAAATGGCGACGACAGACTTCGAGCAGCGCCCGCTGCACCGCGGGCGGCACCCAGGAAAATACGCCGTGAGCGATGATGTAATCGAATGTGCCGAGATCGTCCGGCAGTGCGGCCAGATCGCCATGCACGATGCACACATTGGGCAGGCCCAGGCGCTTGATGAACGCGGCGCCGGCTTCCGCCTGCACTCGCGACAGTTCCACGCCTACGCAGTCGGATTCGGGCCAGCGCCAGGCCAGCGGGATCAGGTTGCCGCCCTGCGCGCAGCCTAATTCCAGGATGCGCGCGCGGCTCGGGTCGGGACTATCGAAGCCGTGCAGCTTCGCCACCGCCGCCAGAAAGTCTGGCTGGGTTTCCGGCAGCGGCAGGCTGTCGTAGGGCAGTTCGTCGTAGCTGGCGAGCGTATCCATGGGGCTGATTTCGGGGGTCAGGGGTCAGGATTCAGGGAATGAGCGGCTAAGCCGCACAAAGCCCCCTGAATCCTAGCCCCTAAATCCTGACCCCTGCAATCAATGCCCGCGCGTCCCCGGCTTGGACGAAAACAGGGCGGCCTGCGGGCGCGGCTTGCGCGGCTGGCTCGACGGCGTGGTGCCATGCGGGGTCGGC
>JAGVGD010000057.1 GCA_020057245.1 Thiobacillus sp. | reverse complement strand
GCCGGCATCGGTGTCGCCACCGATCGCCTTGGCGTAACCATCGCCGCCGGAACCGGCATCGCCGCCGCCCGCGCCGAGCGACATGCTGAAGCTGTTCTGCTCGACGTTGCCGCCGTTGCCGCCGCTCGCGCCATCGCCGGCACGACTACCGCCTGCGGCGTAGTTGCCGACGTCATGCACCTGGTTGTCGAACACCTTGCCTTCGAGCTCGGTCTTGGCCGATATCTCGGTGTTGAACGAATGGCTGTTCTGGGATTGGGTGTTGTTGGAATCGCTGTTGTAGGACTCCGTCGTGTTGTACGAATCGTTGTACTGATACGCACTCGAATCGTCGCTGGCTGTCGCACCGGTATTGCCGGTTTGCGTTGCCGTACGGTTTTTCGTGTTCTGGTTGGCGTCCGAATACTCGTTGGCGGCCGCACCGGATTGCCCGGACTGGTTCGAATCCGCTGTCGCCGTCTGAGAGGCGTCGCCGTCGTTGTCGAATTGCGTCGCGTTGTTGGTGGGGTTGGCCCAAGCCTGGACGGATACCCCGAGCGCCATCGCAATGGCTGTGGATAAAAGAGTCTTGTTCATTATGCCTCTCCTTGAAGTTGAGCTTGACGACTGGATAACCGAGGGTGCAAGAACGGGATACACCCGCTCAGGCAAGCCCTCTGCAACAGTCGTGCCAAAAACACAAGCACATGAAACAAAACGGTTTTTTTGATTTTTTGCGCGATTAACACTGCGCAGCGCACGCCGCAGGTGTTTCAAATTCTGGACACCGGCAGCCGGCTGTTTTTGGCCTCCATTGAATTTGTTCAGGCAAAACAATCAGTTGGATTTAAGCGCTTTACTTTTTTGCAGGTGTATCTAATTTGCACCTACCGGTTGGCACGCTCCTTTCCCAAACGGAATGCTTTTGGTACCCGCATGCATGAGGACGACACCGCGGGCGGCCCAGCGGCAATCCCTTGCGAAAACAGAGGCAACGCCAACCCAAAAATGCGCGGCAGTCCGGGCAGTAAATGTCCGGTTGGATGTTTCAGTTTGATGGGGCGCCACAACGCGCCAGGACAGGCCCGCTCAATTCAGCAAGCAGCTTCAGCCCGCTTCATCGATCAGGATTTCCTGGTTGACAACGGGCTGCTCTCCACAATAAAAAATACTGTTTGACTGAATGGTCTGTCTCTTTGCTCTGGACGGAGTCGAGGTTTGCGCCGTTGCCACGGATGGTAGAGGCCAGCGCGCCAACCCAAGGAGGATTGCTTGTGACAATGCGTCAGGTGGTATTGCTGGCAAAGGAAGGGTTGTTTGCCCAGATGCGGGAATTGCTGAGTGCGTCGGACTGGCAAATCCTGCAAACGGTAGAGTATGAAATCGCGAAATCGCTGGATACCCATCGCAACATTCATGTTGGCCTGATCGACCTGACCGATAGCAGCCCGGCCGAAGTCGACCGCATCGAGGCCCTCACTTCCCGCAGTCACGGCATGGAATGGATCGCGCTGGTGACGCCGGTGATGCTGGCGAACCCTGCACTGTGCCGACTGCTCAAACACCGCTTCCACGATTTTCATACGGTGCCGGTCGACCCGACCCGCCTGCTGGCAAGCCTCGGGCATGCGCATGGCAAGGCCCGGCTGACAGTGCCGTCCGACCTCCCCGCCGAGGCGCTGGGCAAGCACGGCATGATCGGGACGAGCAAGGTGATGCTCAATTTGTACACCATGATCGACAAGACCCACAGCGTGGATGCGCCGGTGCTGATCGATGGCGAAAGTGGCACCGGCAAGGAACTGGTTGCGCACGCGCTGCATCAGGTCTCGACCCGCGCCGACGCGCCCTTCATCGCGGTGAACTGTGCCGCCTTGCCTGCCAACCTGATTCAGTCCGAATTGTTCGGTCATGAGAAAGGCGCGTTTACCGGGGCGCAGCAACGCAAGCTCGGACGCCTCGAAGCGGCGAGCGGCGGCACCATCTTCCTTGATGAAATCGGCGATCTGCCGCTGGACCTGCAAGTCAATCTGCTGCGCGTATTGCAGAACCGCTCCATCGAGCGCCTCGGCTCCAATCAGGAAATCCAGCTCGACGTGCGGGTGATCGCGGCGAGCAATGTCGACCTGGAACTGGCTGTAGCAGAAGGCCGGTTTCGCGAGGATCTCTACTACCGGCTCAACGTCATCCGGCTGCACTCCCCGCCGCTACGCGAACGCGAAGGCGACGTGGAACTGCTGGCCCGCCATTACTTCAAGAAACTGACCGAACCGGCAACGGGCAATGCCCGCGGATTCAACCAGCAGGCCCTGCGCGTGATGAGCAATTACAACTGGCCTGGCAACGTGCGGGAACTGATCAACCGGGTGCGCCGCGCCGTGATCATGAGCGAAAACACGCTGCTGACACCCGAAGATCTGGGGCTGGAGAAGCGCGTAGCGGACGCCGGCAACATCACTCTGGACCAGGCCCGGGCGCATGCCGAACTGCAGGCCATACGCTGTGCGCTGCGACGCAACCAGAACAACATGTCGGCCGCGGCGCGCCAGCTGGGCATCTCGCGCGCCACCCTGTACCGCGTGCTGGAGCGTTCCGCCACGCTGAGCCATGAAAACCAGCTGGACCATGCGGCCTGAACACCCGCTGAGAGCCCGCACGCGCCTGTCGGCTGGACAGCACGCAACGCACTGACATACCATCCGCCGGTCGGGGCGCCTGCCCCCCGGCATCCGGGTGCCGCTTTTTTCTCCGCAGCGCCCACAAGACGGTGTCCCGTCCAAGTCTGGCGCTACCCATCAACTTGGAGAATATCTCGTGGACACTGCATCCGTAACGCCCCCCGCGCCCGTCAGTCTGGGCGAAGCCTTCAAATACTGGCTCAAACTCGGCTTCATCAGCTTTGGCGGCCCGGCCGGACAGATCGCGATGATGCATCAGGAGCTGGTGGAGAAACGCCGCTGGATTTCCGAGCACCGCTATCTGCACGGCCTCAATTTCTGCATGCTGCTGCCGGGGCCGGAGGCAATTCAACTTGCGATTTATATTTCCTGGCTGATGCACGGCGTGAAAGGCGCGGTGATGGCGGGCGTGCTGTTTTTCATGCCGGCGTTTTTGCTGCTGTCCCTGGTGGCAGGCGTGTATCTGGCCTGGGGTGACATGCCACTGGTACAAGGAATTTTCTACGGCATCAAACCGGCAGTGGTGGCGATCGTGCTGTTCGCCGCCTGGCGCATCGGCTCGCGTGCACTGAACAATGCGGTGCTGTGGGGGATCGCGGCGCTGGCCTTCATCGGCATTTTTTTCTTCGACATCGGCTTTCCATGGATCGTACTGGCGGCGGCAATCGTCGGCGCCATTGGCGGGAAAATCGCCCCCGCCAAATTCAAGAGCGGCGGCGGACATGGCACCAGCAACAAGCAATACGGCCCGGCGCTGATCGACGACGACACGCCCACGCCTGACCACGCAAAATTTTCCTGGGGCAAATTCATCGTCACCACAGCCGTCTTCATTGCGATCTGGCTGGCGTCGATGGCGTCCATCAGCGGCCAGCACACGCTGACCGACATGGGCGCATTCTTCTCCAAGGCCGCTTTCCTCACCATTGGCGGCGCGTACGCCGTGCTGCCCTACGTGTATCAGGGCGGCGTGGAAACATTTGGCTGGCTCTCCGGCCCGCAAATGATGGACGGCCTCGCACTTGGCGAAACCACACCGGGGCCGCTCATCATGATCGTCACCTGGGTGGGCTACCTGGGCGGCGTGGCCAAGAGCGTGTTCGACAATCCCATCGCCGGCGGTCTGGCGGGCGCGGCGACGGCGACGTTTTTCACGTTCCTGCCCTCGTTCTGGTTCATCATCGCCGGCGGGCCATTCGTCGAAGCCACACGCGGCGAACTCAAATTCACCGCGCCGCTCACCGCGATCACCGCTGCCGTCGTCGGCGTGATCCTCAACCTGGCTGTGTTTTTCGCCTGGCACACATTCTGGCCGCAAGCGACCTCAGGCGCGCCCTTCGCAGGCAGCTTCGAGGGGCTGCAACTCGGGGTCGCCGTCGCTGCCTTCGTCGCGCTGTGGAAATTCAAGGCCGACATCATGAAAGTCATCGGCGTTTGCGCGCTGCTCGGTTTGGCCTATTCTCTTGCCCGTTAGTTAAAGGAGCAAGACATGGAACCCACCGCCCAACCCCTGAAGCGCTGCGGCTGCGGCAGCCCGACTGACAAATGCCCGGATTTGCCGCGCACGATTGCGCCCACCGGTTTCAATCCCGACACTGCGCTGGTGTTCGACGTGCGCCGCGAAGCCGATTTCGCCGCATCGAGCGAGCTCATCCCCGGCGCGATGTGGAAAAACCCGGAGAAGATCGACGCCTGGATCGGCGCGCTGCCGCTGACGCAGGACGTGGTGATCTACTGCGTGCGCGGCGGTGAAATATCCAACACGGTGGTAGACCGGCTACAGGCAGCGGGCGTGAAAGCGCGCTACATCGAAGGCGGACTCGAAGCCTACAAGGTGGCAGGCGGCAGGCTGATGGTGAAGCGTACGACCTGAGGAGTGCGCACCTGCTGATCGGCATAATTGAACGGTATTGACAATTATTCTCATTAACAATATCATGCATGCATTGATTCGCAGACCTTGGGGTTCAATCATGTACGTATGCCTTTGCCACAATGTGACCGACACCAAAATCCGCCATCTGGTGCGGACTGAAGGGGTGTCCTCGATGCGCGAACTGCGTGAGCATCTGGGCGTGGCGACGCAATGCGGGAAGTGCGCGCAGTGCGCCCGGCATGTGCTCAACGAAGCCCTGGCCGACATGCCTGCGGATGCCGGCTGCCCGGGCATGATGGCCGCTGCCTGAACTTCATTTCGTCTGATTCTCATTCCCGCCATGGTTCTTACACCCCGCGCCAACGCTTGCGTTGCGCGGGCTTTTACTTAGACTGACGCAACGTCTCGTCTGCTCATTAGCCCCATCGTTCGATCCAGCCAACGGCAAACCTGCGAGTCCAAGTCAACCTCAGGAGAGAGCCATGAAAGGCGACAAAAAAGTCATCCAGTATTTGAACAAAGCCCTTGCGGTGGAACTCACCGCGATCAACCAGTATTTTCTGCACGCCCGCATGTACAAGAACTGGGGCCTGCTGGCCTTGGGCAAACACGAGTACGACGAATCCATCGAGGAAATGCGCCATGCCGACAAGCTGATCGAGCGCATCCTGTTTCTGGAAGGCCTGCCCAACCTGCAGGACATGAACAAGCTGATGATCGGCGAGACTGTGCCCGAATGCATCAGCTGCGACCTCAAGCTCGAGCTCGGCGGCCGCGCCCAGTACACCGAGGCCATCACGCATTGCGAGACGGTCAAGGATTATGTCTCGCGCGATATCCTCACCGGCATCCAGACCGACACCGAAGAACATATCGACTATCTGGAAACCCAGCTCGATCTGATCCAGCGCATGGGCGAGCAGAACTACATGCAGACCGCGGCCGGTCCGATCGAATCCTGAGTCCGCAAGGCCGCAGCCCCCAACGCCCCGCCCGGGGCGTTTTTTATTTGCCCCGCCTCGCCTTCCGGGTAGTTGACTAATTTAGTTGGTTATTCTATGGTGCGGCATCCGAATTATTTTTTATTGCAAGGACGAGAATCATGGAACGCGAAATCAACGGCAAGATGGTGGAAACCGATCCCGAAGGCTATCTGGTCAACCTGGACGACTGGTCCGAAGAGCTGGCAGTCGAGCTGGCCAAGGAAGACAAGCTGGAGCTGGAAGAAAACCACTGGAAAATCATCCACTACATGCGCAGCTTCTTCGCCGAAAACGGCACTGCGCCCAACCTGCGTTTCCTGCAGAAGGGCCTGAAAGAAGAGTTCGGCCCGGAATGGGGCGAGAAGAAATTCCTGTTCGACCTGTTCCCGTTTGGCCCCGCCAAGCAGGCCGGCCGCTACGCCGGCACGCCAAAGCCGACCGGCTGCGTCTGAGTCAGGTTGCTGGCGCTACAGCGCCGCACCAGCCCGGCCTTGCCCTTTATGCCCGACAGGGTGCTCGCGGGTAATCAACGCCGGCTGCCGTACCCGAAGCCCCGCCCTGCGGGGCTTTTTGTTTTTCCGAAGCGGGTGCGCAAGGTAAAATGCCCGCTTTCTGTGAACCGGGTCTGTCGATGTCGCTCATTCAAGTTGGCGTGGTAATGGGATCTTCCAGCGACTGGGAAGTGATGCAACACGCGGCAGCGATACTGAAGCAGTTCGGCATCGTCTTCGAAACCCGGGTGGTCTCGGCGCACCGCACGCCGGACCTGCTGTTCGAATACGCCGCCACGGCCGAGGCGCGCGGCCTCAAGGCGATCAT
>JAGVGD010000090.1 GCA_020057245.1 Thiobacillus sp. | reverse complement strand
CGAACCCCGTTCCCGAACCCGGCCGCATCCCGCGCCCCGACAAGGATGCGAGTCAGGCGGGCTGGATGCGCTGGCTGCCGGGGCTGCAAACCCTGCGCAACTATGAAGCGTCCTGGCTGCGGCACGACATCGTCGCCGGGCTGGTGCTGACGACGATGCTGGTGCCGGTCGGGATCGCGTATGCCGTGGCTTCGGGCCTGCCCGGCATCTACGGCCTTTACGCCACCATCGTTCCGCTGCTGGCGTATGCGCTGTTCGGCCCCAGCCGCATTCTGGTGCTGGGCCCGGACTCCGCGCTGGTCGCCGTCATCCTCGCCGTCGTCCTGCAGCAATCCGGCGGCGACCCGATGCGCGCCATCGCCCTGGCCGGCATGATGGCGATCGTGTCCGGGCTGGTGAGCATCGCAGCCGGTTTGGCGCGCCTCGGCTTCATCACCGAACTGCTGTCCAAACCGATCCGCTATGGCTACATGAACGGCATTGCGCTGACGGTGCTGATCAGTCAGCTGCCCAAGCTGTTCGGTTTTTCGATCGAAGGTAGCGGCCCGCTGCAGGACCTGTGGGCCATTGCCACCTCGGTGCGCGAGGGGATGGCGAACTGGGCCGCGTTCGCGGTCGGCGCCAGTACCTTGGCGGTGATTCTTCTGCTCAAGGGCCACAAGCGCATTCCCGGCATTCTCGTTGCG
This sequence comes from Thiobacillus sp., assembly GCA_020057245.1. Lineage (GTDB taxonomy): Bacteria > Pseudomonadota > Gammaproteobacteria > Burkholderiales > Thiobacillaceae > Thiobacillus. Next base: position 5,644 of record JAGVGD010000090.1, on the reverse strand, counting down.
GTGATCGGCGCGACTGTCGCCGTAGGCGTGCTGGACCTGGGAACGCGCGCGGATGTCGCCATCCTCGGTTCGCTGCCGCAGGGCCTGCCGGCATTTTCCATTCCGTGGATCACCTATGCCGACATCGGTCCCGTCGTGATCGGCGGTTGCGCCGTCGCGCTGGTCGCGTTCGCCGACACCAGCGTGCTGTCACGCGTGTACGCCGCGCGCACCCGCAGCTACGTCAACCCGAACCAGGAAATGGTCGGACTCGGCATTGCCAATCTGGCAACCGGGTTTTTCCAGGGCTTTCCGATCAGCAGCAGTTCGTCGCGCACGCCGGTCGCCGAGGCCGCCGGTTCCCGCACCCAGCTGACCGGTATCGTCGGCGCGCTCGGCGTAGCCTTGCTGCTGCTGGTGGCGCCCGACCTGCTGCAGAACCTGCCGACCAGCGCGCTGGCGGCGGTGGTGATCGCATCGGCCATCGGCCTGTTCGAGTTCGCCGACCTGCGGCGGATCTACCGGATTCAGCGCTGGGAATTCTGGCTGTCGATCGTCTGTACCGCCGGCGTCGCGGCATTGGGCGCGATTCCGGGCATCGGCCTGGCGATCCTGATCGCCGTGATCGAATTCCTGTGGGATGGCTGGCGGCCGTACTCGGCCGTGCTGGGCCGGGCCGACGGCATCAAGGGCTACCACGACATCACGCGCTATCCCGATGCCCGGCGGATTCCCGGCCTGGTGCTGTTCCGCTGGGATGCGCCGCTGTTCTTCGCCAACGCCGAACTGTTCCAGGGGCGCGTGCTCGATGCGGTGTCAGATTCGCCCACGCCGGTGCGCTGGCTGGTTGTGTCTGCGGAACCGGTCACCAGCGTGGACGTGACCTCTGCCGACATGCTGGCCGAACTGGACGAGACGCTGCAGGCGGCCGGCATCGAACTGTGCTTCGCCGGCATGAAAGACCCGGTCAAGGACAAGCTCAAGCGCTTCGGCCTGTTCACCCGGCTCGGCGAAGAACTGTTCTTTCCGACCATGGGCTCAGCCGTCAGCAGCTATCTCAAGCGCTTCGATGTGGCGTGGGACGACTGGGAGGATCGCACGCCCTGAAGACGCGGCTATGCGCCAGCCGGTGTCTGCCTGGCCATCGGTGTCATTCCCGCCAGATTCAGTCGGCCCCGTTCAGATTCGCCGCGCCCCATTCCTTGAACTGGCGCTCCATGTCCTTTTCTTCCGCCTCGATCGAATCCGGCCCCGCATCGGGGCACTCGGTCGGCGCGGCGGCGCTGCGTGATGGCGTGGCCTCTTCCGCGCCGCCTTGCTGCACGCCTTGCGGCGTGGAACGCTTCCACGCGAACGGATTCTTGAACGACGTCGGGTCCGGCAGGCAGTCGTTCTTGTAGATCGGCGGCCAGCCTGACTCAAAGGGCAGGAAGGCGATGGTCTTCTCGAAAATGAGCGGCTTGCCCGTCGGCGTGGGCGGCAACGGCGGCATGGATCGAATCGCCTGCAAGGCCAGTTTCTCGGCGATCTCCGAGGTCGACCACAGCACGTCCGCCCTGGCGAGCGTGCCGTCCGGTGCGATCTCGATGCGGAATCGCACCAGCCCCTGCCGCTCGCCTGCCACCGCCGTCCCCATCATGCTGCGCACCTGCTGGCCCCAGTTGTAGCGGTAGCGCTTGCTGTTCTTGAGCGTGTAGGTCGAGGCGAGCTGCCATTCCTCCGCCGTGGGCGCGGGCGGCGCGGCCAGCATGGCCGGCGTGGCCTGTGTTTTCTCGGGCGTGGGCGGCGAGGGGGCATCCGGCGCGCGCACGCGTTGCTTTCTTTCCGCCTTGGGCGGTGGAATGGCAGGAGGCGGCTTCACCCGCTGCACAGGCGCAAGCGTGAGGTTCACCCGCAAGGGATCCGGGGCAGCCGGAGGTGACGGCATCCGGGCCGCCCACAGCACCAGGCCCGCGTGAACCCCCAGCGACAGCGCAAGGGCCAGGAACAAGCGGATACGGACAGCGGGCATGAAATCGGGAGGCGTGGCGTTTAACCGGCCCATCTTGGCACGCCGGGGGCGGGGCGGTCACTGGTAACTTAGGGCCGGAACGCTGCCGTTCGGCTTGATTCGGCACCCAATGCCTGCCGAAGACGTGTTCGCCGAGTTGAGCGCGCGCTATGCTGAACCCGAACGGCCCGCCGGCAAGTCAGGTTCCAAGCACCGCGCCTGATGGAAAATCGAATCGGGCTCATTTGAACGAGGCCTGAGTCTGGTGTCCTTGTATCGATCAGGTTTTTTGCTTTTGGGGGGAGTCCATATAGGAAGGGTTAGGCGCTTGCTTCAGGCGCGCTTTTCTAAGGCCTGTAACTATGGCTGTGAAAGCGACGCATAGCGCTATGGAAGTGGCCAACTCTGTGGCTGACGGTGGAAAGACAAGAATGAAACCCTTGTCCTTTATTAGAGACGAGAAGCTCGATACGCAGAAAGGCATTGCGAACAGGCGGAAGGTTTGCCAGCTATCTTTAGTGGCTGACCTTGGGCCACCAACGCTGAGGATCAGCGCAACGCCGATCACGGCACTGATACCGACAGAATTGAGCCAAATACCAGGTGCTGGATCGAAGTGGTGAATCACAGTGGAGGCCCACCAGATCAAGTAGCACCAAAGCACGACCTTTCCATTGGGAAGGCTCGACAGGTACCGAGTGATTGGAGCGACCAAAGGCATTCTTCAAGCGCCTGACGAGGCTGTAGAAAAAGCCCCAAAAATATCAATCCTCGCATCTTGCCGCAGCCCCCCGCCTATATCAACATCGGATCATTGATCTTGCGATGAGACCGACTGAATTCAATTCGAGCCTGGTCCCTTTGCTCGAAGAAGAAGCGTATTACTTCCTCAAGGCCATCATTTCAAGCCGCACGACGCGGGAAGCCGGAAGCCGGAAGCCGGGGTCACAGAAGCCGGGGTCAGCGGAATCCAGCTTCCTCGAGGGGAAGCTGGGGTCAAGGGGAAGCTGGGGTCAGGTCTTTTAGAATCATATGATAATGAAAGACCTGACCCCGGATTCTTGACCCCGGATTCTTGCTTTAGAAGGCTTAGTCACGGGACATCACGTCCACGATGCGTTTGCTTTCAAGACGTATGGGGCCGTAATACTTGTCTTCTTGGGCGAGATACTCGTCCAACACTTCAAAGCAACGGTTGATGTGATTCGCAAGCGTATCGTGGTCACCAGTTTCAAAGAACTCCCCTTCGTCAATTATTTCGAGATGCACAAAGTGCGGCTGCAAACGATGCAAGAGTTCGCTCAGTTCGACGTGAATCTCGATAGGGGCAAATTGTGTCTTTGTGTACTCTTGGACATAGAAATCTTTGTCAAACGCAAGACGGAATGGCTCTGAGTTCTCATGCGGCTGAATTGCAATACCTTTTACTGGGCCTTCGTAGTCCCATTCTTTTTCATCACGAACGCGGTTAAGTGTTACGTGCGAATCATTAATAGGCTCGTAAGGCCAAGAGCGCTCATCGCAGAATTGTTTTGTCAAAGCCACTACAACATCGAATGAAGCTTCGTCTTTCAATCGGCCCTCGAAGTGAATAGTGATGCCCATAGGTTTTCGAGCCTTCTAACGTTAAATAGCCGTCACGTGACGGAATAAAAGATTATTGGACATGTCAGATACTCTTGTGTCGGGTGATAAGTTGTTGATTCATATAAGACACATTGTCCAATAAGACCAATCACAGGCTGCCGTGCCTGTAACGCCTGCACTACGCTATAAGACCACGATTCAGATCGCCCACTCTCTAAGCGGCTACGTCAAAGCCGCATACAGGATGCGTTATTTCTCTGCCTTCACCCACGAATCCTTCAACGTCACCGTCCGGTTAAACACCGGCGCGCCCGGCTTCGAATCGACACGATCCGCGACAAAGTAGCCGTGGCGCTCGAACTGGAAGGACTGCTCGGGCGTGGCGTCCTTCAGCCCCGGTTCCAACTGTGCGTGAATCACCTTCACCGAATCGGCGTTGAGATCCAGCAGAAAATCGCCGCTTTCCCCGCCCGGCTGCGCGGTGGTGAACAGGCGGTCGTACAGCCGCACTTCGGCATCAATGGCGTGCGTCGCTGACACCCAGTGGATGTTGCCTTTGACCTTGATCGAGTCGGAACCGGGGGTGCCGGACTTGGTGTCGGGCAGGTAGTCGCAATGCACGGCGGTGATGGTGCCGTCGGCGTCCTTGTCGCAGCCGGTGCAGGTGATGACGTAGCCGTAGCGCAGCCGCACCGAATTTCCGGGCTGCATGATGCCCGACGCGTCGAGACGCGGCGGGTATAAACGGAAATAGCCTTTGGACGGGGTTTCCATGAAATCTTCGCGCTCGATCCACAGTTCTTTCGAGAACGGCACGGCGCGCTTGCCGAGGTCGGGTTGCTGCGGGTGGTTGGGGGCGAAGCACTCTTCCGACTGGCCTTCGGGATAGTTGTCGATGACGAGCTTGACCGGGTCGAGCACAGCGATGCGGCGCAGCGCGGAATCATTCAAGACATCGCGCTGGCAGGCTTCGAAGACGCTGTAGTCGATCCAGCCGTCGGACTTCGATACGCCGGCCTGGTCGGTGAAGCGTTTGAAGCCTTCCGCCGTGTAGCCGCGACGGCGCGCGCCGACGAGCGTGGGCAGGCGCGGGTCGTCCCAGCCGCTGACGTGTTTTTCGTCGACCAGCTGGATCAGCTTGCGCTTGGAGAGCACGACGTAGGTGAGGTTGAGCCGCGCGAATTCGATCTGCTGCGGCAGCGGGCGGGTGAAGAATCCGCCGTCGGCCAGTTTGTCCAGCAGCCAGTCGTAGAACGGCCGCTGGTCTTCGAATTCCAGGGTGCAGATCGAGTGGGTGATGTGCTCGATCGCGTCTTCGATCGGGTGGGCGTAGGTGTACATCGGGTAGATGCACCAGGTGTCGCCGGTGTTGTGGTGGTGTGCTCTTTTAATTCGATAAATCGCCGGGTCGCGTAGGTTGATGTTGGGCGAGGCCATGTCGATCTTGGCGCGCAGCACGTGGGCGCCGTCGGGGTATTCGCCGGCGCGCATGGCACGAAACATCGCCATATTTTCTTCGATGCTGCGGCTGCGATGCGGGCTGTCTTTTCCCTTTTCAGTCAGCGTGCCGCGGTATTCGCGCATCTCGTCGGCGGTCAGCGAATCGACGTAAGCATTGCCCGAGCTGATCAGGTACTCGGCGCAGGCGTACATGGTGTCGAAATAGTTCGACGCGAAGTAGAGGTGTACGCCCCAGTCGAAGCCCAGCCATTTCACCGACTCGGTGATGGCATCGACGTATTCCTGGCTTTCCTTTTCGGGGTTGGTGTCGTCGAAGCGCAGGTGGCAGACGCCGTTGTAGTCGCGCGCGAGGCCGAAGTTCAGGAAGATCGACTTGGCGTGGCCGAGATGCAGATAGCCGTTGGGTTCGGGCGGAAAGCGCGTCTCGACGCGGCCGCCCCACTTGCCGGCGGCGTTCTGCTCGTCGATGAGGTTGCGGATGAAGTTGGATGCAGGGGTGTCGGACATGTACGGGGAAATCGGCAGGTGGGCACGCAGAGGGTCGGCGCGCAAGCCGCGATTTTACCGTCAAGCGCGGCCTGCGCGCACGCGGGGATGGGGCCGCTTAGCTACGCAGGGCGGCGGATT
>JAGVGD010000180.1 GCA_020057245.1 Thiobacillus sp. | reverse complement strand
CCGGCGTGGGCATGGGGCTGGATCGCATGCGCTTCGGCGCGCTGGTGGCCTGCTATTTCCCCGGCGCGGATGTGCAATTGTTCGGTGCAGCCTGCAATCCTGCCGCCCCCTGCGCTGATTGCACACCGGTGCCGTCGGACGAATTCGACGATCTGGTGCAGCTGCTGCTGGAGCACCGCAGCGATGAATCCGATCAGACCGAATGGCTGGCCTACGCCATCGCCAGCGGTTGCATGGGCGGCGATCACCTGTATCAGGACATGGGCCTGCCCGACCGCCAGGCGCTGTCGGCCCTGCTGGCGCGCCATTTCACCACCCTGATGGCGAAGAACAGCGCCAACATGAAGTGGAAGAAATTCCTCTACAAGCAGCTGTGCGACCGCGCTGAAGTGCGCGCCTGCAGCGCCCCTTCATGCCAGGTGTGCGACGACTACCAGAAGTGTTTCGGCCCCGAGGATGACAGCGGGCTGGCCCGCTTGTCCGCGCTCAGCCAGCGCGGCCCCAAGGTGGCGGAAGTGCCGTTGCCGGACTGGCTCGTGGATGTGCCGGATGCGTATCGGGCGCAGGTGAAGGTGCCTTTCCGCCATGAACGCTTCGAGGATGAGCCCTCACGCGCCTACAAGATTCTGGCCTACGACCGCAACGGCGAATGTTGTTACTACCGCCACCAATATGAACTGACTCAGGTGGCGCTCGACGACGAAGACAATTTCTATGAAGAGCAGGCTTATTTCGAGGAAGTGAAGGCCTGGCGACTGGCGAGTGGCCAGTGGCTGAGTTGCACCATTCGGGGCGGGCAGGCAGGCGATTGCCGTGAGCGCAGCCTGCGTCCGGAGTACGCCGTCGTAGTCGAGCGGCCGCGTTGAGCCGGTAACAGCACGCCATGCTATTTTTTTGCCGACCGTTATATACTTTTCGTACATAACGAATAAAGGATTAACAGTGGAAAGCGAAACGGGGACATCGGCGTCGGCGCTGCGCCTGCTGGCGGGGCAGGACGGCAAGCGCAGCAAGGGGCGTATCGAATTGCTGGAAAAGATTGCCGAGACGGGTTCCATTTCTGCGGCGGCCCGGGCCTTGGGGCTTTCCTACAAAGCAGCCTGGGAGGCGGTGGACGCCATGAACAATCTGTCGCATGCGCCACTGCTCGAGCGAGTGGCGGGCGGCAGGCAGGGTGGGGGAACGGTGCTCACCGAACGCGGCAGGGAAGTTGTGAAAGCATTTGGCCGGATGGAAGCGGTCTATGGGGAGTTCCTGGCTGCCTTGAAGGGGCAGGCGGGTTTGGAGCAGTTTTTGAAGTCATTATGGAGATCGAACATGCAGACCAGCGCGCGTAATCAGTTCCTTGGCCGGGTTTTGTCCGTGAAAATCGGTGCGGTCAATGCCGAGGTGATACTCGACATCGGCGGCGGCGACCAGCTTGCCGCCATCATCACCAATGAAAGCGTGGAAAACCTCGCGCTCAAACCCGGCGTCGAGGCCTATGCCTTGATCAAGGCGCCCTGGGTGATCCTGACCACCGACGACTCGATGAAAACCAGCGCCCGCAACCGCCTGTGCGGCACCGTCGTGCGCTGCCAGGAAGGCGCGGTCAATGGCGAAGTCATCCTCGAACTGCCGGGTGGCAAGACCGTTGCCGCGATCATTACCAACGACAGCATCCAAAGCCTGGGGCTCAAGGAAGGCGTACGCGTCTGCGCCCTGATCAAGGCATCCCACATCATCCTGGCGGTCGCCGCCTGAATTTTTTCAGCACACTGGAGTTCCACATGAAAACACGTTTCCCCTCCCTGTTTGCCGGTCTGCTTGCCCTCGGCCTGGTCAGTCTTCCTGCCGATGCCGGCGAGGTACGCGCTGCCGTGGCCGCCAACTTCACCGCGCCGGTCAAGCTGATCGCGGAGCAGTTCCAGGCCGATACCGGGCACACCGTCAAGCTCAGTTTTGGCGCGACCGGCAAGTTCTATGCCCAGATCAAGGCCGGCGCGCCCTTCGATGTGCTGCTGGCGGCCGACGACACCACGCCGGCCAGGATTGCCAGGGAAGGTCTGGGCGATGGATCGAGCGAATTCACCTATGCCGTCGGCAAACTGGTGCTGTGGAGCAAGAAACCCGGATTCGTCGACGCCAAAGGTGAAATCCTGAAGGCCAGGTTCGACAAGCTGGCCATCGCAAATCCCAAGCTCGCGCCCTACGGCGTCGCGGCGCAGCAAACGATGGAGAAACTGGGCCTGTGGGCCGGCCTGCAAAACAACATCGTGATGGGCGAGAGCATCAGCCAGACCATGCAGTTCGCCGACACCGGCAATGCCGACATGGCCTTTATCGCGCTGTCACAGACGATCAAGGGCGGCAAGACCATCGAGGGTTCGCAGTGGATCGTCCCGGCCTCGCTGTACACGCCGATCCGCCAGGACGCCATCGTGCTGGCAGCGCCGCAGGATAAGGCCGCCGCTGAAGCTTTCCTGAAGTATCTGAAGAGCGCCAAGGCCATCGCCGTGATCAAGAGTTTCGGCTACGACTTGCCGTAATATCGGGGCCTGGACGACCGCCGCGCCTT
>JAGVGD010000129.1 GCA_020057245.1 Thiobacillus sp. | reverse complement strand
GTCCACCAGCCGGCGCGCAACAGGGCAAGCGCCAGACCGAGCAAGAGGGCGATGCCCAGACACGCGACGGCGAGCCGCACGCCGGTGACGGTGACGCCAGGCACGGCGCGCACGAGGCTGCTTGCTGCGGCTGCAAGAAAGATGGCAAAGCCGCCGCCGAGCAGAACGCTGCCGATGCCGAAGGCAAGCGGCGCAGCAGTCAGAAAACCGGTCATCAAGGCGATGGTTCCGGCAGCAAGCGGCAGATGGCTGAACCGCGCCACCCAACGGGACGCAGGCAGGGGCGAACCCGCGACCACCGGCAGCATCTGCATCAGCGCACCCAGCATGGTCATCGACAGGAATCCGAGTGTGAGCGCGTGGGTCAGTGCGAGCGCCTGCGGCGTCCAGCGCGAGGCCAGCGATTCGGGCTCAAACACAATCAACAAGGCGGCTGCCAGCAGAAACAGCGGTGCGGTAAGAAAGAACCGCAGCGGCAGCGAAAATGGCGGCGCCTGTTCGAAGGAGAGACCGGCTTGCAGGCTCATCGCGCGCGCTTTACGTCCCGGCCTGGCGAATCAGGATGACGTAGTCGCCATTGGCTTCCATGCGGGTGACATGGCCGTAGCCTCTTGCGGCGAGGATGGGGTAAAGCGGAAACGGTTCGCGTGGCAGCAGCAGCCGGATCGACTGGCCGGGCCGGAGCAGGGCCAGCGCCTGCATCACCTTTTCCAGCGGTTCTGGCGGTTCCAGATCGCGCGCGTCGATGCGGATTTCATCAACCGGGAGCATACGGAACGCTACGACTTCACGGCTTGCATGGCCAGGATCAGGCTGTCGCGCTCGCCGCCCAGCACCCGGTCGGACATGGGATACAGCATGTTTTCTTCCTTCAGGTTGTGCTGTTGCATCAGCATGTTGAGCGTTTCCGACAGGCCCAGGAAGCCATTTTGATCGGCAGCCGCAACGGCATTTTGCATGCCCTGCAGCAGGTCGCGCATCTGCGTGTGCTCCATGCGCATGACCTGGGTCGGTCCCGCGCTCATGCCAGTGTGCGCTTCAAATGCGGGAAACAACACCGTTTCCTCCATCGTGAAGTGATGCGCCATCGCGGCCTGAAAACGGCCGAATAGCTCGCGTGCACTGTCCCAGTTTTTTTGCGCCACGGCAGCTTCGGCGGCGGCGAACACATCGTCGCAAACGCGATGATCGCTGCCCAGAAATTCCAGAATTGTGTTCATGACCTGGCTCCTTCAAGTGCTTGAAATGACGTGTCCATCAGTTTATCAGGATATCCTAACCCGAATATATCCTTGACACAGACACAATATGTCGTATGTTCAGTTTATTGAAAACACAATATGTTGTTTACAAGGAGATGGGAATGCATTCTGTGCCAGAGGCGCTGCCCCGCGAAGTGATCAAGCGTGATGGTCATCGCGCCGCGTTCGATCCAACAAAAATCCACTCCGCCATTTTGCGGGCCGGCCAGGCCAGCGGCGAATTCGGCGAGGCCGAGACGGATCTGATCACGGCCCAGGTGGTGAAGGTGCTGCTGCACAGCTTTCGCAACGCGCCGCCGGACATCGAGCGCATCCAGGACGTGGTCGAGCAGAGCCTGATCGCCTCCAATCATTTTCAGACGGCACGCGCTTACATCGCCTACCGCGAAAACCACAAGAAGCTGCGCGAGGATCGCAAGACGCTGGTCGATGTGGAGGCGTCGGTCAACGAATACCTGTCGCGCCAGGACTGGCGGGTCAACGCCAACGCCAACCAGGGCTATTCGCTGGGCGGCCTGATCCTCAACGTCTCCGGCAAGGTGGTGGCCAACTACTGGCTCAACCACGTCTATCCGCCCGAGCTCGGCGAAGCGCATCGCGACGGCTCGATCCACGTCCACGACCTCGACATGCTGGCGGGCTACTGCGCCGGCTGGTCGCTACGCACGCTCTTGCATGAAGGCCTCAACGGCGTACCGGGCAAGGTCGAGGCGGGGCCGCCCAAACACATGTCCTCCGCGGTCGGCCAGATCGTCAATTTCTTGGGCACGCTGCAGAACGAATGGGCCGGCGCACAGGCCTTCTCCTCGTTCGACACCTACATGGCGCCCTTCATCCGCAACGACGCGATGAGCTACGAGACGGTGAAGCAGTGCATCCAGGAACTGATCTACAACCTCAACGTGCCGTCGCGCTGGGGCACGCAGACGCCGTTCACCAACCTCACCTTCGACTGGACCTGCCCGGAGGATCTGCGCGAACAGGTGCCCGTGATCGGCGGCAAGGAAATGCCCTTCACCTACGGCGAGCTGCAGGTCGAAATGGACATGATCAACCGCGCCTACATCGAGGTGATGACCACTGGGGACGCCAAAGGCCGCGTGTTCACCTTCCCGATTCCCACCTACAACATGACACCGGACTTCCCGTGGGAATCGGAAAACGCCGAGCGCCTGTTCGCGATGACCGCACGCTACGGCCTGCCCTACTTCCAGAACTTCATCAATTCGGAGATGAAGCCCAACCACATCCGCTCGATGTGCTGCCGGCTGCAGCTCGATCTGCGCGAACTCCTGAAGCGCGGCAACGGCCTGTTCGGTTCGGCCGAGCAGACCGGCTCGGTCGGCGTGGTGACGGTCAACTGCGCGCGCCTGGGACATGAGTACCGCGGCGACGAGGCTGGGCTGTTGCGGCGGCTGGACGCGCTGCTCGACATGGCGCGCAACGGCCTGGAGATCAAGCGCAAGGAAATCCAGCGCCTGATGGACAACGGCCTGTTCCCCTACACCAAGCGCTATCTCGGCACGCTGCGCAATCACTTCTCGACCATCGGGGTCAACGGCGTCAACGAGATGATCCGCAACTTCAGCGGCGATGAACACGACATCACCAGCGAATGGGGCCACGATTTCGCGGTGCGCCTGCTCGACCACATCCGCGGGCGCATCGCCTCCTTTCAGGAAGAGACCGGCCACATGTACAACCTGGAAGCCACGCCGGCCGAGGGCACCACCTACCGCTTTGCCAAGGAAGATGCCAAACGCTATCCGGACATCCTGCAGGCGGGCACGGTGGACGCGCCCTACTACACCAATTCGTCGCAGCTGCCGGTGGGCTTTACCGACGACGCCTTCGAGGCGCTGGAGCGGCAGGACGACCTGCAGCGCAAGTACACCGGCGGCACCGTGCTGCATCTGTACATGTCGGAGCACATCTCGTCGGCGGAGGCCTGCAAGAACCTGGTGCGCCGCGCGCTGACGCGATTCACCCTGCCCTACATCACCATCACGCCGACGTTTTCCATCTGTCCCAAACATGGCTACCTCGCGGGCGAGCATGAGTTCTGCCCCACTTGCGACGAGGAAGCCCTGTCCCGCAAACGTGCTGTTGCCGCATAAACCAAGGAGACCGACATGAACGACATGACTGTTCCAACCCCAGTTCTGAGCGCTGCTGACTTGAAGGACGAGGAACGCACCCGCTGCGAAGTGTGGACCCGCGTGATGGGCTACCACCGCCCCGTGAC
>JAGVGD010000043.1 GCA_020057245.1 Thiobacillus sp. | reverse complement strand
GGCTTCACCGCGGTGGCGGGCAGCGCGAAGGGCGAAGCCGTGCTCCAGGCGCTGAAACTGTCGCCCGCCACCCCGCAGCAGATCGAAGCCGCGCGTCTGCAGGGCGAGGCGTCTGCAGCCGCGCAGACGCGCAGCCTACCCGCACGGAATCTGCGCGACGCCCTGATGAGCCGACTGGAGCACCCGCGCTGGGACGAGGTGGCATCGCGCTGCCTCGCCTGCGGCAACTGCACCGCGGTCTGCCCCACCTGTTTCTGCCACGCCGAGCTCGACGAACCGGCCTTGAACGGCCAGTCGAGCGAGCATGGCCGGTTCTGGGATTCGTGCTTCGGCGAATCCCACGGCCACCTGCACGGCTTCAACGTGCGGCCCGACATCCGCAGCCGCTACCGCCAGTGGCTCACCCACAAGCTCGCCACCTGGCACGACCAGTTCGGCCGCAGCGGCTGCGTCGGCTGCGGCCGCTGCATCGCCTGGTGCCCGGTGGGGATCGACCTGACTGAAGAAGTGGCCGCACTCATTGGCGATTCCGATCAACCCTCTCCCCAACCCTCTCCCGCTCGCGGGAGAGGGGGCGAACGTCATGCCCAAACCGATTAATGCCGGCCCGCCGCACGCCGTCACCGTGGTGGCGCGCACCCAGGAATCACCCGGCATCTTCACCCTGCAGGTGCGGCTCGACGACGCGGCGGCGCAGGCGGCGTACCGCTTCTCGCCCGGGCAATTCAACATGCTGTACTTGTACGGTGTCGGCGAAGTGCCGATTTCCATCATGTCCGACCCGGAAGAACGCGAAGTCATCGGCCACACCATCCGTGCGCAGGGGCGCGTCACCCAGGGGCTGGCCGCGCTGCAGCCCGGCGACACGTTGGGCCTGCGCGGCCCGTTCGGGCGCGGCTGGCCGCTGCAGGAAATGGGCGGCCGCGACGTCGTGCTGGTGACCGGCGGCCTCGGCTGCGCACCGGTGGTGTCGGTGATCCATTACGTGCTGCGACGCCGCGAACGCTTCGGCAAGCTGGTCATCATCCAGGGCGTCAAGCATGCCGAGGACCTGATCTGGCGCGAGCAGTACGCCCGCTGGGCCAAGCTGCCGGATACGCAGGTGCTGGTGGCGGCGAGCGAGGGCGCGGCGCTGTGGCCGTGGCATGTCGGGCGGGTGACCGAGCTGTTCAGCCTCGCCCGCTTCAATCCCGAGCGCGCCGTGGCGATGATGTGCGGGCCCGAAGGCATGATGCGCGCTGCAGCGGACAGCCTGCTGGCGCGCAAGCTGCCTGAGTCGCACATCTACCTCAGCATGGAGCGCAACATGCAGTGCGCGGTGGGACGCTGCGGCCATTGCCAGTTCGGCGGCGCCTTCGTCTGCCGCGACGGCCCGGTGTTCGACTGGGGCCAGGCCAAGACCTTGCTGGCGCACCGGGGCTACTGATGAACCCCAAACATCCCTTGCCCTGTCATTCCGGCGCAAGCCGGAATCCAGTGTTGAGAAACACCCCGCGCAGCGGACACAACCAAGAGGGTGTCCGCTTGCGCGGGGGATTCTTGATCGGCTGGATTCCGGCCTGCGCCGGAATGACGGGACTTTGCCTGAGGGATCATTCCAGATGAACGAATCGACCAGCAAGCCGCGCGTAGCGGTGCACAAGTTCAGCTCCTGCGACGGCTGCCAGCTGGCCCTGCTCAATCTCGGCGAAGACCTGCTGACGCTGGCCGAACGCGTCGAGCTGGTGCATTTTGCCGAAGCCGGGCCGCTGAACCCGGACACCGAGGTCGATGTCGCCTTCGTCGAAGGCAGCGTGTCGACGCCGGAAGACCTTGAACGCATCCAGCACATCCGCGCCCACAGCCGCATGCTGATCGCCATCGGCGCCTGCGCGACTTCGGGCGGCATCCAGGGCCTGCGTAACAACGCCGACGGCGCGCAATGGATCGCGCAGATCTACAGCCATCCTGAGGCCATCACCAGCCTGCAGCATTCCACCCCGATCGCCAGCCATGTAAAAGTCGATTTCGAGCTGTGGGGCTGCCCGGTCAACAGCCGCCAGATGCTGGCGGTGGTGAACGCCCTGCTGCTCGGCGTGGCGCCGCGCGACAACGCCGACAAGGTGTGCACCGAGTGCAAGCGCCACGGCTATCCCTGCGTGATGGTGACGCGCGGCATTCCCTGCATGGGGCCAGTAACGCGGGCCGGCTGCGGCGCGCTGTGCCCGGGCCTCGGCCGCGACTGCTACGGCTGCTACGGCCCGGCGGAAAACGCCAATACCGATGCGCTGGCGGCGCAGTTCGCGCATCTGGGACTGATGCCTGAGACCATCGTGCAGCGCTTCCAGTCGATCAACAGTCAGGCGCCGGTGTTTCTCGCCGCGGCCAACAAGGCCAGGATGAGCCGCGATGAGTGAACAGAAACGAACGGTAGCGATCCACGTCCCGGTGCTTGCGCGGGTGGAAGGCGAAGGCGCGCTCGACCTGCGCATCGAGAACGGCAACATCTCGCAACTGCGCCTGCGCATCTTCGAGCCGCCGCGCTTTTTCGAGAAGTTTCTGGAAGGCCGTCACTACAGCGAAATCCCCGACATGGTGGCGCGCATCTGCGGCATCTGTCCGGTGGCGTATCAGGTCACCGCGGCGCAGGCGCTGGAAAAATTGTTCGGCGTCGAACTCAGCCCGTGGGCACGCGCGATGCGCCGGGTGTTCTACTGCGGCGAATGGATCCAGAGCCACAGCCTGCACATCCACCTGCTGGCCGCGCCGGATTTCTTCGGCTGCGGCAATGCCATCGAGCTGGCACGCATCGCGCCAGACGAAGTGCGGCGCGGCCTGCGCATCCAGGCGCTCGGCAACGAATTGATGGATCTGTTCGGCGCCCGTTCGGTGCATCCGGTGGGTGTGCGCATCGGCGGCTTTCACAGCGCACCTGCGCTATCCCGCATCCGTGACATGCGCGACAAGCTGCGTGCCGCGCTGCCGGAGGCCGAGGCGCTGGTGCGCTGGGCAGCGAGCATCCCGATGCCGCCGGACGACCAGGCCTTCGTCTCGGTCGCGATGCGTCATCCGGTCGACTACGCCATCGAAACCGGCGCCATCGCCGCCAGCGACGGTCTGCTGATCGAGGCCGATGCCTACGACGCCCACTTCGCCGAACAACACGAGCCGCATTCCACCGCGCTGTTCAGCACCTATCATCAGCAGCCCTATCTGGTCGGCCCGCTGGCGCGGCTGAATCTCAACCACGACCGGCTGCCCGCTCACATCCAGACATTGCTCGCCGAAACCGGATTCACGCTGCCGAGCCGCAATCTCTTCCACAGCCTGCTGGCGCGCGCGGTGGAAATCCTGCTGGCGCTGCGGGAAGCCGCGCGTCTGCTCGACGATTACACGCTGCCGGATTCGCCCTGGGCGCCGGTCACGCCGCGCGCCGGCGTGGCGACGGGCTGCACCGAAGCGCCGCGCGGCCTGTTGTGGCATCGCTACGAAATGGATGAAGCCGGCCGTGTCATCAACGCGCGCATCGTGCCGCCGACCAGCCAGAACCAGGGCCGCATCGAGCAGGACTTGCGGCTGTCGCTGCTCAACTTCGGGCTCGACCACCCGGACGACGCGCTGCGCCTGCACTGCGAAAAAGTCATCCGCAACTACGACCCCTGCATTTCCTGCGCCACGCATTTCCTGCGGCTGAACGTCGAGCGGTCGTGAGCACGCTGCGCATCCTCGGCATCGGCTCGCCCTCGGGCGACGACCAGGCCGGCTGGCTGACGGTCGACGCCTTGCTGGCGGCCGGGGTTCAATCTACGGGAATAGTCATTCAAAAGCTGGACCGGCCAGGCGCGCGTCTCGTCGGCCTGCTGGGCGATGCCGACCGGGTGATCCTGATCGATGCCATGCAATCGGAGGGCGCCGTTGGCCGCATCCGGCATTTTGCCGGGGAAGACTGGCCTGCCTACCGCCAAGGATTGTCCAGCCACGGCCTCGGCGTGCTCGACGCCCTGGCGCTGGCGCGCGAACTGGGCAGCCTGCCGCGACGGATCGATTTGTACGGAATCGAAATCGGTTCGGCGAATCCGGGCGAGCTGGCCGACAGCCGAATCGAGGCCGCCGCGCAGCAACTCGCCCAGCGGATTGCCGACGATCTGGCCGCCTGGCACCAGGCCTGAAGCCGTCTGCGCTCGGGGCGCCCCCGTTGCCCGCGCCGATTGCGGATTCATGACGCTGCCGCGTCACGTTAGAATGGCTGCGTCTTCCGGCCATAAACCGGTTCATATCCCGCCCCCCGATCGATGACGCTGTTTTTCGCCGTACTGATCCCCTTTGTGGGCGCAGCGCTGGTTGCGCTGGCATCCCGTCTCGGACGTTCGCAATCCGCGTGGGCGACAGGCGCGGTGACGCTGGCGTCGCTGGCGCTGCTGGCCCCCCTGCTCGCCGTGCCGTTTAACGGCGACACCCTGGTGCAGCAACACGACTGGTTGCCCGCGCTGGGGCTCAACCTCGCCTTCCGCCTCGACGGCCTCGCCATGCTGTTCGCCGGACTGATCCTCGGCATCGGCCTGCTGATCGTGCTGTACGCGCGCTATTACCTGTCCAAACGCGACAGCATGGGGCGCTTCTACAGCTACCTGATGCTGTTCATGGGCTCGATGCTCGGCATCGTGTTGTCGGAAAACCTGATCCAGCTGCTGATTTTCTGGGAGCTGACCAGCCTGTCGTCCTTCCTCCTGATCAGCTATTGGCAGCATCGCGAGGAAGCGCGCCAAGGCGCGCGCATGGCGCTGGCCGTCACCGGCATGGGCGGCTTCGCCCTGCTGGGTGGTTTCCTGCTGCTCGGTCACATCGTCGGCAGCTACGAGCTTTCCGTTGTGCTCGCTTCCGGCGACCTGATCCGCGCGCATCCGCTCTATGTGCCGACACTGGTGCTGGTGCTGCTCGGCGTATTCACCAAGTCGGCGCAGTTCCCCTTCCACTTCTGGCTGCCGCACGCGATGGCTGCGCCCACCCCGGTATCGGCCTATCTGCATTCGGCAACCATGGTGAAAGCCGGCGTGTTCCTGCTGGCGCGGCTGTATCCGGCGCTGTCAGGCACGCCGGAATGGTTCTGGCTGGTGAGCGGCACCGGGCTGGCCACCTTGCTGCTCGGCGCCTTCGTCGCGCTGTTCAAGCACGATCTCAAGGGACTGCTGGCGTATTCGACCATCAGCCATCTCGGCCTCATCACGCTGCTGTTCGGCCTGTCGACCCCGCTGGCAGCAGTCGCCGGCGTGTTCCACATCATCAACCACGCGACGTTCAAGGCCTCGCTGTTCATGGCCGCCGGCATCATCGACCACGAGGCCGGCACCCGCGACATGCGGCGCCTGAACGGCCTTTGGAAATTCATGCCCTATACGGCGACGCTGGCGATGGTGGCCGCCGCCGCGATGGCGGGCGTGCCGCTGATGAATGGCTTCCTGTCCAAGGAAATGTTCTTCGCCGAAGCGATGCAAATTTCCAGCAGTCATGTCGGCGGCTGGCTGCTACCGGCACTGGTGACACTGGCCGGAGCTTTCGCGGTGGCCTACTCGATCCGCTTCATCCACGACGTGTTCTTCAACGGCGAGCCCATCAACTTGCCGAAGACGCCGCACGAACCGCCGCGCTGGATGAAAGTGCCGGTGGAGATCCTGGTGGTGCTGTGCCTGGTGGTCGGCATTGCGCCGGCTTTTACTGTCGCGCCGTTGCTGGCTGTGGCCGCTTCCGCCACCTTGCAGGCGCCCTTGCCCGAATATCATCTGGCGCTGTGGCACGGCTTCAACCCGGCGCTGGCCATGAGCATGACTGCAATGGCTTGCGGCATCCTGATGTATCTGCTGCGCCGTCCGCTGTATGCCCTGCACGCACGCATGCTTGAGCGTCTCGATGCCCGCGTGGTGTACAACCTGCTGCTCGATGCCCTGTTTGCATCGTCCAGCCGGATCACGCACCTCATCGACACCGGTTCGCTGCAACGGCAAGTGTTCCTGTTTCTGGTCGCCGCGCTCGTGCTCGGCTTCTCGCCCTGGCTCGACAGCGAGTCGCCGCTCGCCGGCAACCGTGCCGGTCTGCCGCTCGACGCCGTCAGCCTGCTGGCCGGCGCCGCGCTCATCGTCGCAGCCCTCACGACCGTCTGGCTGCACCGTCAGCGTTTCCTTGCGCTCATCACCATCGGCGTGGTCGGCCTGGTGGTGTCGCTCACTTTCGTCAAGTTCTCGGCGCCCGATCTCGCGCTGACCCAGCTGTCGGTCGAAATCGTCACCATCATCCTGCTGCTGCTGGCGCTGTATTTCCTGCCACAGCACACTGCACGCGAACGCGTCTGGCGCGTCTGGCGTGACGGCGCGATCGCGCTGGTTGCCGGCAGCGGCGCCGCGCTGCTGGCCTGGGCCGTGCTGACGCGGCCGTACGACACCATCGCGGGTTATTTCATCGACAACAGCCTGCCGGGCGGCGGCGGCAGGAACGTCGTCAACGTCATCCTGGTCGATTTCCGCGGCTACGACACGCTGGGCGAAATCACCGTGCTGGCGCTGGCCGCACTCGGCATCCATGCCTTGCTGGAAAACCTGCGCCTCGATGCGCCCGACCGCGACGCCGCCGGGCGCGCCTGGAACCGCGACCTCTATCCCCTGATCATGGGCACGCTCACCCAACTGTTGCTGCCGCTTGCGCTGCTGGTGGCGGCCTTCATCCTGCTGCGCGGCCACAACCAGCCCGGCGGCGGCTTCATTGCCGGCCTGGTGACCACGGTGGCGCTGATCGTGCAGTACCTCGCACGCGGCAGCGCGTGGATGCATGAGCGTCTGTCGGACGCCCCCCAGCCGGTGATCGCGGCAGGTCTTGCACTGGCCACCCTGACCGGGTTGGCGAGCTGGGCGTTCGACCATCCCTTCCTCACCTCCACTTTTGGCCATTTGAACTGGCCGCTGGTGGGCGATTTCGAACTGGCTTCGGCAATGGCGTTCGATCTCGGCGTCTTCCTCGTCGTTGTCGGCTCCACCCTGCTGATTCTGGTCAAAATCGGCGCGCTGCATGATAGCCGGATCAATCGAAAGTGGGTGCCCTGATGGAAGCGCTGATCGCCCTCATCATCGGCATCCTCACCGCCTGCGGCGTGTTCCTCGCGCTGCGCGGCCAGACCTTTCCGGTCGTGCTCGGCCTCACCTTCCTGTCCTATGCGGTGAACCTGTTCCTGTTCGCCATGGGCCGGCTTGCCATCGGCGCCCCGCCGGTGATTGCCGATGGCGCCGCCTATACCGACCCGCTGCCGCAGGCGCTGGTGCTCACCGCCATCGTCATCAGCTTCGGCATGACTGCGTTCGTCATCGTGCTGGCGCTGAAAGCGCGCGCCGAACTCGGCAACGATCATGTCGACGGCACACATTACGACGAGGAGGGCCCGCGATGAATGGTCTGGCGACGCATTGGCCGATTCTGCCGGTGCTGCTGCCGCTGGTCGCCGGCATCGTGCTGCTGGCGCTGCGCAACGCGCCGCTGGCCGTACAGCGCGGGATCAGCCTCGCCGCAACGGTGGCGCTGGTGCCGCTGGTGCTCGCCCTGCTGGCCGGTGCCGGCGATGGCGCCCAGTACGTCTACAAGCTGGGCAACTGGGATGCGCCGTTCGGCATCGTGCTGGTGGTCGACCGCCTTGCCGCCTGGATGCTCATGGCCACGGCGCTGGTGGCGCTGTTCGCCTTGTTGCACGCGCTGCAGGGCGTCGATGCCGAGGGCAGGTATTTCCACGTGCTGTACCAGTTGCAGTTGTTCGGCCTCAACGGCACCTTCCTCACCGGCGATCTGTTCAATCTGTTCGTGTTTTTCGAAATCCTGCTGCTGGCCTCCTACGGCCTGCTGCTGCACGGCGGCGGCCGCCTGCGCGTCAAGGCCGGGCTGCATTTCGTGGTGATCAACCTGGCCGGATCGACCCTGTTCCTGTTCGCCGTTGGCACGCTGTACGGCGTCACCGGCACGCTCAACATGGCCGACCTCGCGGTCAAACTGGCGCACACCTCGACCGCGAATCTGGCGCTGATCCAAACGGCCGGCCTGCTGCTGTTCGCGGTATTCGCGCTGAAGGCGGCACTGCTGCCGCTCTACCTGTGGCTGCCCGCCGCCTACGCCCACACCAGCGCGCCGGTGGCGGCCCTGTTCGCCATCATGACCAAGGTTGGCGCCTACAGCATCCTGCGCGTCTACAGCCTGATGTTCGGCGGCGACGCCGGATCGGTCGCCGGGCTGCTCGACGCCTGGCTCGCGCCACTGGCGCTCGCCACCCTGATCGTCGGCATGCTCGGCGTGGTGGCCAGCACCGCGCTGCGGCAACAGGCCGCCTATCTGGTGGTGGCCTCGATCGGCAGCCTGCTGCTGGCCTTTGGCCTCGGTACCCGCGATGCCATCGCCGCCGGCCTGTATTACCTGCCGCACTCTGTCTTCGCGGTGGCCGCCCTGTTCCTGTTGGCTGACTCGATCAGCCGGGCGCGTGGCGAATTCGCCGACCGCTTCGTACCTGGCTTCACCATGCCAGGTGCACGCGTGCTGGGCGGGCTGTTTTTTATCGTCGCCGTGGCGCTTGCCGGGCTGCCGCCCCTGTCGGGCTTTCTCGGCAAGTTCATGCTGCTGAGAGCCGCGCTGGACTCGCCGCTGTTCCCCTGGGTGTGGGGCGTGGTGCTGGTCACCGGCCTGGCGGGCATGATCGCGCTCGCGCGCAGCGGCAGCCTGCTGTTCTACCGCACGCTCGGCGCCAACGGTGCGACACCCACGCCAACAGCGCCGACCTGGGCCGCACTGGCGCCGGTCGCCGGCCTGTTGCTGCTGCTCATCGGCATGGTGATCTGGGCGGGGCCGCTGTCCGGCTACGCAAGCGCCACGGCAACGCAGCTGCTGCAACCGCAGCTGTACATCAGCGCGGTGCTGGGTGCGACGCCATGAGACACCTGTTGCCGCATCCTTTGCTGAGCCTCACCCTCACCCTGCTGTGGCTGCTGCTGGTCAACCAGCTTTCCGCCGGCCACGTCGTGCTGGGCGCGCTGCTCGGCTGGCTGATCCCGTTCGCCACCTCGGCTTTCTGGCTGGAGCAGGTCCGCATCCGCCATCCGCTCACCCTGCTGCACTACTTCGGCATCCTGATCCTCGACATCGTGCACGGCAGCTTCCATGTCGCGTACCTGATTCTGCGGGGGCCGGCCCGGCTGCGCCCGGTGTTCGTCGAGGTGCCGCTGGCGCTCAAGACCCATCTCGCCATCAGCCTGCTGGCCAACACCATTTCGCTGACGCCGGGCACCGTGTCGGTGCTGCTGAGCGGGGATCGCCGCTCGCTGATCGTTCACGCACTGGATACCGGCGACAGCGACGCGCTCGTCGGTAAAATCAAGCAACGCTACGAAGCACCGCTGAAATGGATATTTGAGGAAGGAAGCGACTGATGCTGAATACCGCCCTCCAGATTGCGTTTGCCCTGGTGAGCCTGGCTTTTCTACTGAGCTTCTGGCGGCTGCTGAAAGGGCCCGACGCGCCCGACCGCATTCTCGCGCTGGACACGCTGTACGTGAACACCCTCGCGCTGCTGGTGCTACTCGGCATCTACCGCGGTAGCGCCCTCTATTTCGAGGCGGCGCTGCTGATCGCGATGATGGGCTTCGTCGGCACGGTGGCGCTCTGCAAGTATCTGCTGCACGGCGACATCATCGAATGAGGCCCGGGCGACCATGATCGACCTCCTGCTCTCCCTGCTGATACTTGCCGGTGCGATGTTCACCTTCATCGGATCGCTCGGCCTTGCCCGCTTGCGCGACTTCTATACCCGCCTGCATGGCCCCACCAAAGCCACCACGCTGGGCGTCGGCTGCCTGCTGGTCGCCTCCGCCGTGTTTTTCAGCGTGCGCGAAGAAGGCATCAGCCTGCACGAGGTGCTGGTCAGCCTGTTTCTTTTCATCACCGCGCCGGTCAGCGCGCACCTGCTCGCCAAGGCTGCGCTGCACCTCAAGCTCAAATCACTTGCCCCAACGCCGGCGCCGGACAGCGACAGCCCGTCAAACCCAGCTCTTGAGCGCGACCGAGCGGACTAAACGGCCTAAAGCGTTTGCACAAAGGCCAGCACTTCTGCCGCGTGCCCCGGCGCTTTGAGGCCACGCCAGCTTTTCACCAGTTTGCCATTCACATCGAACACGAAGGTGCTGCGCTCGACGCCGCGCACCTGCTTGCCGTACATGTTCTTCAGCTTCATCACGCCGAACTGTTCGCAGGCTGTTTCTTCGGTGTCAGCCAGCAGTTCGAAGGGAAACTGGTATTCAGCCTTGAAGCTTTCGTGTGATTTCAGGGTGTCGCGCGAAATGCCGACAACGAGGGTGTTGGCCTTGCTGAAGTCGCCATATAAATCGCGGAACTCCTGACCTTCAAGCGTGCAGCCTGAGGTGTTGTCCTTGGGATAAAAGTACACCACGACGTTTTGGCCGCGGTGTGCGGACAGTTTGAATGTGGTATTGCCGGTGGCAGGCAATTCGAAATCGGAGATGACGGGGTCGCTCATGGCATGCCTTTCTGGGCTTGGCTGGATTTAACGGGTGGAGGATTTGAGTAAGACGACGACCGCGCCTGCGCCGCCATCGACGGTGCGCGCCTGACAGAACGCGAGCACGTCTTCACGCTGCATCAGCCAGTGGCGCACCTTGTTTTTCAGCACCGGCAGGCGGTTTTTCGAGCCGTGGCCCTTGCCGTGAATGATGCGCACGCAGCGCCGGTCTTCGAGCATGCAGCGGTTGAGGAACGCCGCCAGCGCCACGCGCGCCTCGTCGCCGGTGTGGCCGTGCAGATCGAGCTCGGCCTTGATCACCCAGCCGCCGCGCCGCAGTTTGCGCATCGCCGCGGTGGGAACGCCGGGGCGCGCAAAAAACAGTTCCTCGCCGGTGGCGACGGCTGCATCCCAGTCCCACGGATCGGCCAGCGCGTCGACCAGCACCTGTCGCTCGTCGGCCTGTCTCTGGTGGGCGATCGGCTTGGGACGCGGGTGCCTGATCTCGGCACGATCGGAAGGGGGCAGCGGAACGGCATCGGCGACAGCGCGGCGAAACAGCATGACGCCGTCCGCCGGAACCTTGGGTTTATGCGGTGCCTGCTGACGCGCCTTTGGCGCGACGGCCTGCTCGTGCAGCTTGCGGCGCACGCGCGCCAGCGCCTCGAACGAGGCGGCGGCAAGGGAACTGCCGCTGGCGCGCTTCATCCTGCAATGCCCGCTGCCGGCGTGCCGCGATCAGGCCTTGCCGAGCGCGTCGAGGTAGCGTTCGGCGTCAAGCGCTGCCATACAGCCGGTGCCGGCGCTGGTGACGGCCTGACGGTAGATGTGGTCCTGCACGTCGCCGGCCGCGAACACGCCTTCGATGTTGGTGGCGGTGGCGTTGCCCTTGTTGCCGCCCTTCGTCACGATGTAGCCGCCTTCCAGCGTGATCTGGCCCTCGAAGATGGCGGTATTCGGCTTGTGGCCGATGGCGATGAAGACGCCGGTGAGCGCGAGGTCACGCGTCGAGTCATCCTTGGTGCTCTTGATGCGCATGCCAGTGACGCCGGTCTTGTCGCCCAGCACTTCGTCCAGCGTGCTGTCGAGCGCCAGCGTGATCTTGCCTTCCTTGACCTTTTCCATCAGATGTCCAATGAGGATTTTTTCCGATTTGAAGGTGTCGCGGCGATGCACCAGAGTGACGTGTTTCGCGATGTTGGCGAGATACAGCGCTTCTTCGACCGCGGTGTTGCCGCCGCCGATGACGGCGACATCCTGGTTCTTGTAGAAGAAGCCGTCGCAGGTGGCGCAGCCCGACACGCCCTTGCCCATGAAGGCCTGTTCCGACGGCAGGCCGAGGTACATGGCCGAGGCGCCGGTGGCGATGATCAGCGCATCGCAAGTGTAGGTGCCGGAGTCGCCGATCAGGGTGAAGGGCTTTTCGGTCAGTTTGGCGGTGTGGATCTGGTCGAAAATGATTTCGGTGTTGAAGCGCTCGGCGTGGCGCTGGAAGCGGTCCATCAGTTCGGGACCCTGCACGCCGTCGACGTCGGCTGGCCAGTTGTCGACTTCGGTGGTGGTCATCAGCTGACCGCCCTGCTGCATGCCGGTGATCACGACCGGGGACAGGTTGGCGCGCGCGGCGTACACAGCGGCGGAATAACCGGCGGGGCCGGAACCGAGGATAACGAGTTTGTGGTGTGCGGTGCTCATGGCAGGGTCTCGGGTGGGGTGAGGAAAGCGGCCTATTCTAACCAATCTTGGCAACGGCATTTCCATGCTGCCTGTCGGGGTGCCCGCCCGACAGGCTGGCCCCGTTTATAATCGGGCGCATATTTGCCCATTTCAAGTACCCCAAGTACCCCACGTATCCATGGCGCGACCCGCACCCCGTTCCATCACCGCCTTGCCGCCCCGCATGCTGCGCCTGCTGCGCGAGGCCCGCGCCCTGCTGGTCGGGTTTGCCGCCTTGCTGCTGGCGGCGATCCTGCTCACCCACAACCTGGCCGATCCCGGTTTTTCGACCACCGGCGACGGCAGCGCGCTGCACAACCTGGGCGGCAACACGGGCGCTTATGTGTCCGACCTGCTGTTGCAGATGTTCGGGCTGTCGGCCTGGTGGTGGGTGGTGCTGGCCGCGGCCTATGTGATCCATACCTTCCGCAATCTGGACGAGCCGCCGCAGAACAAGGGCCGCCAGCGCTGGGTGCGGCTGGGCGGCTTCCTGTTGCTGTTGCTGGCCAGCACGGGGGTCGAGTGGCTGCGCACCTGGCACTGGACGGTGGCCCTGCCGGATGCCCATGGCGGCGTGCTGGGCCTCGGCATCGGCGGCGCGGCTGGCGCCCTGCTGGGTTTTACTGGCGGCTCGCTGATCCTGCTGCTGCTGATGGCGCTGGGTTTTAGCCTGTTCACCGGCGTGTCGTGGCTGAGCATGGCCGAACGCACCGGCGAATGGGCCGAAACCACCTGGCTCAAGCTGCGCGAAGCCTGGCAGGCGTCGCGCGACCGCAAGCTGGGCGAGGCGGCCTTACTGAAGCGCGAAGCCAAGGTTTCAGTGGTCAAGAAAAAACTCGAAGAAGCAGCGCCGATCCGCATCGAGCCGGTGGTGAAGGAAGTGCCGCAGTCCGCGCGCGCAGTGACCGAAAAGCAGGCGCCGCTGTTCTCCAACCTGCCCGATTCGCCTCTGCCGCCCCTGCACCTGCTCGATCCCGCCGACGAAGTGGTCGAAACCGCCAGCCCCGAATCGCTCGAATTCACCTCACTGATGATCGAACGCAAGCTGGCCGAATTCGGCGTCGAGGTGAAAGTGGTGTCGGCCTCGCCCGGCCCGGTCATTACCCGCTACGAAATCGAGCCGGCGGTCGGCGTCAAGGGCAGCCAGATCGTCAATCTGTCGAAGGATCTGGCGCGCAACCTGTCAGTCATCAGCATCCGCGTGGTTGAGGCCATTCCCGGAAAACACACGATGGGTCTGGAAATTCCCAACGTCAAACGGCAGATCGTGCGTTTGTCGGAGATTCTCGGCTCCAAGGCCTATCACGACAGCGCCAGCCCGCTGACCGTGACGCTGGGCAAGGACATCGCCGGCAACCCGGTGGTGGCCGACCTCGGCAAGATGCCGCACCTGCTGGTGGCGGGCACCACCGGTTCGGGCAAGTCGGTCGGCGTTAACGCGATGATTCTGTCGCTGATCTACAAATCCGACCCCAGCGCGGTGCGCATGATCATGGTCGATCCCAAGATGCTGGAACTGTCGATCTACGAGGGCATCCCGCACCTGCTGGCGCCCGTGGTCACCGACATGAAGCAGGCCGCTGCCGCGCTCAACTGGTGCGTGGGCGAAATGGAACGGCGCTACAAGCTGCTGTCCGCCGTCGGCGTGCGCAACCTCGCCGGCTACAACCAGAAAGTCCGCGACGCCAAAAAGGCCGGCACGCCATTGACGCATCCGTTCAGCCTGACGCCGGACAATCCGGAGCCGCTGGAAACACTGCCGATGATCGTGGTGATGATCGACGAACTCGCCGACCTGATGATGGTGGTGGGCAAAAAAGTCGAAGAGCTGATCGCGCGGCTGGCGCAAAAGGCCCGTGCCGCGGGCATCCATTTGATCCTGGCGACGCAGCGGCCGAGCGTCGACGTCATCACCGGCCTGATCAAGGCCAACATCCCGACCCGCATCGCGTTTCAGGTCTCGAGCAAGATCGACTCGCGCACGATTCTCGACCAGATGGGCGCCGAAGCCCTGCTCGGGCAAGGCGACATGCTCTACCTGCCGCCCGGCACCGGGCTGCCGCAACGCGTGCATGGCGCCTTCGTGTCGGATGCCGAAGTGCACCGCGTGGTCGATTACCTGAAGGCGCTGGGCGAACCGGACTACATCGAAGGCATGCTCGACTCGCCCGAGGAGGCCGGCGAAGGCGGCGCCGAATTCGGCGAAGCGGCAGAAGCCGACCCGCTCTACGACCAGGCCGTCGCCTATGTCCTGAAAACCCGCCGTGCCTCGATTTCCTCGGTGCAACGGCAATTACGCATTGGTTATAACCGCGCCGCGCGCATGATCGAAGACATGGAGCGCGCCGGTCTGGTGTCGTCGATGCAGTCGAACGGCAATCGCGACGTGCTGGCACCCGGAGGTGACGCTTGAAGTTTTACGCATTGATACCCGCTGCGGGCAGCGGCTCGCGCATGGGCGGCGAGACGCCGAAGCAATACATGCCGCTCAACGCCGTGCCCATGATCGCGCACGCCATGATGGTGCTGGCGCGCGAGCCCCGCATCAGCAAATTGTTCGTGGTGATTTCGCCTGACGATGCGTGGTGGGACAACTACGAATGGCGCGGCTGGGAAGACCGTTTGCAGGTTCTGCGCTGCGGCGGTGCCACCCGCGCCGAAACCGTGCTGAACGGACTGCGTGCGATGGCCAACGTGTGCGATGCGGACGACTGGGTACTGGTGCACGATGCCGCCCGCCCCTGCCTGTCGGACGAGATGCTGGACAGGCTGATCGATGAAGTGGCGTCGGATGCGGTCGGCGGCCTGCTGGCAGTACCGGTGGCCGACACCCTGAAACGCGCCGCGACCGACACGCGCTCAGGCGCACGGGTTGACGCCACCGTACCGCGCGCCGGCCTGTGGCAGGCGCAAACGCCGCAGATGTTTCGCCACGGCAAGCTGATCGAGGCCCTGCGCGCAGCGGGCAGCGACATCACCGACGAGGCCTCGGCGATCGAACAACTCGGCCTGCAGCCGCGTCTGGTCGAATCCGACAGCCGCAACCTCAAGGTGACCTGGCCGCAGGACATGGAACTGGCCGGCCTGATCGTGGGGCAACTCAATGCCTGACATTCGCATCGGCCACGGCTTCGATGTCCATGCCCTGGTTGAAAACCGCAAGCTCATCGTCGGCGGCGTCGAGATTCCCTACGACCGCGGCCTTGCCGGACATTCCGATGCCGACGTGCTGCTGCACGCGATTTGCGATGCGCTGCTGGGCGCGGCCGGGCTGGGCGACATTGGCCGTCATTTTCCCGATACCGACGCGGCATTTGCCGGCATCGACAGCCGCATCCTGCTGCGCCGCGTGGCCGAACAACTGCAACAGCGCCGCTGGCGCGTCGGCAACGTCGATGCCACGATCATTGCCCAGGCGCCCAAAATGGCGCCGCACATCGCACGCATGACCGCACACATCGCCGACGACCTCGGCATCGCCATCGACCGCGTCAACGTCAAGGCCACCACCACCGAAAGGCTCGGCTTCACCGGACGTGGCGAAGGTATTGCCGCCGAAGCGGTGTGCCTGATCGAGCGTGACTGAATCCGGGCTGGCTCAAACTGGCCTGATTGAATCGGGTCCGGCCAAGCCCGCCACGCGACGACTGTTCTTTGCCCTGTGGCCGGACGACGCTACCCGCAACGCGCTTAACCGGACCGGCAAGTGGCTGCACCAACATTGGGGTGGCCGCCGCATGCGCGCCGACACGCTACATCTCACCCTGGTCTTCCTTGGCGACCTTCCTGCCGCACAGATTGATGCCTTGCTGCAAGGCATCCAGAACATTCCCATCGGCGCGTTTGAACTCAACCTTGATCAAGCCGGCCACTGGCCGCACAACCGGATTGGCTGGCTGGGCTTGAGCCAGCACTCGCAAGCGCTTGAAAGCCTGGTGCGGGCCCTGCGCGATCAATTGCGCACGCTGGACATCCCGTTCGACGCCCGCCCGCACACCCCGCATATCACCCTGCTGCGCAAGGCGCAGGGTGGCGCGGCGCTTGAATGCCTGCCGGTCAACTGGGCGGTCGATGGATTTGTGCTGGTGGCGTCAAATCCGCAGGCGGATGGCGCACATTACGATGTGCTGCAGACGTGGCGTCTCGCGACGCAATAGCGCCGAGCGCATCGCCCGGGCAATTATTGAACCTGGGCCAATGCCAGAACAGGCGCCCGGTTCAGCGCTTCACACTTCTCCGACCAGTTCCCGACCGCACCGGGACGCCCAAAGAAATAACCCTGCGCGTAATCGATGCCGATTGTGCGCAACACCTCGGCCGTTTCCTCGTTCTCCACCCACTCGGCCACCGTTTTCACGCCCATGATGTGACTCACTTCGCGGATCGCCTCGACCATCGCCCGGTCGACCGGATCGCTCACGATGTCCATGATGAAACTGCCATCTATCTTCAGATAATCAACCGGCAGACTCTTGAGATAGGCAAAGGAACTCAGGCCGCTGCCAAAATCATCCAGCGCGAACTTGCACCCCAGATTGCGCAGTTCATTCACCAGGCTGATCGCCATGTGCAGGTTGCGGATCGCCACCGTTTCGGTAATTTCGAAGCAGACCCGTTCCCATGGCATGCCTGTACTGGCCTGAATATCGCGCACAAACTCGATCAGACTGCTGTCGTTCAGGGAAGCGCCCGACAGATTGATCGCAACCACATCCTCGCAGCAATCTGTCGTGCTACGCGCTGCCATCTCGGAAAACGTCTTGAAAGTACGTTCGATGACCCAGCGGTCGATACGCGGCATCAAGCCGTAACGCTCAGCCGCCGACATGAATGCACCGGGACCGATATAGCCTCCATCTGCTCCGCGCAAACGCAACAACACCTCCCAATGGCGATGCGAATCGCCCGACGCCAGGGCCACAATGGGCTGCACAAAAATCTCGAAGCGATCTTCGTCCAGCGCACGCACAAGATCGGTCGCCCAATGCATTTCGCCATACTGGTGCGCCAGTGCGTCGTCTGAAGCTTCATATACATGAACCCGGTTGCGCCCGGCTTCCTTGGCGGCATAACACGCCAGATCGGCTGCGCTGAGCAAGGCTGCGAGATCAGCCACGCCCGGCTCGACCGGCACCACCCCGATGCTGACACCAATCTGAAACACCTTGTCGCCCCAGATAAAACGGAACTCTTCCACGCTGAGCCGCAGTTTTTCTGCAATTTTGACGGCCTGATCAAGCGAACAGCGCCTGAGCAGCACGCCAAACTCATCCCCCCCCAGGCGGGCGAGGATATCGTCGCTCCGTAGAGCCTCTTGCAAAAGAACGCCCAGCTGACGCAACAATTCATCGCCTGCAACGTGGCCGCAGGTGTCGTTCACGATTTTGAACTGATCAAGGTCAAGGTAGAACATGGCATGGTTGGCATAGCCCCCGTCCACCTCGTCAATCAAACGCCGCACCTGGCTTTCAAAACTATGACGGTTGAACAGCCCGGTCAAACTATCCCGGCTGGCCTGGTGCGTCAGGCGAAGCGTCAATTCACGCGCATGACGCACATCCTGCAACGCCACCACGCACCCGATGACCTTACCCTCAGCGTTACGCATCGGCGCAGCTGTACCCGAAACGGGAATCTCAGCGCCCAGGTGATTCACAAATATTTCACTGCCGGTATGCAACATCGCTATTTGTCCGTCCTGCAGACAGATCTGCACCGGGTCAGCAATCGATAATCGCGTCAGCTCGTCAATGAATTTCACCAGTTCATGCAACGGCCTGCCACGGGCTGCCTCGATCGAACAGGCCACCAGATCCTGGGCAACCGGATTCATGAACTGCACGCGGCCATTCGCATCCGTAGCGATCACCGCATCGGTAATCGAATGCAGCATCACCTCAATGCGGTATTTCTCTTGGGACAGTGCCGTCTCGGAGCGATTCGCCTCATCCAGTGCCTGATTGATAAAACCCGCCAGAAATCCAAACTCATCTGCACTTTGCTCGCCAAAGCGCGCGGATTTGTCACCTGCAGCAAAGTTTTGTGCGGTATCGACCATGCGCATAAAGGGGCGTGACAACATGCGATGCAAAATTGCCTGCAGAATCAACCCAAATACCATTGCGACCAGACCCGCGAACAGCAGCACATGCTTGCGCTGTTCATTCAGAAAGGCGAAATGCGGCGGCGCATACGCAAGCAATTGCAAACTTTCACGCGAGCCATTTGCGCCATGCATCACCACGGCCTGAGTATGCATTGCCTGCGCCTGACCCGGCGTACCGACCCGCCACACGCCAGCCGGTCCGCTCAGTTCCAGTGCGCTAAAACCATATCGGCTACGCAACTCGTCCATCACCACAGGTGGCTTTGTACCCCTGCCAGGACGCAGATCAGGGCGCGCATCGAGCCGCGTTTGCAGCGTGAGCGCCGCCTCGGCCATATACGCCGATTGCGCTTTCTCCAAATCCGCTTCCCACGCCTGAATCGTCACCAATGCGATGAGAAACCCCGCCAACACCATGCCCCAAAAGACAATACCGGTGATGCGCGTCGGCAATCCGCCATTCACGGACACCCGCCCCTCACTCACAGGGTGCGGCGACGTTAGCTGCTGACTCAACACCGACATCCAACGGAGCGCAAGCCGAGCAACATGGGACACACACCGCTCACCCCTGCGCCAAAAATGGCAAAACCCATAAACCAGGGCAAAAACCAGGCGACCTCATTGAACAGCACAGCGGTGAGGAACAACATGAACCCGACCAGCAGACGCCAGGTGCGCTCGACGTGAAATGGCCATTTGAAATCAAACGCTTCCACCGGAAGCGCATTTCCACCCGGTTTCTGCATGAATCGGTTCACTAGCAGGGGAATCCGCCAATTCGTCACCCCTTCAAGGAAAATCAGGCCGATCAATCCATACAGGACATAGGTCAGATCGAAATACAGCGTTAGCAAAATAGCCAAACCAAAAAGCAGTCGGTAGTTACGATCCGTCATGCAGATACTCCATTTTCTTGAACAGCGTGTTCGCAAACACGCTGAAAAGCAGGTGATTTCATTCCAGGCGAAGCTTTCCAGCGCATTCCACAGCCTATCTGCCCGCCCGTCTCCCAACGGTAACGGAATAAATTCACCGCTTCTTGAAAGAACCCCAGCCATCCAGGGCGCTTCACAGGTTTTTAGGCCAGCGCAGGTAATTTGGCTTGACCAACCGCGCACCCATCCCTAAAATGCGCGCTTTCCATTCCCTGATAGCTCAGTCGGTAGAGCGACGGACTGTTAATCCGCAGGTCCCTGGTTCGAGTCCAGGTCGGGGAGCCAAACACTGTAGCAAATCAATGGGTTGTCGCTTAGGTGGCAGCCCATTTTTCATTCTGGTGGGCCCGGATTGTGTCCATGCTGCCTTGCAAACGCTGCGTTTGAGTAGCCGTTTGGTAGCGGATAGGGCCCACGCCCGGACTTCCCCATTGGTTCGCTTCAGGCGGACTGGGGGGCCCAGTGGGTTTCCACCAATATTTAGGAGCAACGCAAGTGACCAATGCACAACGCCGGGCAGCATGGCTCGCCAGCCGCAAGGCCGAAACGGAGTTACATCACGACAGCAAGCCTGAGCCTACGCCCAGCAGCGCGTTCTGCCCCCATGAGGCTGGCGCGTATTACCTTGCTGCCGTGGAGACAGTCGGCACGTTCAAGATGTTCGCCAAGGACCTCAAGCCGCCCGTTTACACCTACGGCATCACCACCGTTCATTTTGAATTGAATCCTGATACCGGCAAATGGATCTGGTTTGATGGTGTGAGCAATCAATCTCCGCGCAAGACCCACGAAGGCTGGCGTCTGGGCAGCAAGAGGTTGCACGACACTCGCGAAAGCGCAGAAGCCGAGCTTCAGCGCGAAATGGTCAAGAACGGCGACCGGGTGACCAAGGTGCATGACCTGCCCGACGATATGACTGCGCTGAAGAAGATCCGTAGCGCCCACCACCCTGACCGCAATCCTGATTCCGACGGAGACCTCTATCAGGCGGTAGTCGAGAAGCTGGACAGGATGCGCACGGCGACCCAGTGAACCGCTGAGTTACACGTTCTTCCACACGTCAAAGGAATCGACATGCAGACAGACCAAGTTCTACGCCACCTGAAAAAACATGGTCAGCTTCTCGACCTGGAGATCGCATCAGCCACCGGGATTGCGCTGGTTCAAGTACGCAAGTCACTGGCTGACTTGACGTCACGCGGAGAAATATCCCAGTGCAGCGTCACCCACTTCAATGGCAACAAGCGTGTCGAGGGTTTTCAGTGCAGGATTTCAGGCTATGTGCCGCCCGTCGCGCCTGGCCGAAAGGCGGGGCCTGCCAAAAGCCTTTCATCAGACCAGTAGCGTGACCCGGCGTTGATGTCCCAAGTCGTGTCTGTTGTCTGATGGGGTATGGAAGCATGCAAGAGATTCAGCCCAACAATCCGCTCCACGGTGTCACGCTTGAACAGTTGTTGAACGAACTGCTTGCGTTCTATGGCTGGGATGCCTTGGGGCGGAAAATCGAAATCCGCTGCTTCACCCATGACCCAAGTATTGCGTCGAGCCTCAAGTTTCTGCGTCGTACCCCATGGGCACGGGAGCGTGTGGAATCGCTGTATGTCGAAATGGTCCGGGGCAGGGGCAGCAGGCAGCCCTGATCAGCAGGCCCTTGGTTCAGTTCAGGTCGGAAAGCCAAAATCAAAAAGCCTCGCTTTGCTGCGAGGCTTTTTTCATTCCAGGCTTAAAACGGCATAATCCTCTCAAATTCGCATTCGAGAGTGCCCGTGGCTGCAGCCAAACCCTATCGCATCCTGATCGTCGACGATCACGCCCTCATGCGTGAGGGGATCAAGCACATTCTGACCAAGGCCAGCGGCATTCAGGTTGCGGGCGAAGCGGACAGCTCCCGCCGCGCGCAGCAGATGGTCAGGCAGGAAAAATGGGATCTGGTGCTGATGGATATCGACTTGCCGGACCGCAACGGCCTCGAAACCCTGGATTTGCTGAAAAAGGAGCACCCCGATCTCAAGGTCCTGATGCTGTCCATGCAGCGCGAGTCCCACTATGCGGTGCGTGCGCTCAAATCCGGCGCGGCGGGCTATCTCAACAAGCGGTGTTCACCGGATCAATTGATCGAAGCGATCCGGTTGGCGGCATCCGGCAAGAAATACGTCAGCGCCGAGGTCGCGCAGGAACTGGCCCACACGGTCAGCGGCGAACGCGAAGGCCTGCCGCACGAAACCCTGTCCAACCGCGAATTCCAGACCCTGCACATGATCGCCTCGGGGCTGCCGGTATCGGCGATTGCCGACAAATTGCTGTTATCGGTCAAAACGGTCAGCATGTACCGCGCCCGCCTGCTTAAAAAGATGCAGCTCAAGAACAACGCCGAGCTCACGCATTACGCGTTCAAGCACAATCTGCTGGGCTAGAGGTCTGTCGGGCGGTTGCAGCGCTTGACGGAGAAATACCGGCCTTTTACCGTCTTAATCCACCCTTTCCTTACCCCCCTGTGCGTTCTACCATGCGTGTGCACGGTGACGACCCAGGAGGCCGCCCCGGAATCAGGAAGTAAACATGGCCGAACCCAGCGACAAGATCAATCTGAACAATCCGTCCGAGGTGGCGCGGGAAACCCTGCGCCGCCTGGCCATGCGCCGGCTTGCGCCCACGCCGGACAATTACCAGACCCTGTACGAAGAAATCAGCGGCGCTCCCACCGCACCCCCGTCAAACGCGCCGAGCGCTGCCACCGTACTGGCGGGGCTGGTGATGGACCTCAATTTGCACCACCCCCACCTGGCCGATTCCGCCAACGCGCTTGATCAGTCGATCCGCAAGGAAGACTGGGCCATGAGCCGCAAGCAACTGGGCCAAATCAGCCGCCAGTTGATCGCAAAACCTGAGAAGAGCGCCCCGCCTGCCGTGGCCGCGCCGCCCTCCGACAATCTTGCCTTGCTGCGTGAATCGCTGGCCAAGACCCTGGAGTTTGGCGTGGCCTCCCTGCTCAGCCATAGTCCGCAACTGGCTGAAAAGGCCAAGCAAATTGCGGTTGCCTTCCGTAATGCCAACAATGAAACCGGCCTGCGCGACGCAGCCGCCAAGCTGAAGACCCTGTGGGTCAGCATCGAGTTGCAGGGCAGCGATACGCACGACCAGCAGGAGACGCTCAAACGCATTCTGCTGCTGCTGGTGGAGAACATCGGCGAACTGCTTGACGACGACACCTGGCTGCGCGGCCAGCTCAATATGGTGCAGGACGTCATCGCTGGTCCGATGCCGATGCAATCACTGCAGGAAGCCGAAAAACGCCTGAAGGAAGTCATCTACAAGCAAAGCATGGTCAAGCACGGCCTGCGTGAAGCGACCGCCAAGCTCAAGGCCACCATGACCACCTTTGTCAGTCGCCTCAGTGATACGCTGGCGGCGAACGACGAATATCAAGAAAAAATCACTACCCACGTCGAGCGCATTCATGGCACCGAAGACGTCATCGAGCTCAACCGCATCCTGGAAAGCCTGATCAACGAAACCCGCATTGCGCAGGCCGACAACCGGCGGGCGCACGATCAACTGGTGCACGAGCGCGACGCCGCGGTACAGGCCGAGGCGCGCATCATGCAGCTGGAAACCCAGCTCACCGAAATGAGCTCGTTGATACGCGAAGACCCGCTCACCCACAGCCTCAACCGGCGCGGCATGGAAGACGAATTCGCCCGCGAGGCGGCGCGAGCCGACCGCCACAACTCCCCGTTCTGCATCGCCGTGATCGATATCGACAATTTCAAGGCGCTGAACGATACACGCGGCCACCAGACCGGTGACGATGCGCTGGTTCATCTGGTTGCGGTTGCCAAAGAGGAATTGCGTCTCACCGACCACATCGCGCGCATGGGCGGCGAAGAGTTTCTGGTGATGCTGCCCAACACGCCGATCGACGGCGCGGTCAAGATCATCACCCGCCTGCAACGCAGCCTGACCAAGAAATACTTCCTCGACAAGAACGAGCAGGTGTTGATCACCTTCAGCGCCGGCGTTGCAATGCGCGCCAAGGGCGAAGCGCAGGACGCCAGTATCGCCCGCGCCGACGCCGCCATGTATGTCGCCAAGCAAACCGGGAAAAACCGCGTGTGCACCGCGCCCGACGCACCGGCTGCAGAAGCATGAATACCCCGGATCGCCTTGTCTGCAGGGCGCCAGACGGAATGAATGCAGATTTTTTGAAACCGGCCTTAACTTTCTCCAACCCCCGACGATTCTTCACACAACGGCGGTGCATGTAGCCCAGGCGGGCAGACCAAAGTTGACGGCAACACGCCCAACGGGGCATCAGCCGAATCAATCGACCCACTTAAAGGAGAAAGACCATGGCACAAGTAATCAACACCAACGTAGGCGCACTGTTTGCCGGCGCAGCCCTCAACAAGTCGGCCATCGGCCTGCAGGTCGCCCAGGAGCGCCTGTCTTCCGGCCTGCGCATCAACAGCTCCAAGGACGACGCGACCGGCCTCGGTATCGCCACCGGCTACGACAAGCAGATCCGCGGCACCAACGTCGCCATCCGCAACGCCAGCGATGCAATCTCGAAAGCGCAGACCAACGACGGCTATGCCGCCCAGATCCACGAAAACCTGAAGCGCCTGTACGAGATCGCCGTCCAGCTCGGCGGTACTGCCACCGGCGCCGAAACCACCGCGCTGCTCGCGGAAAACTCACGTATTGCTGGTCTGACCACGGCTGCGGCAGCCACCACGGTTGATGGTAACGGCACCCAGGTGACCGGCGTCAGCGCCGCAGTTGCAGTGCCGACCGGTGTAACAACCGCCAACATCACTTCCGACATCACCGCAGTAACCGCCTCGCGTGCCAACTACGGTGCAGACATGGTGCGCTTCGCCTCCGCAGTCGCCACGATGCAGACCGAATCGGTGAACCTGTCCGCATCCTTCAGCCGCATCATGGATACCGACTACGCTGCTGAAACCGCCGCTCAGGCCCGTAACAACATCCTGCAACAAGCCGGTACCGCTGTTCTGGCACAAGCAAACCAGACCCCGAGCACCGTGTTGACGCTGCTGCGTTGATCCAGAGTCAAGCTTCCATGCATAAAGGAGAATAGACATGGCACAGGTAATCAACACCAACGTAGGCGCCCTGTTTGCTGGCGCAGCCCTCAACAAGTCGGCCATCGGCCTGCAGGTCGCCCAGGAGCGCCTGTCCTCGGGCCTGCGCATCAACAGCTCCAAGGACGACGCGACCGGCCTCGGTATCGCCACCGGCTACGACAAGCAGATTCGCGGCACCAACGTTGCCATCCGCAACGCCAGTGACGCGATCTCGAAAGCGCAGACCAATGACGGCTATGCCGCGCAGATTCACGAAAACCTGAAGCGCCTGTACGAGATCGCCGTGCAGCTCGGCGGCGTCGCATCCGGCGCAGAATCTGATGCGCTGATCCTGGAAAACACGCGTATCCGTGGTTTGACCACCGCTGCCGCGGCAACCACCGTGGATGGCAACGGCACCCAGGTCACTGGCGCCAGCGTCGTGATCGGTGCGCTGGCATCGGAGGGTGTAGCGGGTAACCGGACCACTGCGAACTTCACGGCTGATATCGCTACCGTGACCAGCCGCCGTGCCAACTACGGTGCAGACATGGTGCGCTTCGCTTCTGCAGTCTCTACGATGCAGACCGAATCGGTGAACCTGTCCGCATCCTTCAGCCGCATCATGGATACCGACTACGCCGCTGAAACCGCCGCCCAGGCACGCAACAACATCCTGCAACAAGCCGGTACCGCTGTTCTGGCGCAAGCAAACCAGACCCCGAGCACCGTGCTGACGCTGCTGCGTTAAGCACACTTAGTTAAATGAGTATCCCAACCGGTCGACCGGTTGGGAATTAAATAAAAAGGATATCGCCATGATCATCCAGCCAGCCAGTCTCTCCCCTAATCAGGCTATTCAGCCGGACATGCGCGCGCATGGCGCCACGCCTGTCAAAACGGTTACAGCTCCCACAACACAAAGTGCCCCGCAACCTGTTTCTGCGGAAACGCTGGATCAAGCCGTGGCTGTCATTAACCAAGCCATGCAGGACTCGAACCAGGCTCTACACTTCAGCGTGGATACCGATACCCATAGAACGGTGGTCAAGATGGTGGACACCAGCACGGGCGAATTGATTCGCCAGTTTCCCTCAGATGCAACCCTGGCCATTTCGCGTGGAATTGCCGAATTCCAGCAGGGTTTGTTGCTTAAACAAAAGGCTTAAGCCGGGAGGCTGATCATGGCAATTACCGCTGCAAGCACAACCGCATTCGATGTCACTACGCTCGTCTCGCAACTCATGGCTGTCGAGCGTGTTCCCATCGATACGCTCAACACCAAAATCAGCGATACCCAGGCCAAGATTTCTTCCCTCGGCACGCTCAGCAGCCTGGTGTCCGGTTTTCAGACCGCAGCGCAAAACCTGAACAGCGGCCTGCAGAAACTTGCCACTTCACCGTCCGATCCCAATACGCTGTCTGCTACTGCGGGCAGCACGGGCGTTCCCGGCACCTACTCCGTGAACGTGAGCCAGCTGGCGCAATCGCAAAATCTGGTTGCTGCTGGACAAACCAGCAGCACCGCTGCCATCGGCAGCGGCGCAGCCACCACAGTCACATTCGAGCTGGGCGCTATCAGCGGCGGCACGCTGACCGATGGGGTATACAGCGGCGCGACTTTCACGCCCGGCGGCGGCGCTGTCAGCATTACCATCGACAGTACCAACAACAGCCTGGAAGGTATCCGCGATGCAATCAATGCATCCGATGCAGGCGTTACCGCGACTATCGTCAACGACGGCAGCGGCACCCCCTATCGTCTTGCCTTGAGCTCGACCCTTTCCGGCGCCAGCAACAGCTTCAAAATTACCGCCAGCGGCGGTGACGCAGCCATCGACAGCCTGCTCGGCTACGATCCTGAAGGTACGCAAAACCTTACCCAAACCCTGGCCGCACAGAATGCCAGCCTCACGGTGAACGGCATTGCGATTACCAGCGCATCCAATACCGTCAGCGAAGCAATCCAGGGTGTCACGCTCACGCTTAAGAACACCACAGTCACGCCGACCAACCTGACAGTGACGCGCGACACCGCTGCGATCACCACGGCAGCGACCGCATTCGTGGATGCCTATAACGCCCTGGCCAGCCAGATCAAATCCCGTTCTGCCTACGGCACCGATACCGCGACGGCAGGCGTACTCGCAGGCGACACCACCTTGCGGCTGATGCAAAGCCAGCTGGACAATATTTTCGCCACACCGGCAACGGGCGGCACGCTGTCCCTGCTTGCCCAGGTTGGCATTTCATTCCAGGCTGGCGGAGTGCTTGCACTCGATAGCACCAAGCTAGAAAGCGCCATCGCGACTGATTTCAGCGACGTGACAAACCTGTTCTCGTCATCGACCGGTTTCGCCACCCGGCTGGAAGCATGGGGCAAATCCACGCTGTCCGCCGGCGGCCTGATCGACTCACGCACTCAAAGCTTCAACACCTATATAAGTGACCGCAATGAAGAAGTCGATCGACTGGAACTCCGGATGGATGCTCTAGAAAAGAAATACACACTCGAATACACCAATCTGAACCTGCTGCTCTCGCGGATGAATACCACCAGCACCTTCCTGACCCAGCAACTGGCCAGCAGCCAAAACGACGAATAAAGGGTAGACACCATGTACTCACCATCCAGTCTTGCCGCCAGTGCCTACGCCAAGGTCGGACTCGAATCCGGCGTGATCGCGGCCAATCCGCACCAGCTCATCATTCTGCTTTACGAAGGAGCCGAGCTCTCGGTACGCATGGCGATCCGCCACATTCAGGACGGCGATCTGCAGAAGAAAGCCGACGCCATCACCAAAGCGAGCTGCATCATTGTGAGCGGCTTGCGCGCGTCCCTGGATGCGCGCCAGGGCGGCGACATCGCCGGCCAGCTCGATGCGCTCTACGACTACATGGTCAAGCGGCTGATGCTTGCTCATATCAATAACCAGATCGCGCCGCTGGAAGAAGTCCTGGGCCTGTTGCGCGAACTGCACGGCGCATGGAAGCAGATCGGCACCCAGAGCCGCCACCAGAACGCCGCCCTTCACCCCATTGCCGCTTGACCCGGAGACTGAAAAAATGACCAGCAGCGAAATGCTCACCACCTACAACACCCTCTCCGACCTGACCAGCAACATGCTGAGCGCTGCCGAGCAGGGCGAGTGGGATCACGTGGCTGACCTTGAAAATCACTGCCAGAACCATGTTGGCACCCTGATGCACACTGCTCCGGTTGCGCTGACCGAAAAAGAGCAACGCGCCAAAGTGGCCATCATCCGCGCCATCCTGCAAAACGATGCCAAGATTCGCGCCCTTGCCGAGCCGCGCCTGCACGATCTGCAGCAGCGCCTGAGCATGGCGCGCGCCGGCCAGCGCGGTGTCGAGGCATACGGCTCGCAACGCTTGTAAGTCCTTCCCATGATTCCGGCCGAGGCCTTGTCCCGCATTCTGGCTGCCCAGCCAGTGCTGGACAGCATCAAGCGCGACCAGGCCGGACCGCGCGCCGCATTCCAGCACCTGCTCATCGGCCAGGCCGTCACCGGCCAGGTCAAGGGCCAGTCCAAGGGACTGACGCTGGTTTCGATCGAAGGGCAAACCGTTGCGATGCGCCTGCCGCGCCCGGTTGAAACCGGCGACACGCTGAAAATGAATTTTGCCGGGCACATGCCGCAGCCGGTATTCGTGCTCGACACCCCGGAAGCCGCATCCGCCGACGCGCCCCAGCTCAGCCAGACCGCACGCATGCTGAGCGAATTCATGCAGCGCGTACCCGAACGCACACTGCCCACCCTGACCCCGCTCGCCCCGCTGCTTGAACAACCCACCCGCGCTCCGGCAGAGCTTGCACTTGCCTTGCGCACCGCCGTGGTTCGCAGCGGCCTGTTTTACGAGTCACACCTGGCGAACTGGGCAATGGGCCAGGACACGTTGGACGGCCTGATGCAAGAGCCGCAAAACCGGCTGACGTCCAGCCTGGCTCGCGCAGATGCAGCCGCGGCCCTCGCATCGACTTTGGCCGCGAGCGTTGCCCCCGAGGCACGAGGCCCGACTGAACTTGCCGATGCAAGGGCCGCCAATCCGCTGAATACCCTGCTGACACAGCAACTGCAGGTACTGGAGTCTCCCCAGTTCGTCTGGCGCGGCGAGCTGTGGCCGGGGCAAGTTCTGGAATGGCAGGTCCGCCAGGAACCCGACCACTCCGAAAACCCGGCCTCACTCACGGCCAAAGAGTCTGAAACGGGCTGGGAATCACGTCTTAAACTGACCCTGCCCAATCTCGGCACCGTGAACGTGCTGATCAAGCTCGATGCGCAGCAGGCATTCAGCATCCGGCTGGCGCCCGAACAGGCAGAAGTCGGCGCGCTGCTGCAGCACAACCAGAGTCGCCTGATCGAACAGTTCGCCACGGCGGGCTGCGCCCTGCAAAGCGTCACGGTGCAAGAAGATGGCAGCGCCTGATCCCCTGCGCGCCGCCGCAGCGCTCGCCTACCGCGACGGCGACAGCGCACCGCGCGTCGTCGCTAAAGGACGCGGCATTCTGGCCGATACCATCATCGAGAAAGCCCGGGCCTCCGGAGTCTATGTGCATGAGTCCCGCGAATTGCTGGCCTTGCTGATGCAAATCGACCTCGACAGCCACATTCCGCCACAGCTCTATATCGCCGTGGCTGAATTGCTGGCCTGGCTTTACCATCTGGAACAACTCGATCAACCGAACCGGCCGAACCCTCCACCTTGACCAGAATGTCTTCATCCTCATCGCTCGCTCACGGCACGGTCAGCGCGGACCTGCTTGCAAACTGCACGGTTCATTCGCGCACCGAAATTCTCCATCTCATGCGTTCGATCCAGCAACGCCGGCTGCTGGTCAATCTCGACATGCCGAACACACGGGAAATCATTGTCACCTCGGTGATTGCGGTCAATGATTCGAACAACACGGTCATCCTCGACAGCGCCCGCGGCGACGCGCTCAACCACGAGCTGATGGCTGGCGAAACGGCCGAATTCATCACGCATCTCGACGGCGTCTCCATCAGCTTTTCGACCGGTGCAGTGAGTCTGGTCGAATACGACAAGCTGCCCGCCCTGCGCATCGCGCTGCCGAAAACCTTGGTACGCCTGCAGCGCCGGGAACATTTCAGAGTCATGCTGCCCGTCGCCAATCCCGTCAAATGCATCGTGCCCTCAGGCAATGAAACCGACCGCGAGCCGATCACCGCGCATATCGTGGACATCGGATGCGGCGGCGTCGCCATCGCCGAACGCGGCGGCCGCCTCGGCGCGGAAACCGGCCGCATACTCGCCGACTGCCGGCTGCTGCTGCCCGATACCGAGCCGGTGCTCACCACGCTGGAAGTCCGTAACTCGGCCCAGATACGCCTGCAGAACGGCGCATTCCAGACGCGGCTCGGCTGCAAGTTCATCGATCTGCCCAATGCCATGTCAAATCGCCTGCAACGCTTCGTCATGAATATCGAGCGCGTCCGGCGGGATAGCCTTTAAGCTGCCTGCACGCGCCCAATCAAGAATTCGAGGAGTCACACCATGCAAACCATCCAGCAGGAAATCGACGAACGCACCAATCTCACCAGCTCCAACAAGCTGGAACTGCTGCTGTTCCGTCTGGGCAACGACCCCCAGCTCAACCGTACCGAGCTGTTCGGCATCAATGTGTTCAAGGTGCGGGAAATCATCCCGATGCCTACCATCACCGCCGTCGCAGGCTCCCAACCCCACATGATGGGCGTCGTCGATTTACGCGGCCAGATTCTGCCGGTCATCGATCTCGCCGGCGTAACCGGCTGCACCCCCAGCACCGGTCTCAACATCCTGCTGATCACCGAATACGCCCGCAGCACGCAGGCATTCGCCGTCGAATCGGTGGACGACATCGTGCGGCTGGACTGGAAACAGGTGCTGTCGGCCGAGGGCAATGCAGCCGGCGGCATGGTGACCAGCATCGCGCGCCTCGATGGCGACAAGAGCGATCGACTGGCCCAGGTGCTCGACGTGGAAACCATCCTGCGCCAGGTGATGCCGTCGAACGGACTGGAAATCGATCCCGAGCGCATCGGCCCCAAGGTCGACCTCAAGCCCGGCTCGGTGATTCTGGCGGCCGACGATTCGCTGGTTGCCCGCACCATGATCGAGGAAGGTCTGACCGCCATGGGTCTGCCCTACATCATGTGCAAAACCGGCAAGGAAGCCTGGGACCAGCTGCAGGCCATTTCCAGCAAGGCACAAGCCGACGGGCACTCGATCGGCGACAAGATCGCGCTGGTGCTGACCGACCTGGAAATGCCCGAAATGGACGGCTTCACGCTGACCCGCAACATCAAGCAGGACCCCCGATTCAGTTCGATCCCGGTAGTAATCCACTCCTCCCTCACGGGCGCGGCCAACGAGGCGCATGTGAAAAAAGTGGGGGCAGACGGCTATGTCGCCAAATTCGTCGCGGAAGACCTGGCCAAAGCCCTGCGCCATGCGCTGCGGAATGAGGATTGAACATCAAGTGCTTCATGCAAAACGGCAGCCTCGGCTGCCGTTTTGCATGGCATGCGCGGAATCAGACCGCCATGTTCATGATTTCCTGATACGCGGACACCAGCTTGTTGCGCACCTGAACGGTTTGCTGCAGGGCGATGGACGATTTCTGCATGGCGATCATGGTGTCGGACAGGCTGACCGATCGATCGCCCAGGGCAAACCGCTCGCTCAGATTCTGCGCGTTCATTTGGGTCTGGTTGACCTGGTCCAGCGAGGATTTCAGCGCCGACTGGAAATCCACCGCCCCCGTCGGCTGCTGGGTTTGCAGGGGTTTTTCAATGGACGGGGTCGCGCGCGCAGCGGTGGCTTTCAGCTGCGCCACCATCGCCTCTATCCTGCCGGTATCGATCATGCCTATACTCATTTCACCCTCCTGCCTGGTCAAAGCAACCGCTCGAAACGGTTTTCCACGTGCTCACCTTATCAGCCGGGACGCAATCCATAAGCCCGATAAGCGCTGAAAAGCGCGTGTTATTCCCCTGATTGAAATGTCCCGGACTGCCGATAATTCGATCTCATAGCGACATCCTCATTGAGAGAGCACGGCGTGAACACGACACACAAGCTTCAAACGAAATCTGAA
Organism: Thiobacillus sp.; assembly: GCA_020057245.1. Classification (GTDB taxonomy): domain Bacteria; phylum Pseudomonadota; class Gammaproteobacteria; order Burkholderiales; family Thiobacillaceae; genus Thiobacillus. Next base: position 21,030 of record JAGVGD010000043.1, on the reverse strand, counting down.
CACAACATGGTGGGAGCCCAGTCATGGCAGAAGCAGGCGTAATCGCAGCTCCGGTCAACCTCATGGACATTGCCCGCGCACCCAGCGGGCAAAAGATCATGCTGGCGATAGGCGTGGCCGCAGTCGTAGCGGCCATGGTCGCCGTCTGGATGTGGGGACAGCAACCCGACTATCGGGTGCTGTTCTCGAACTTCAGCGACCGCGATGGCGGCGCCATCGTCGCCGAGCTGGAGAAAATGAATGTCCCCTACAAATATTCAGAAGGCGGCGGCGCCGTGCTGGTGCCGGCCGACCGCGTTCACGATGCCCGCCTGAAGCTGGCCGCCCAGGGACTGCCCAAAGGCGGCAATGTCGGTTTCGAGCTGCTGGAAAACCAGAAGCTCGGTTCCTCCCAGTTTGTCGAGCACGTCAATTTCCAGCGCGCCATGGAAGGCGAGTTGGCACGCTCGATCGAATCGGTCTCTGCCGTACAGGCCGCCCGCGTGCACCTGGCCATCCCCAAGGACTCGGTATTCGTATCCGAGCAGAAAATGCCCACCGCATCGGTGCTGCTCAACCTTTACCCCGGACGCGCACTCGATCCGCAACAGGTCAGCGCCATCGTCCATCTGGTTGCCAGCAGCGTGCCCGAACTGCCGATCAAGAATGTGACTATCGTCGACCAGAACGGCAATTTGCTGTCCGACACCAGCAAGTCCGCCAGCACCACCGGCATGGACCCCAGCCAGATCAAATATGTGCAGGAACTGCAGCAGGACGTGGTCAAGCGGGTCGTCTCGATCGTCAGCCCGATCGTCGGCGCCGAGAATGTGCGCGCCGAGGCCACAGCCGACGTCGACTTTTCGCGTAGCGAACAGGCGGTCGAGTCGTTCAAACCGAACCAGACGCCGGATGCCATGGCCATTCGCAGCCAGCAGACCAGCGAATCCCTGAATGCGTCGGGCGCGCCGGGCGGCGTGCCGGGCGCACTGACCAACCAGCCCTCCGCACCCGCCACGGCGCCCATCGTCGCGCCGGCCAAAAACGCAAAGGCTGTGCCCGCGCCTGTTGCCGCCGTGCCCACCAGCACGCAAAAAGATGCCACCACCAATTACGAAGTCGACAAGACCATCCAGTACGTGCAGCAGGGTGTGGGCGGTCTCAAGCGCCTGTCCGTCGCGGTCGTTGTCAACTACAAGAAAACCACCGACAAGGACGGCAAGGTGAAAATGACGCCGCTCACCGCCGACGAGACCACCCAGATCACCAATCTGGTGAAGGAAGCCATGGGCTTCAACCAGGCTCGCGGCGACACGCTCAACGTCGTCAACAGCGCGTTCGCCAGCCCGGAACAGGAAGAAATTCCCGAAACGCCCCTGTGGAAAGAACCCGGCACCATCCAGACCGCCAAAGACACCGGCAAATACATCCTGATGGGCATCGCGCTGCTGCTGCTGTATCTGCGCGTGCTCAAGCCGATGCTGAAGAAAATCACCGAATACACGCCGCCCGCGCCTGCAGCGGTCCACCCGGGCCATGGCACGCCGCAGATGGAGGCCGCCATGGCCGAAGGCGCGCCGGGCAGTCGCGGTTATCAGGACAGCCTGGCACGGGCACAAAAGCTGGCCAACGAAGATCCACGCGTCGTCGCCAACATCGTCAAAACCTGGGTAGGCAACAATGAGTGAACACCACGGCGTCACCAAAGGCGCCATTCTGATGCTCGCACTGGGCGAGGAAGGCGCATCCGAAGTCATGAAATACCTGAGCCCGCGCGAGGTGCAAAAGCTCAGTGAAGCCATGACCACCATGAAAGCCATCTCGCACGAGGAAGTCGTGCTTGTGCTGAATGATTTCAACACCTTTGCCGACAACAATTCTTCGCTGGGACTGGATTCTGACGACTATATCCGCAGTGTGTTGAACAAGGCGCTGGGCGAAGACAAGGCGTCCTCTTTGTTAAGCCGGATTGTAGGCGGCGGCGGTGATTCCAGCGGCATCGAAAGCCTGAAATGGATGGACGCCGAATCGGTGGCCGACCTCATCCACAACGAGCATCCGCAAACCATTGCAACCATTCTGGTGCATCTCGAGCGCGATCAGGCCTGCGAGGTGCTGGGACACTTCACCGAGCGCCTGCGCAACGATGCCCTGCTGCGCATCGCCACCCTCTCCGGCGTGCAGCCCACCGCCCTGCGCGAACTGAACGACGTGCTGACCAAGCTGCTGTCGGGCAACGAGGTGATGAAGAAACAGCCGATGGGCGGCACCCGCGCCGCTGCCGACATCCTCAACTTCATGGGCGGCGACAACGAAGCCTCCGCCATGGAGCATCTGAAGAGCTACGACCCCGAGATGGCGCAGAAGATCATGGACGAGATGTTCGTGTTCGAGAACGTGCTGGAAATCGACGACCGCGGCATCCAGCTGCTGCTGCGCGAAGTGCAGTCCGATTCGCTGATCATCGCGCTAAAGGGCGCATCGGAAGAAATGCGCGAGAAAATCTTCAAGAACATGTCGCAGCGCGCAGCCGAAATGATGCGCGAAGACCTCGAATCCAAAGGCCCGGTGCGTCTGTCCGAAGTGGAAGCCCAGCAGAAGGAAATCCTGGTAATCGTCCGCCGTCTGGCCGACGAAGGCCAGATCAACCTCGGCGGCAAGGGAGAAGAAGCGTATGTCTAGTTGCGTGATTCGCAAGGAAGACCAGCCAGCCTGCCAACCCTGGGAGTTGGCCAGTTTCGACTCGACCCCGCACGCGCGGAAGCACTCCGGGGCCGACGCCGTCAAGCTGCCCACCATCGACGACATCACGGCAATCCAGGAACAGGCGCGGCAGGAAGGTTATGCCCTCGGCCGCAGCGAAGGTCATGCCGCCGGGCTGGTCGAGGGCCGCGCACTGGCCGCCGTCGAAACTGCACGACTGTCCGCCCTGGCCGAAAGTTTCACCGCCGAGCTCGACCGCGCCGACGAAACCATTTCGCAGCAGATCCTGGATCTGGCGATCGACCTGTCCCGCGCCGTGGTGAAATCGGCACTCACCGTCAAGCCCGAACTGATCCTGCCCATCATCAAGGAAGCAGTCCGTTACCTGCCTTCGCTGCAGCAGCCCGCGCTGCTGTATCTGAATCCTGCCGATATGGAACTGGTGCAAAGCCGGATGGGCAATGAACTGACCAAAATGGGCTGGCAGCTGACGGACGACCCCGATCTGGATCCCGGCAGCTGCCGCGCCGAAACGCCGGATACGCAAATCGACTCCTCCCTGCCCACCCGCTGGCAGCGCCTCACGGCCGCCCTGGGCAAAGATTCCAAATGGCTGGCTGAATGATGACCGCCCAGGCCCACCCCCACAGCGACCGCTGGATCAGCTTTCTGCATGACTGCAGCGAACTGCTGGCGATCGCCGACCCGATGCTGGTGTCCGGCCGGGTGACGCGCGTGGCGGGTCTGGTGATGGAAGCAGTCGGGCTCAAGCTGCCGGTGGGCAGCGCCTGCACCGTTGCGCTGGCCAATGGCGCGCAACTTGAAGCCGAGGTTGTCGGTTTCTCCGGCGATCATCTGTTCCTGATGCCGCAAAGCGATGTCGAAGGCATCATGCTCGGCGCGCGCGTATTCCCGGTGGAGGTCATCCCCACCCTACCCAGCCTGGGCCAGGTCAAGCACCCGCGGCGGCGGCCGAGCGACCGCACCCGCCACCTGCCTGTCGGCGAAGGGCTGCTGGGGCGGGTGCTCGACAGCAGCGGCCGCCCGCTCGATGGCCTCGGCCCGATCCAGTCCGAAACCACCATGCCACTCAACAACCGCGCAGCCAACCCGCTGGCGCGCGCACCGATCACCGACATCCTCGACGTCGGCGTGCGCGCCATCAACAGCATGCTCACCGTCGGCCGTGGCCAGCGCATGGGCCTGTTCGCCGGCTCGGGCGTCGGCAAAAGCGTGCTGCTGGGCATGATGGCGCGCTACACCAGCGCGGACGTCATCGTCGTCGGCCTGATCGGCGAACGCGGCCGCGAGGTCAAGGAATTCATCGAACAGATTCTCGGCGAAGTCGGCCTGGCACGCGCCGTCGTCGTCGCCGCGCCGGCCGACACCCCGCCGCTGGTGCGCCTGCAGGGCGCGGCCTACGCCACATCGATTGCCGAATACTTTCGCGATCAAGGCAAAAACGTGTTGCTGATCATGGACTCGCTCACCCGTTATGCCATGGCGCAGCGTGAAATCGCGCTTGCCATCGGCGAACCGCCCGCCACCAAGGGCTATCCGCCCTCGGTATTCGCCAAGCTGCCGGCGCTGGTCGAACGCGCAGGCAACGGCAAACCGGGCGGCGGTTCGATCACCGCCTTTTATACCGTACTCACAGAAGGCGACGACCAGCAGGACCCGATCGCTGATGCTGCGCGCGCCATTCTCGACGGCCACATCGTGCTGGACCGCGCGCTGGCAGAGAGCGGTCACTATCCGGCCATCAATATCGAGCAGTCGATCAGCCGCGCCATGCACAGCATCACCTCGCCGGAGCAGCAACAGCTTGCACGCCGCTTGAAGAAGCTATATTCACGCTACGAACGCAGCCGCGACCTGATCAACGTCGGCGCGTATGCAGCAGGATCCGACCCCATGCTGGACGAAGCGATCAAATTGCAGCCCGTGATCGAAACCTTCCTGCAGCAGGACATCAGCGAACGCGCGGATGTCCAGGAAAGCCTCGCCGAGCTTTCGGCCCTGTTCCAGTAAAACCAATACCGACAAGGAAAACTGAATGGCAACCCGCTCCGCACTCGACACCCTGATCGAACTGGCCAACAAGGATGCCGACGAAGCAGCCAAGCGCCTGGGCGAGTCGCTGCGCAGCCACGAGGAAGCCCGGCAGAAACTCGACCTGTTGCAGCAATACCGCGATGACTACGCGCAGCGCTGCCAGAACAGCCTGGCCAACGGCATCAGCACCACCCATTTCAACAATTACCGGGTGTTCATGCAAAAGCTCGATCACGCCATCAGCGGCCAGCAGACCGTGGTCAGCCACGCCAGCCAGCGTGCCGAGCAGGCGCGCACAAGCTGGCAGGTGTGCGAGCAGAAGAAAATGTCCTTCGTCACCCTGTCGGACCGAGCCAATAAAGAAGAAGTGCGCCGCGAATTGTGGCGCGACCAGAAACAGAACGACGAGCATGCTGCGCGCTGTGTATCGCACAAGCGGACCCCAGCCGACCCCAACTGAAACGAGGCAAACCATGACCCCCCAATCAGCCAACCTCAATCTGGTGAATGCCCTGCAGGCCCAGCCCGGCGGCAAAAAGAAGCCCGACCCGGCCAGCGCGGACACCCCGTTCAGCAAGGTCCTGTCGAACGAGATGGAGCAGAAAAAGCCGGTGAACGAGCCGAAGCAGGAGCCGCGCTCAGAAACCCGGCAGGCCGGCAAGGCCGGTTCCGAGCCTGCAGACAGCGATGCGCTTGCAGCGCAGGATGCTGCCAGCGCGGAAACCGCCGTCCCATCCACAACGGAGACCGCCACAAGCGAGCCGCAGACAGCCGCCACTGCAGACAGCAGCACGCTGCAACCCGATGCGCCCGTGACGGGCATGGAGCCTGCCCCCGCGCTGCCAGACACCCTGCTGGCACTGGCTGCCGCTCCGAACATGCTGATTCCAGCTGCGCCGCCGACAGCACTACCAGCTGGCGGCATCAGCGAAACCGCGGATGCGCTCGCAGCCAGGGCATCCGCGCTGTCGAACCTCACCACGCCCGCCGCACCGCCCGCACTGACGCCCGCCCAGATCGCCGATGCAGCCGCCGCCGCAAAGGCCGCCACCGCCCAACAACCCGTCAAGGCCGATTTCCAGGCCGCGATGACAGCCACTCCGGCCCACTCCAGCGCCGCAGCGGCCGCTCTGCCGGGGCAAATCGCCACCGCGCTGTCGCCCGACGCGCTCAAGCTGGATGAGGCCCGCCCGGATGGTTTCGGCAATCTGTTGATGGCTGCCGCCCAGCCCGCTCAGCCGGGCGCGCTCAGCGCGGCCAGCAGCGCGGCCGGCAATGCACTCGCGCCTTCGGTCGGCAGCGCAGCCTGGGGCCAGGCATTGGGCGAAAAAATCGTCTGGATGGCGGCAGGCGCCCAGCAAACCGCGTCACTCACCCTCAACCCGCCTAACCTGGGGCCGTTGCAAGTCGTGATCAACGTCAACAACGATCAGGCCACTGCCAGCTTCTTTGCGGCCCAGCCCGAAGTCCGCCAGGCGCTTGAGGCCGCGATGCCCAAGCTGCGCGAAATGATGAACGAATCCGGCATCCAGCTGGGGCAGGCAACGGTGAGCGCAGAACAGCAGCAACAGCAGTTCAACGAAGCAGCCAACCGCGAAGCACGGCGGACCGCCACGCCCTATCCCGGAGCCACCGGCTCCGGCGACACGGCCATTCAATCCCTGCCGGCGCAGATCCGGCAATCCGGCCGCGGCCTGGTCGACACCTTCGCCTGAATCTCCCGCATCCGGGTTCGCCTCGCGCAATGACGCAGGGCGGGCCCCGGCAGCACAGCATTGCTGCGAACTACCCGCTTTTTCACCCTCTTTTCCCGCTATCGAACGCACGCGTATCCCTGATAATGACGCGTATGTGCCACCCCTTATCCGTGTAAAGGAACGTTGAACATGGCCCAACCTGCCAAGCCCGCTGAAGTTGTCGAAGCAGACGCTCCTCCGAAAAAATCGAAAAAGAAGCTGCTCATCCTCATCGGCGCACTGGTGCTGTTGCTCGGCGGCGGCGGTGCGGCCGCGTGGTTTTTCATGCAGGGCAGCCACGACCCCAAGGCGGCACATGAGGAAGAGCCCGCCAAGGCGCCGGTTTTCCTGCCGCTGGAGACCTTCACCGTCAACTTGCAGGGCGGCGAACAGTATCTGCAAACCGATATCACCCTGCAGGTAGCGGATCAGGCCGATGTGGATCTGATCAAGCTGCATATGCCGCGCGTGCGCAGCCGCCTGCTCACGCTGCTGTCGAGTCAGAGCGCCGATGCCCTCGCCGACCCGGAGAGCAAAAAGAAACTGGTGCAGGACATCCTGGCGCAGGTCAAGCAGCCGTTCGACCCCAAGGGCAAGCCGCAGCAAGTGACCGATGTGCTGTTCACGACCTTCGTGATCCAGTAAAAGAGCGCCCATGGCCGACAACTTTCTCTCGCAGGATGAAGTCGATGCACTGCTGAAAGGCGTCACCGGCGAAACCGATGACGCCCCCGCGGATGCAGTCGACCATTCGGTTGCGCGGCCGTACAACCTCGCCACGCAGGAGCGCATCGTGCGCGGGCGCATGCCCACGCTCGAGATCATCAACGAGCGGTTCGCCCGCCTGCTCAGAATCGGCCTGTACAACTTCCTGCGGCGCGGCATCGAAGTCTCGGTCGGTCCGGTCAAGGTCTCGAAATACAGCGAGTTCATCCGCAACCTGGTGGTGCCGACCAACCTCAACCTGATCCAGGTCAAGCCGCTGCGCGGCACCGCGCTGATGATTTTCAATCCCGACCTGGTGTTTCTGATGGTCGACAACCTGTTCGGCGGCGACGGACGCTTCCATACGCGGGTCGAAGGACGGGATTTCACCCAGACCGAACACCGCATCATCCAGCGCGTGCTGCATATCGTGTTCGAGGCCTATTCGAAATCCTGGGAGCCGATCTATCCGGTGGAATTCGAGTTTGTGCGCTCGGAAATGAACACCCAGTTCGCCAATATCGCCACCCCGAACGAAGTGGTGGTGTCCATCACCTTCGCCATCGAACTCGGCCAGGTCAGCGGCGAAATGCATATCTGCATGCCCTACTCGATGATCGAGCCGATCAAGGATCTGCTGACCAGCAGCCTGCAGGCCGAAAACCTCGAGGTGGATAAACGCTGGATTCGCCTGATGCGCCAGCAGATCCAGATGGCCGAAGTCGAAATCATCGCGGACCTCGGCACCGCCGCAATCAGTCTGCGCGACATCGTCAACATGAAAGTGGGCGACATCATCCCGCTGGAAATCCCCCAATCCATCGAGGCCAAAGTGGACGGCGTGCCGGTGATGGAATGCGCTTACGGAAAATTCAACGGCCAGTACACCTTGCGCGTCGAAAAGCTGCTTTCCAACAGCGTGACTGAGCCGTCAACAGGAGATCAAAATGGCTGAAGAGCTGACCCAACCCATTGCAGAAGACGACTGGGCTGCCGCCATGGCGGAACAGGCCGAACCGGCGAAACCTGCCGCCGCTGACGACTGGGCTGCCGCCATGGCAGAACAAGCCGAGCCGCCAAAGGCCAGCCCGGCCGTGTTCAAGGATCTGGCCGGCAGCGCGCCCAACGGCGCCACCCACGATATCGACTTCATTCTGGATATCCCGGTATTGCTGACCGTCGAACTGGGGCGCACCAAGATCACCATCAAGAACCTGCTGCAGCTGGCGCAAGGCTCGGTCGTCGAACTCGACGGCATGGCCGGCGAACCGATGGATGTGCTGGTCAATGGCTGCCTCATCGCGCAGGGCGAGGTGGTGGTGGTGAACGACAAGTTCGGCGTGCGCCTGACCGACATCATCACTCCCGCCGAACGCATCCGGAAACTCAACAAATGAAATATCCCTTCGCAGCAGGCCAGCCGCACGCCCGGCGCTCATGGCTGGGCCTCGCGCTCGTCAGCCTGCCCGCCACGGCGGCCGCAGCCGATGCCGCACCTGCGGTTTCCAATGCCGGCAGCCTGCTGCAGGTTTTCATCGGTCTGGTTGCGGTCCTGCTTCTGATTTTCGCCACGGCCTGGGCCGCCAAACGCCTCGGCGTCGCACGCGGCGGCGCGTCGAATCTGCTGCAGGTCATCAGCAGCGCCTCGGTCGGCGCGCGCGAGCGGGTAGTTGTGGTTGAAATCGGCGACAACTGGCTGGTGGTGGGCGTCACACCCGGCAGCGTCAATGCGCTGATGACCCTGCCCAAGGGCGAGGCCCTGCCTTCGGCAACGGCTGCGCCCCACGCCAGCTTTGCCGCCAACCTGAAACAGCTGATCGAGGCGCGCCGTGCAAAATAGTGCCGTGCAAAATAGCCCTGTGCGAAATAAGCGTCTCCACAGCGGCCTGATCGCGCTGGCGCTGGCGCTGCCCACGCTCGCGTTCGCCCAGAGCGCCGGCCTGCCGGCCTTCACCAGCACGCCGGGCGCGGGCGGCGGCCAGACCTACACGCTCAGTCTGCAGACCCTGCTGCTGCTGACCTCGCTGTCTTTCCTGCCGGCCGCCCTGCTGATGATGACGAGCTTCACCCGCATCATCATCGTGCTGTCGCTGCTGCGCCAGGCGCTGGGCACCCAGTCGTCGCCGCCGAATCAGGTGCTGATCGGGCTGTCGCTGTTCCTGACCCTGTTCGTGATGGGGCCCACTTTCGACAAGATCTACGTCGAGGCGTATCAGCCGCTGTCCGAAAATCGCATCCAGATGGGCGAAGCGCTGGACAAGGGCGCCGCGCCGCTGCGCGCGTTCATGCTCAAGCAGACGCGCGAAAGCGACCTCGCCCTGTTCGTCAAAATGTCGGGCACGGCGCAGCTGAAAACCGCCGCCGACGTGCCGATGCGCGTGCTCATTCCTGCGTATATCACCAGCGAACTCAAAACCGCGTTCCAGATCGGCTTTGCCGTTTTCATTCCCTTCCTCATCATCGACATGGTGGTCGCCAGCATTCTGATGGCGATGGGCATGATGATGGTGTCGCCGGCCATCGTCGCGTTGCCGTTCAAGATCATCCTGTTCGTGCTGGTCGACGGCTGGAACCTGTTGCTGGGTTCGCTGGCGCAAAGCTTTTATTGACCTGAAAACCGGAGCGCAGCCATGACACCCGAAAGCGTAATGACCATCGGCCGCACCGCGCTGGAAATCACCATTCTGGTTGCCTCGCCGGTGCTGCTCGTCACCCTGGTCGCCGGCCTCATCATCAGTATTTTCCAGGCCGCGACCCAGATCAACGACGCCAGCCTGTCATTCATCCCCAAAGTCATCGCCGTACTGATCACCTTCGCCATCGCCGGCCCCTGGATGCTGACGGTCATGACCGATTACATGCGGCGCGTGCTCACAGGCCTGCCCGGCATCATCAGTTAGCGCCGGCTTGCAGCCTTCCGCATGATCAGCATCACCGATGCCCAGCTCAATACCTGGCTGATCAGTTTCATCTGGCCGCTCACCCGCATTCTCGGTCTGATCATGGTGGCGCCGGTATTTGGCCACCGCTCCGTCTCCGCCACGGTCAAAATCGGCCTCGGCGTTTTCCTCGCCCTGATTGTTTCTCCCGCCCTGCCGCCGCTGCCCGATATCGGGCTGGGTTCGTGGCAGGGTCTGTTCATCCTGGTGCAGCAGTTTCTCATCGGCATCGCCATCGGCTTTGTCATGCGCGTAGCGTTTACCGCGGTGGATGCCGCCGGGGAAATTGTCGGCCTGCAGATCGGTCTGGGCTTCGCATCGTTTTTCGACCCGCAAAGCGCCGGGCAGACCCTGGTGCTCGCACGCTTTTTCAACCTGCTGGCAATGCTGGTGTTTCTGGCGATCAATGGCCACCTGCTGCTGCTTGGCGTACTTGTCGACAGCTTCCAGACCCTGCCGATCAGCACCCAGCCGGTCGCCGCGGCAGGATTTTTCAAGCTCGCCAGCTACGGCTCGACCGTGCTTGCCGTGGGGTTGCAACTGGCCTTGCCGCTGATCGCCATCCTGCTGATGACCAACCTTGCGCTGGGCATCCTCACGCGCTCCGCCCCCCAGCTCAATATCTTTGCGATCGGTTTTCCCATTACGCTGGGCGTCGGGCTGATCGTGCTGGACTTCCTGCTGCCCTACTTCGCCCCCCAGTTCGAGGCCCTGATCCACAATGCGCTGAAGACCGCCGTGGCGGTAACCGCAGCCTTGCGACCTTAATGTCCCCGCCACAGCCATCCGGCAAGCTCAAGTTATCCCGCCTCTGGCCGATTGATCCTGTACTGCGCCTGTCCGCGTTGATTGATTGTTGCAAATACCAACACAAGTGCATTCCCTTTTAGACCCCGGATTTGAAACCGAGGCTTGCCCGCCTTACGGCAGCGAAGCGGCACGCGCCCTCCAGGCCATCGGCCCGCTCGGTTGTCTGAGCGCCCGCTTCGTCGAGGATTTCCATCACACGCTGCTGGACAACCCTGCCTTTTCGACCCTCCTGGCCCGCCTGACGACGGCGGAAACGATCCAGCTGCGGCTGCGACAGGCACAACATCTGGAAGACCTGCTGTCGCCGGATCTGCAGGCCGACGCACACCGATCGGCAATTCAGCGCATCAGCCATATCCACATGCTGGCCGGCCTCGACAGCCAGACCATGGTGCTGAGCCTGCAGGATTTTCACACCCTGGTGCTCAAGCATCTCGCAGCCCATCCGGCAAGGGCCGGCCGGCGCCTGGGCATCGGCACTGTCGTGTTCGGGCGCCTTCTCAACGAGAGTCGCTGGATGCTCGAAGCGATACGCATGGCCGAGGAGAAAACCCTGCACACGCTGACCGGGCTCGAACGCCTCGATCTGTCCAGCGTCCGCCCCGAAATCTGGATCGAGTCCGCCATCGCGCACCTTCAGCACAATATGGACGGCCTGACCGGTATCAGTTTCGGCCGCGCCCACACAAATGGCAGGTTCGTCATGGAATTCGCCTCAAGGGGCTTGCCTGCGGTTTGCGCCCTTGTCATGGGCAAACATGAAGCCGATGCCATTGAAGGTGCAGCCGGGTACGCTGCCGCCTGGCAAAGCGACCGCATTACGACCCTGGCGAGCTTGACCGACGAAGCCTTCGCCGACTCAGGCTGGCGCCATCTGCTGACACGCAATCAGGTACGCAGCCTGGCCAGCGTGCCCGTCATCGGCAGCGACGGCGCAATCCGGGGCGTGTTCACGTTCTGGGGCGCGCACCCAGGCCTGTTCGAATCCCGTCTGATGCAGCTGTGGCTGCGCTCGTTCCAGCACATCGCCGAGCTTCGATTCGTGCGCTTCGCGCGCGCGCACGCGTCCGACTCGCCCCTGACCCTGAACGAACGGCAGCGTTATCGCAGCCTGCTCGCCAACGGGCAGCTGGTCATGTTCTATCAGCCGCTACTCGATCTGCCCAGCGGCCAGGTCAGCAAGCTCGAAGCGCTTGCACGCTTGCGTACCGAAGACGGCGAATTTCTGAAGCCTGCGCAATTCCTGCCGGCATTCACCGACGACGACCTGATCCTGCTGTTCCGGCTTGGACTTCTGCAGGCGCTCGAATGGATCGCGCAGTCTGACCGGATTGGCCAGGTGTTCAATCTGTCGTTCAATCTGCCGCCCGAGGTGCTTGCCCTGCCCTATTGCGCCGAAATCGTGGACGAGGCGCTGGGCAAGGTGGGCATCGCACCCGAACGGCTCTATCTCGAACTGCTCGAAACCGAAAGCCTGCCGCTATCCGGCAGCGTGGCCGACACCCTGCGCGATCTAAGCGAACTAGGAGTCGCTTTGGTCATGGACGATCTGGGCGCCGGCCATAGCGGCCTCAACCGCCTGAGCGAGTTTCCGTTCCGGATTGCCAAACTCGACCGCGATCTGACCAGCCAGATCGCCTCCATGGGCAAGCGCGGCATCGACTTTCTCGATTCGCTGGTGCGCATGATCCATGCGCTGGGCATGTCCTGCACCCTTGAAGGCCTGGAAAATGGGGAAATGATCGAAGCGGCCGGGCTGGTCGGCGTCGACCAGGCGCAGGGCTATGCCATCGCGCATCCGTTGCCGCCCGAGGCTGTCGCATCCTGGATGAAGGCACACGTGCCCGCGCCACCCGGGCAGCCGCACTATCCGCTGGGCCAATACGCACGGGGATTCACGCGCCAGATACACTTCATCGACTGGGACCGCGCCATCGCCTTGCACCAGTCATGGCTGCATGAATACGAGGCTGCGCTCAAAGCGGGCAACGCGCTGCACTGGCGCGTGGTGAGTCGGGACGATGCCTGCATGCTGGGCCGCTGGCTCAAGCGGATCAGGATCACGCTCCCGGGCGAACAGCCTGTTCTCGACGCGATCGAGCAAGCCCACACGGCATTCCACCTGGCCGCGGGCGACCATGCCCGTACCTGTCAGTGCGACGATGCATCGCACTCCAGCGGAATACACGCCAGGATAGAAGCCACTTCGGATGCCTTGATGCGCGAAATCGAACGCTTCCGCGCGGCGGATCAGGCTGCCGCCTGAGCGGGCTGATCGCCGGGCCGAAAGGCGCTGAAAGAGCCCGGGTCAGAAACCGAGACTGTCCAGCAGATCGTCAACCTGCCCCTGATCGGCCACCACGTCGCTCTTGCCTTCCGGATTGATCTGCGGGCCGTTGAGCAGGCTGTTGTCGGTCTCGCGTCGCACTTCAGACGGCGCGTAATCGATCAGGAACTGCACCAGTTGATTCTCCAGGTTATGCGCCAGGTCGGTGACCTTGCGTATCACCTGGCCGGTCAGATCCTGGAAGTCCTGCGCCATCATGATGTCCAGCAATTGCTGCTTGGTGGCATTGGTATCGTGTTGCATGTCGACCAGGCACTGCATGGTCAGGGTCGCCATGTCGCGGTAGCTCGCTTCGGAAAAAGGCGCGGCAAAGGTCGTTTTCCAGCCTTCCAGCACTTCGCTGGCGCCGGCGTCTATCCGTTCCTGCAGTGGAATGGCGGTATCGGTGGCATTGAGCACGCGCTGCGCGGCCTGTTCGGTCATGCGCGCCACGTAATTGAGGCGGTCGCGCACATCGGGCATGTCGACCGATGCCTTTTCCAGCACCTTGTCCAGTCCCAGCTCACGCAGGTTGTCATGCAGGCCGCGGGTCATCTGGCCCACTCGTGCCAGCATTTCCCCCTGTTCGCACACCTCGGATTTCACCGGCGCAGCGCTTGTGGCATGCCCGCCGGACTCGGGAAATTGCGTATTCACGTCAACCCCCGGCTTTTTCGAGTTTTTCAAAAATCTTGCCGAGTTTTTCGTCCAGCGTGGCAGCAGTGAAGGGTTTGACGACATAGCCGCTGGCACCTGCCTGCGCCGCTGCAATGATGTTTTCCTTTTTGGCTTCCGCCGTCACCATCAGGACCGGCAGTTTCGCCAGCGCAGGATCGGCACGGATCGTCTGCAGCATGGTCAGGCCATCCATGTTGGGCATGTTCCAGTCCGACACCACAAAATCGAAGTTCCCTGCCCGCAGTTTGGCCAGGCCATCGACTCCATCCTCGGCCTCCTCGACGTTGGAATAGCCCAGCTCCTTGAGCAGGTTGCGCACAATGCGGCGCATGGTGGAAAAGTCGTCTACTACCAGAAATTTTGTATTCGGATCGGCCATGCAGCGCTCCATTGATGCATTAGTTGAGTGGGGGGTTAAACGGCATGCGGGCGTCAAACTTAAGCCTGCCTGCCGTCCAGACAGGAACCCTGATTTTATACCCGCATCGCACGGTTTCCTTGGCTGGCGAAGAAAGCCATCACACGTCCCGGCAATTCGTGCAGCGGGCCGACTTCATGGGTGCCTCCCATCGCAATGGCTTCTTTCGGCATGCCGAACACCACGCAGGACGCCTCGTCCTGCGCCAGATTGTAGGCACCCGCATTTTTCATTTCCAGCATGCCGGCCGCACCGTCCTTGCCCATCCCGGTGAGGATCACGCCTACCGCGTTCTTGCCGGCGTTGACCGCGGCCGAGCGGAACAGCACGTCGACCGATGGGCGGTGCCTGTTGACCGGCTCGCCCTGGTCAATTTTGGTCATGTAATTGGCACCGCTGCGCACCAGTGTCAGGTGGGAATGGCCCGGCGCCAGATAGGCATGGCCGGGCAGCACCCGTTCATTGCCTTCCGATTCCTTCACCGAAATCTTGCACAGCTTGTCGAGGCGGTCGGCGAACGAACGGGTAAAACCGGCCGGCATATGCTGGGTAATCAGGATGCCAGGGCAATCCGACGGCAGCTGCACCAGAAAGTCCTTGATCGCCTCGGTGCCGCCCGTCGATGCGCCGATGATGATCAGCTTTTCGCTGCTGATGAAGGGATTGCGCACTGAGGCCAGTGCCGTCGTACCCACAGCCTGGGCATTCGGCAGCGCGCGCGCCTTGATTTTTGCCCGCGCGGCAATCCGGATCTTGTCCGTGATCAGCTCGGTGTATTCGAGCATGCCGCTCTGGATGGACATCTTCGGCTTGGTCACGAAATCGACCGCGCCCAGTTCCAGCGCGCGCATCGTGATATCCGAGCCGCGCTCGGTCAGCGACGACACCATCACCACCGGCATCGGCCGCAAGCGCATCAGACGATCAAGAAAATCCAGGCCGTCCATTTTCGGCATTTCGACGTCCAGCGTCAGCACGTCGGGATTGGTTTGCTTGATGAGATCGCGCGCCACCAGCGGATCGGGCGCCGCACCAACCACTTCCATGTCGGGCTGGCTATTGATGATTTCCGTCATCACGCCACGAATCAACGCCGAATCATCCACAATCAGAACCTTGATTTTCATGCCAAATACTCTCCGGGGATCGCCCTAGTTCACTTCAGTTCAAATCGATCTCGACATCGATGGGATTGGCCTGCAAGCGGCTCGCATAGTCGTGCTCACGGCGGACCAGGGTGTAGTTGTTGAGCTGGATCAGCTTCTTGACCAGAACCTTGCCGGTTTCGGGAAAGAAATACACCTTGCGCGGATGGATGTCGTTCAGGTCCTCTGCCAGGATGCGGATATTCACATCCCGCAAATAGTCACGGACGAAGCGAGCATTACGCTGCCCAACATTAATACTGGTAAAACCCTGCAACACATTGCCGCCGCCAAACACCTTGGCCTCCAGATTCTCGCGCCGGGCGCCGGCCTTGAGCAGCTGGTTGATCAGCACCTCCATGGCGTAGCTGCCATAGCGCATCGACGATGCGGACGCGCCACCCGATTCCCCGTCGGGCAACATGAAATGATTCATCCCGCCGATGCCCGAAACCCGGTCACGGATGCAGGCGGCGACGCACGAGCCCAGCACCGTCACGATCATCATCGGCTTGCGGGTGAAATAGTATTCGCCGGGCAGTATCTTGGCCGCTTCACAGTCGAAAATGCGGTCGTAATACAGGTTGGTCGCCAGCTGCTCTTCGATGGCTGGATTCACGCGCCATTCCCTGTGCGCACCACACGCGGATCGAGTTCGTAGACTGTCTTGCCACGCAGCTTCAGCGCGTCCGACACGTACATGAAGTTTTCCGAGTGGCCGGCAAACAGCAGGCCATCCGGTTTCAGCAGCGGCACGAAGCGCGAAAGGATTTTGCTCTGCGTCGGCTTGTCGAAATAGATCATCACGTTGCGGCAAAAAATCACATCGAATGGCCCGCTCACCGGCCAGCTGCTGGCCAGCAGGTTCAGGGTCTTGAAGGTGATCAACTGCCGCAATTCCGGACGCACCCGCACCATCCCGAGCTTGCTGCCCTTGCCCTTCAAGAAAAACCGTCGGGCACGCTCTTTCGGCATCTTGTCCAGCCGGTCGGCGGTATAAACTCCGGTCGCCCCGGTTTCCAGCACATTGGTATCAATGTCCGTGGCCACAATGCTGACCGGCGGCGTCAGCGTATTGAAGGCCTCGCATAAAGTCATCGCGATCGAATACGGCTCCTCGCCGGTCGAACTGGCGGAGCACCAGATCGTCAGCGGTTTTTTCGCCTTGCGCGCATGCTCGGCCAGGATCGGAAAATGATGCGCTTCACGAAAAAACGATGTCAGATTGGTCGTCAGCGCGTTGGTAAAGGCCTCCCACTCGTCGCTGTCGCGCCCGCTTTCGAGGCCGTCCAGATATTCCTCGAACGAATTCAAACCCTTTGCCCGCAGCCGGCGCGCCAGACGGCTGTACACCATTTCCTGCTTGCTTTCGGCCAGAGAAATACCCGCCTGGCGGTAGATCAAGGCCCGCACCCGGGCAAAGTCGCGCGGGGTGAATGCAAAAATCTTGGCGCTGTCCGGCGTATTTTCTTGTGTCAGCTTCATGTTCAGGCTATCGACCCGCCCGCCAGGGGTTCGGCATGGCGTTCAGCACGGCGCAATGCTTCACGCGCTCAAACGGGGCAACGCCGAACCCGGCCTGCCCGCATGAGACAGCGCCGGTCTGCCGCCACGCGGTGAACCGCCCTGCGCACTGCGCGTAATTTTGAACGAACCTACCACTTGCGCCAGCTTGGCGGCCTGCTCCTGCAGGCTTTCGGAGGCCGCAGCGGATTGTTCCACCAGCGCTGCATTCTGCTGCGTCATTTCATCCATCTGGCCCACCGCCTGGTTGATCTGGGCGATGCCTGCGCTCTGCTCCTGGCTGGCCGTCGCACTGCCGTCCATGATCTCGACCACCAGTTGCACCGACGTCACCACGTCATCGATCGCATCGCCCGCTTCGTTGACCAGTTTGCGGCCGAGGTCCACCTGCGCCACCGAATCAACGATCAGGGTCTTGATTTCCTTCGCCGCACTGGCACTACGCTGCGCCAGGTGCCGCACTTCGGCCGCCACCACGGCAAAGCCGCGTCCCTGTTCTCCAGCGCGCGCAGCTTCCACCGCTGCGTTCAGCGCCAGGATGTTGGTCTGGAAGGCGATGCCGTCAATCACGCCGATGATGTCGGCGATCTTGCGCGAACTGCTGTTGATCGAGGCCATGGTTTCGATCACCTTGCCGACCACCTCGCCGCCCTGCACCGCAATGTCGGCGGTCGAAGCCACCAGCTTGCTGGCCATGTGGGCATTGGTCGCGTTTTCCGCCACCGTGCTGGTCAGTTCTTCCATCGAACTGGCTGTTTCTTCCAGGCTGGAAGCCTGCGATTCGGTACGGCGGGAGAGGTCGGCGTTGCCGCGGGCAATTTCCTGCGCCCCCATGTTCACGCTGTCGGTGCTTTCCTTGATCTGCATCACCAGCCACTTGGTGTTGAGCTGCAGCACTCTCAGGGACTGCATCAGCTTGACCAACCCGGCGCTGCCGCTGGGCACGATATGTCCGGTCAAATCGCCTGCGCTCATGCGCCCCACATCATGCGCTGCATCCAGCAGCGGCGTGATGATGCCGCGATAGCACGCCACGCCGAACAGCAGCGCCATCGGCACCCCCAATGCTGCGATCACCATCAGGGCTTTCAGGTAGCCCGCGCCGTCGCCGTCAAGCGCCAGCCAGGCCAGCGTGCCCACCAGCAGGCTGATGGCGATCATCACGCCTACCAGCACTTGCACCAGGGTCCGGGTGGAATAGGTTCGCGCCAGTCCCAAACGCCGCAGCACGGTCTGTTTGACGGCACGCCCATCCTGAATCTTGTAGCTCGTGTCGCCCGCCTTGATCGACCGGTACACGCTATCCGCGGCCTGTACCTGCGCCCGGCTCGGCTTGGTGCGGATCGAGCTGTAACCGACCACTTTTCGGTTCTCGATAATGGGTGCGGCATTGGCTTCCACCCAGTAATGGTCGCCATTCCTGCAGCGATTCTTGACCAGACCGGTCCACGCATTGCCGTTCTTCAGGTTTTGCCACATATCGGCGAATGCCTCGGCAGGCATATCCGGATGGCGAATGATGTTTTGCGGCGCCCCCATCAACTCGTCTTCGCTGAAGCCGCTGACTTCAACGAAGGTCTGGTTGACGTAGGTTATGTTGCCGTGCAGATCGGTTTTCGAGACGATGGTCTCCTCGTCCTGCAGCACATATTCGACGTTGGTTACGGGCAAGTTGGTTCGCATGGCGAGTCCTTTTTCAAGTTGATACCGGATAGGGGGGATTAAAACTCTTCCCACTCGCCATCGCTGCTGGAAGACTTGGCCAGTTTTTTCTGGCTGGCGGCCGGGCGTGACCGGACTTCCGTGGCATGCGGTTTGGGCAAGGCGCGGCTGGATGTGCTTTTCCGGGGAGCGTGCTGTGTGAAACTGTTGCTATCGAGCTTGAACACGCTGACTGCCTGAGCCAGAACGTCCGCCTGTTCCTGCAGGCTCATCGCCGCAGCCGCGGCCTGCTCGACCAGCGCGGCGTTCTGCTGGGTGACGTCGTCCATCTGGGTGATGGCCTGGTTGACCTGCTCGATGCCGGC
Source organism: Thiobacillus sp. (assembly GCA_020057245.1). GTDB lineage: Bacteria > Pseudomonadota > Gammaproteobacteria > Burkholderiales > Thiobacillaceae > Thiobacillus. Next base: position 1,985 of record JAGVGD010000043.1, on the reverse strand, counting down.
GCTCTGTTCCTGGCTGGCCGCCGCGATCTCGCCCATGATGTCCGTCACGCGCTTGACCGAGGTGACGATCTCGCTCATGGTCTTGCCAGCCTCGTCCACCAGCTTCCCGCCCGACTCGACCTGCCCGACCGAGTCCTCGATCAGGGACTTGATTTCCTTGGCGGCGCCGGCGCTGCGTTGCGCGAGGTTGCGCACTTCGGCCGCCACCACGGCAAAGCCGCGTCCCTGTTCGCCGGCGCGCGCGGCTTCCACCGCAGCGTTGAGCGCCAGGATATTGGTCTGGAAGGCGATACCGTCGATCACGCCGATGATGTCGGCGATCTTGCGCGAGCTTTCGCTGATCGAGGCCATGGTGTCGACGACCTGTCCCACGACATTGCCGCCCTTGACCGCCACTTCGGCGGTGGACTGCACCAGCTGGTTGGCCTGCCGCGCGTTTTCGGCGTTCTGCTTGACGGTGCTGGTGAGCTCTTCCATCGACGAGGCGGTTTCTTCCAGCGAGCTCGCCTGCTGCTCGGTACGCGACGACAGGTCGGCGTTGCCCGTTGCAATCTCGCGCGCAGCCACCGTGATGGTGTCGGTGCCAGTGCGAACCTGGCCGACGATGTCCGCCAGATTGCGCTCCATCTGCTGCTGGGCAGCAAGCAGGCGACCGAACTCGTTGTCGCGCGCCATATCGTCCAGATGAAAGCTCAGGTCGCCTTCCGCCACCTTGTTGGCCAATTCAACCGCCAGAACCAGCGGCTTGGTAATCATGCGCATCAAAAGTCCGCCGATTGCAAGGGCGGCCAGCGAGGCGATGATGATCGTCAGGATCATGTTGAATCTGGCGTCAGCAGCAATCTCTTTCGCTTCCTGGTCGTTCGCCTCGCTCAGATCTTTCAGGCCATTCAACAATGCATTCTGGGCACTTGCGCTTTTGTTGAACGCCGGGTTGATCTCATTCAGCAAGCCCGCTTGAGCCACATTCCAGTTGCCCGTCTCCAGCGCCTGTTTCGCCTTGGCGAACCCATCAGCAGCGAGATTGGCGCTATCGGCATAAAACGCATCGGCCAGTTTCTGTTCCGGCGTATTCGCTATTTCTGCATAAAATTCGGACCATCGTTTCTTGAGATCGTCTTGCGATTGATCGAGCGCGTTCAGGTGCATGCTGAGCGCATGGTCATGCATGGATGCAAACTCGTAGGAGGGGTTGTGCTGCAGCGCCAGCATCACTTGCGCACGGCTCGATTCCATCGCTTTCAACACATGCACCACGCGTGCTTCATTCGTGTGGGCTTGCACAGACAGTTGCTCCATCTGCAGGGTATTGCTTGTTCCGCGGATGCCGGTTACACCCACAATCACCAACAGCAAGGTCATCGAGGTGATCGCAACGATCAGGATCGTCTTGATGCTAAGGTTTTCCAGTTTGTCTAACATGTCACTGTTCTCCGTCGTTTTATGTAACTACTCGTTATCCAGCAAGAAACTCAAAATGTTTCCCACTCGTCGCTGCTGTCACGGCTGCTTGCAGACAGTTGCTTGTGTTTCGCGGCGGGCAGCAGGCTGGGGTTTGTACGACTGCGCGTGGAAGCCTGCGGCCTGCTGCTGTAACCCCCACTGTCCAGTTTGAACACGCTGACCGCTTGCGTCAGGTTATCGGCCTGTTCCTGCAAGCTCATCGCTGCAGCTGCTGCCTGCTCGACCAGCGCAGCATTCTGCTGGGTGACGTCGTCCATCTGGGTGATGGCCTGGTTGACCTGCTCGATACCGGTGCTCTGTTCCTGGCTGGCCGCCGCGATCTCGCCCATGATGTCCGTCACGCGCTTGACCGAGGTGACGATCTCGCCCATGGTCTTGCCGGCCTCCTCCACCAGTCGGTCACCTGCTTCGACCTGCCCGACCGAATCCTCGATCAGGGACTTGATTTCCTTGGCGGCGCCGGCGCTGCGTTGCGCGAGGTTGCGCACTTCGGCCGCCACCACGGCAAAGCCGCGTCCCTG
>JAGVGD010000070.1 GCA_020057245.1 Thiobacillus sp. | reverse complement strand
GGCCAGCCGCGCCGCCTCGGCATTGCGCAGGTACACCACGTGGATGTTGCCGCCCGCCGCGCCCGGCACGTCGAGGCCGGCGACCAGCTTGCGCAGCGTCTGGATGCGCGAAGCATTGTCGCTGCGCACCAGCAGCGAATTCGAGCGCATGTCCGGCACGATCAGCAGCCGCGAACCACCCGGCAACCCGCCCGATGCGCCATCCGACATCAGCCGCCCGAGCGACTGCGCCACATCCACCGCCGACACATGGTTGAGCTTGATCAGTTCGGTGTCGCTCGCGCTCGGCTGGTCGACCGCCTCGATCACCGCATTCAGCCGCCGCACGTTGTCGGCGTAATCGGTGATCACCAGCGTATTGCTGCTGGGCAGGACGGAAATCGCATTATTGGGCCCGATCAGCGGCCGCAGCACCGGCATCAGCTGGACGGCGGACTCGTATTGCAGCGGATACACCTGGGTAATGATGCGGTCGCCGCTCTCGTTCACCTGCTTGCCGCGGGTCACACTGAAATTCTGCTTCGCCTCCGCCTCCGGCACGATCTTCACCACGTTGTCGCCCTCAATCGCCGAGAAGCCCTGCATGCGCAGCGCCGACAGCAGAATCGGGTAGACCTGGCTGCGCGGCACTGGCCGCGCCGACGTGATGATCACCGTGCCCTTGACACGCGGATCGATGACAAAATTCCTGCCGGTGAGCTCGCCCACCGCCTTGATCACCGAAGGAATGTCGGCGTTGATGAAATTGAGGACGACCCGGTCGCCCTGTGCCTGCGCCGGCGCCTGCATGGGCGTCAGCGTCAGTGCGGCCAGCAAGGCGCCGAGGGTCAGCCGGCGGGAAAATCCCTGTCGTGTCTTTTTCATATTGTTCATCACGTTTACTGCAGCCTGAAAGAAAGAATCAGCGGCTTGCCCTGGCGCTCGCCCACCACCGTGACACGCTGCGCATTGACCGTTGCGGACAATTGCCGCGCCAGATCCTGCATGTTGACGACCGGACTGCCATTGACCATGCTCAACCGGTCGCCGCTCTGCAGACCTAGCCGTGCCGCCAACCCATTGCCGTCTACCGTGCCCAGTACCAGCCCTGGCCTGGCCGCGGTGCCGGCCTGCGTCTGTACGCCCAGGCTTTGCGGGTTGGCCAGCGCCCGGTCGAGTTCCTGCCGTGTAACCGGAATATCGCCATCTGCCTGCGTCAGCGGCCGCCCCACCGCCTCCAGATCGAGACGCTCGCGCACGCCCCGGTTGATCAGGATCACGTGGTCGGATGCCACTGCATCCAGCATCACCCCCGGCACGACTTCATAGCCGGTGGCGATGGCCTGGTCCTGCCCATCAACCGCCAGGATCGCCATTGCCGACAGCCCGTCCGGTGCCGCGAACACGCCGCGCAATTTGAGATTGAGCGAGGTCGCCTGCTCGGCCGCCGCGTCCGGATTGGCCTTTGCCGCGCCGAACAGGCGCGCGTTACGCAGGTTATCCAGCGCAGCATCCAGCTTGATGTCGGCGCGGACGCCGCTTGCCGGCAGCGGCGGCACCGGCGCGGCAAAACGCCAGGTCCAGTGCGCCAGCAAGGCGGCCAGCGCCAGTAGCAACAGCAGATTGAACTGGGGAACGCCCGGCCAGGGCACCCGGCGGAGCGTGTCGAAAACGGGTATGAGCGGCATCGCGTCCAAGCTTGCTATAAACAACACACCGGCGCAACCCAAAGGATTGCGCCGGCGCCGGGGAATTCGGTGCCTGCCTCCCCGGCCCGAAGGCGGAGTGAAGCAGGCGGGGTCTTACTTGCCGTTCCTGAAACGACGCCAGCCGAGCAAGCCAAGCCCAGCCAGCATCAGCGCCGGCAAGGTTGGGTCGAAGCGGCCGTTGCTACCGATGGTGCAGCCACCGCCGCCGCCACCGCTGGTGGTCGTGGTGGTGGGAGTGGTGGTGGAAACCGGCAGCAAGTCCCCAACTGCGGGAGAGTTGGCCATCCACGGAGCAGCTTGGTTCTGGTCATCAGCAACAACAGGAATGATGCGAATGGTGACTTTTCCGCCCGGGATGCCATCGCCCACTTTGACGATGTAGTTCAATCCCAAGTTCAGAACGTCCTCAATGACATCGACGGAATATTGCGGGTTCGCAGCCCAGCCATTCAATTCGGCTTCGGTGACGGCGGCAAAACCCGAGTCAGCGTTCTTGACCCAGCCCGTGCCGTTCCAATAGGCGACCAAGTCCGCATCGGTGGTCGGATCATTGTCGAAATCCCAGAAAATACCTTTGGGTGCCAACCCAAAGTGCAGCCAGTCACCAAAGTTCACCGGTGCTTGAACGTAGTTGCTTGGCAATGCAGTGGTCGAGCGGACAGTGTCCGAATACGGAACATTCACGCCTCCAGGGAAGGGCTGATAGGTGACGCAGGCATTGGTTGAGCAGACCTGCTCAACGTTAAAGCCGGCCGTCCGGGAATCAAAGAAACCGTTTGCCGTGAAATGCGTGTCGGGCGCGCCGAAAAGACCGTGTGAGAATGTGGCAAGACCCTCATCCGCGTCGAACAGGTTGGAACCGTCAGGAACGCCGGCATTGGTTTTGCCCTCGTCGACACCCAGGGAAATGAAAAGCTGTTCATCAATGCCCAACAGGTCTGCCGACTGGAATCCAGCGCCCACGCCCGAACCGACCACGATCTTGTAGCCCTTGAGACGCTTGCCCGTGTAGTTGTTGATCTTGCTGAACACCTGATAGGACTTGATCCCGCCGGAGTCAGTCACATTGAAGACCAGATCAATAGGCTTACCCTCTGCGCCATCCGCAACGCCGTCAACGGTTGCAGGCAGCATCGCGATCTTGAAACGCTTGTGCGACTGGAAAAAGCTGGAGCAGAGAACCGGATTAGCCGGGTCATCATCCAGGAACTGATCCACATCACCCACAACCGCCGGGTTTTCGCTCAGATAGGAAGAGTTGATCAGGCAGTTTTCCGGCTTGCCGTTCTTGGTCTGAGTGTCGCCGCTGACCGCCTTGATGCCGGTGGGTTCGCCGACCGGCCAGTCCTTGCCGGAAATCCGCGCCGTTTGGACGAGCGGATTGGCGGGATCGGTGACATAGCTCCGGAAGCTGTCGCCATAGGTCATGGGCGTGTAAGCCCCCGACAACTCGTCAAAACTACCGAATTCGGCACCGTCAACCACGCGAATCAGCTTGACGTCCACGTTCGACAGATCCCACGCCCCAACACAAGCAGTCGGTGCACCTTCGACGCCGCAGGCACCCAGCTTGCCACCCACCAGTTCAGGATTCGAGTTTTGGATAGTGCCCGCGTTCAGGCTGGCTGTCAGCATCATGCTCGACAGCGCCAAGCTCACCGCGCTGGCAACAAGGGTTTTTGATTTTTTTTGGGCCATACATTCACTCCAGTTCAATAACAATCACAAAAAACAATCCAACCGAACGCGCATCTGCGGCGTTGACCAAGGCTCTCTTGTGTCAATGCAAAATCCATACCAAAAAAGCCGTAGATAGACGTCCGACACACTAGAAACCAACTCACTTACTACAAAGTCTAGATCACTGCGCTTTTATCTGGACAAATATGTCTTAATTAATTTTGATTATAAATTTTATGGGCGCAAGTCACATTGACAAACCGCAAGACATCAGCGGATTGAGTGACTTTTTTTGCTGTCTCCCTCGTTCGATTTCCAACACCGGGCATGAAAACTCGTCACCCGATCAACTGCTTTTCCTGGCATCGGCGCGCCAGGCAGCGGAGCCAATTCGTTCAGGAGAATCGGCTGCTGGATGCCAGGTGCCACGCACCGCTCGGGGCAATCGCCATCCCGATCGCCCCCCGGCTGACGAGGCTGTCACACTCGGTCACATATTGAAACCAGTGTGAAACACCGATTTGAACGAGGGTACATATACTTGGATTCAAGTGAGTTTTTTAACTTGAATGGAGTGGGATATGCACAAGAACATGATGATGATTTCGGTAATGGTCGCTGCACTGGGTAGCGGTGTTGCATTGGCTCAGAATGGCGGCGGCAATGGTCAGGGCGGCGGTAAAGGCCAAGGCGCCGGCATGCAGCAGGGCGCCGGCTCGGCGAATGCGGGCGGGCAAGCCGGGAACCCAGCGGGAATGGGCAATGGTCAGGGTGCCGGCTCAGCGAATGCGGGTGGGCAAGCCGGGAGCCCAACGGGAATGGGCAATGGCCAGGGCGGTGGCAAAGGTCAGGGTGCCGGTATGCAGCTGCAGCAACGCCAGCACAAACATCTGCACCAGTACAAGCATGGCGGCACCGGTGCGGGCGGCACGGTGCAACAACAGAACCGCACGCAACAACAAACGCTGCAGCAGGATCGCGTGCAGCCCTGATCTGCCTGCGGACTCGCTGAATACAGGGGCCACGCGCCGAAGGGTGCGTGGCCCTTGTCATGGATTCAACAGCTCATCTGGCCGGGAACAGGCCTCCCGCCCTTATCAGGCGGCCATCAAATCAGGCTTTTCAGTGCGTCGCGGTCGCAGTGGATGCCGCGGTCTTCTTTTTCCAGGATGAATTTGCGGCGGCGAAAGTCGGCCATCAGGCGGCTGGCGGTTTCGGTGGTGACGCCGATGATGGCGGCGATGTCCTCGCGCAGCAGGTTGGGGATGCAATGGCGCTCGCTGTGGGCGTCGAGCTTGAGCAGCAGGTGGGCCAGTCGGGTTTCGGCATGGCCGGTGCCGAGTTCGGTGATGAAGCTTTCCGCCTCATCCAGGCTGGCTTGCCAACGCTGCATCAGCTGCTCGTAAATTTGCGGATTACGTTTTTTGAGGGCGTGAATGACGCTGACCGGGATGCGGCAGATATCGGCTTTTTGCATAACGATGGCGGAATTCCGGTTGGGCTGACCCAGCACCGATTGCAGACCAATGGCATCGCCACGATAGTGCAAGCGCACGATGCGTCGGCCGCCGTCGTCGAGTGCATGCACCATCTTCACGCAACCGGCGCGAATGGTATAAATATCTTCACCCTTGGCACCCTGCGCATAGAGTTCGTGCCCTGTTTCGTGCCACCGATTGTCAATGCCCCGTAACACCTCACCCAGTTCGGCTTCGTTCAGAACGGAAAAAAGGACAGTGCTGCGAATGGCGCAATGCACACAGTCCGGACGGCCCGGCCATTTTTCGTCGGTACAGTAGGTTTTTGGGGTCATGGGCTTTTAATGCTTTGTACCGGAGGCTCGATGCGAGCCTCGCTTTTTAGCTGATTCTGTCACAGATCAAGCACTGCGTCCTGAGTTGATCCGCTGCGGACGCCACGCCCGCGCATTGCCGGCGAGCGAAAAAAAGCCGGTGCAAACCAGAGGTTTGCACCGGCTTGCCGACTACCCGCCCCCGTTATCCAACTGCGGGGCGGGGCCAGACGATCATCTTGCAGTGCGGCGGCGCCAGCCGAAGAAGGTCAGTGCGGCGGCCAGCAGAGCCGGCAGAACCGGGTCGACCTGGCCGTCAACGCCCACGGCGCAGCCGCCCCCACCTCCACTACTGGTGCTTTCTGTGATGTTGTCGAGCTCAAAAGCGCCGATGTCGGGTGGGCTTTCGCGTGGCTGGCCACGCTGGTCGGTGGTGACGGCCGCATCCGACGCGCCTGCACTCAGCGCCGGGCTGTCGGCCAACAACGCGTGGGTCAGGGTCAACCCACCATTGTTGGCCAGAGCACCGATCTTCGGATCGACGTTGTTTTTGTCGGTGGCCAAGTTCAGCGTCGTGCAACTCGCATCGCTGCTGAGGTTGTTGCCACTTGACGTGATCGCCATGCTGCTGCCCGTATAACCACAATTTGCCGAGGCAAGCGCAGCCGGATCAGCAGGACCATTAGGTTCAACAGTCGAATCCCAGCCCACCTTGTTGGCAGCCAGCAGCACGTTCTTCAGGGCAACCGCGACCGCTCCCGAAGGGAAGACATTGATACCGGACCCTGCGGTCGGTGCATCCGCGCCGGAAATGTTGTTAGCGATGGTAACGAAGCGAAGCGAAGCTGCTCCCTGATGATAAAAACCGGCACCCACATCGTCGCCCAAGTTGCCGCTGAGCGTCGAGTTGACCATGTTGATGGTCACGCCGGAACGTCCGCTGACTGCCCCGCCGCCGATGGCACGGTTACCGCTCAAGGCCGTTCCGCTGACAGTGACCGTGTTGGTGCCAGTGAGGAATACCCCGCCTCCGCCTTCGGCCTTGTTGCCGCTGATGGTCGAGTTGGTGACCGATGTGTCGCCCTCGTTGTAGATGCCGCCGCCGTTGACGGTGGATGTGTTGCCGGAGACCACCACGTTGGTCGCAGTCATCGGCGCCCCAGCGTAAATGCCGGCACCGTCGCCCTGTGCCTGGTTGTCCTGCACCTTCACGCCAGTCAGAGTAAGGCCAAAGGTAGGACCAGGCACGCCCGGAACACCCGGCCTCTGGCTACCACCACGACCTGCTGCATTTTCGTCCCCTACGAGCGCGGGATCGATCAGTACGACGTTCGCAGCCGCACCCACAGCCACGCCCCCGCCTGCGCGACGCAAGTAGTACTCGGTGGCTTGTACGACAGGCGATGCGAGATCGTCCGCCCCAAAGGCAATAAAGTCTTGGAAAGTGCGGCCACCCGTGATCGTAACGCCTTCGATTGCGACGTTGACCGTGGCCACTGCTGTCGTATAGATATGGAAAATCCGGTCACGGTCAGCATCCGCAATTGCCGCACCCCACTGGATGATCGTCGCATCCGCGCCCGCGCCTACCAAGCGCACGCTCTTTATGATGTCGATGTCGCCTATCGCCGCGCTGGGCACGTTGTCGGCAGTAAAGTTTGGCGCAATACCGGACCAACTCTCGTCAAACCCCGTAACCGACAAGTTGTACGTTCCCGCAGGAAGCGTGACCGTATCGTTGGTGCCATAGGCTTCAGTCACGACCGCAACGCAAGCACCGGTATTTCCACCCGTATTGATGGACAAAACCGCCTCACGCAACGAACACTTCGCATCCGTATCAACAGCCTCATCCAATGCTATTGGATCTACCGTAATCGTTGCTGCCTGTACTGGCATCGCACCTGCAGCAGCCAGCACCATCAAGCCGAACAAAGCCTTGCGATTAAGTTTGAATTTTGTTTGGGTCATTCTCTTCTCCTTGAGCCAACTATATGAGGATACTCTAATCTTTTTTAATGATAGGAAAACTTCCCTGAATAGGAACTGGTAAATCCCAAGCCCCAGCTGAATGCCGCCAAATTCTTAGCCGGCCGCATGAAAAAAGCCTGCACGAATGGCAGGCCTTTTGAAATACCGTACAGCGTGATGGCAGCGCAACCAAGGCAGGAGATTAATCACACCCGCCTTGATTGAATGGGTCTACTTGGCGTGTTCCTTGAGGCTGTAGGTGCCGTCCGCGTTAAATTTCATCTCTGCATCGATGAAATAGACCTGCAACTCGCTGCGCAGCAGTTTTGCCGCGTCATAAGCTTCTCCCGAACGGGCTCCCGTGCCGCACAAGAAGACGATGGGTTTGTCCTTGGGCAGCGTGCCAATCTTTTTTTCCAGATCGCCGATGGGGATGTTGATCGCTCCCTTGGCGGTGCCGGCATTGAACTCCTTGGCATCACGCACATCCACCAGCAGCAGGGAATCCGGATTGTCCTTCATGATGCGCTCGAAGGACGCCACCGTGATGGTGCCCTTTTCCTTGCCGGCTTCAATGCTGGGCGCAGCCTTGGCAGATGTAGCACCAGCGCCGCTTACGGCACCCGGCGCGACCGCTTCACCATACAGCCTGGCCCATTCCGGATAGCCCTCGACATAGGTTTTGACGTTGGTGTAACCCAGCTTGCGAGCCTTGTCGGCGGACTTGTTGCTCAGCACGCACTCCAAGCCACCGCAGAAGAAAATCAGGGGCGTGGCCTTGTCGGCCGGCAGCTTGTCCACATGCTTGTCGAATTCGCTATCCGAGATATTCACCGCACCAGGAATGGAACCCTTGTCGAACATGCGCTTGGGCCGGGCGTCGACCAGCATGAAGTTCGCTTTTTCATCCTGCAGCTTCTTGATGTAGGCCGCAGAAACCGCCTGCCCCGTGCCTTTGGCCGCCCAGTCAGGGGAACCGTCGGAATACACGCGGATATTGGTATAGCCCAGCTTTTCCGCCTTGAAGGCGGAGTTGTGGCTCAGCATGCACTCCACTCCGCCGCAGTAGAAAATGAGCAACGTGCTCTTGTCCTGCGGCAGGTTGCCGGCCATCTGGTCGAATTTGCTGTCCGGGATGCTGACTGCGCCGGGGATGTGACCTGGATCGTACTGGCGCGCGGTGGGCCGTGAATCGATGATCATGACCCCCTTCTTGGGGGGGATGTCGACATTCTGTTTGACGAACTCGACATCCACCAGTTTGCCGTACCACCCCTCCTTCGCCTTGAGCTGTTCTGCGTGAACCGGCGTCACCCAGCCTACAGCCGGCAGGGCGACAGGAAGTGACAACATCAGGGCAAGTCCAAGTTTGTGCAGTTTCATTTAGTGTTCCTTTTCTCTCAGTGAACGATGAATTCATCCGTTGTTTCTTTATGCAGCCATACCCAAAAATCCATCCTGACATCCAACAACCATCTATTTTTTTTATAAACAACCCCGACAAAAAGACAAGACCATCTTTTTATAACGCGTCATGCCACAAGGCCATTCCACATTGGGGGGCTGATCCCGAACCGACTCACACCACGGTGAATTTTTCCGTGGACTCGTTGTAACGCACCAGCAGATACCACAGGAGCAGAAAGCCGCCGCAGGCAAGATAGGCCCACTCCCAGCCGTCGAGCATGGCCGGGAAGAAGGTCTGGATGCCCAGCGGGCTCTCCTCCAGCATGTCGAGGTTCATTTCCGACACGGTCCAGCCAGTCTTGGCAAATAGTGCACTGGCGATCGAGCCGACCCAGGCGAAGAAGAACACCGCGACCCACAGTTTCAGATGGCCCTCGCCAACACGCCACAGCGAGCCGGTGCCGCAGCCGCCGGCGAACACCATGCCGAGGCCGAAGACCACGCCGCCGAGCAGCGAGCCGAGCCAGAAGCGTGGCGGAATGGCGAGGTAGGGATCGAGCAGTTCGGCCTGGAAGATCAGCGAGGCAACTGGAATACCGACCGCCAGCGCCAGGATCACTGCCTTGGTCATGTCGCCTTCGGCGGTCATGAAAGGTTCGCGCACGGCGCGGGCGACGCAGAAGCGTGAGCGGTGCATGATGAAACCGATGGCGAAACCCGCTGCCACGATGATGCCGCGCGAGGCGATCTTGCTGTCCGCCGAGCCATACCAACGGGTCGCCCACCACAGGACGCCAACAATGACGGCAAGGCCGATCCAGGGATATATCGCCAGTGTGCGTGGCGACAGCGGCTTCGGCACCGGCGCCTGCATGCCCCAGGTGATGTGCTCCAGCGTCCACATCAGAAGCTTGAGGCCGATTACCGCGCCGACCATCAAGCCTGCCAGCATCACGAAGCCGGACGGCGAGGCATGCAGCGTCGGCACGAAGAAGGCGCCGACGGTACAGCCGCCGGCGAGCACCGCGCCAATGCCCATCAGGCTGCCGCCGAGCGCGCCCCAGACGACCTCCAGCACCGGCGGGCGGTTGAAGCGAAACTGGCGCGACAGCAGGGCGGCGGTGAAAGCCCCCAGCACCAGAGCGATATTGCTGAGCGAGATGCGATGCATCAGCGGCGATTCCGGCGCATGGATGCCGAGCATGGCGTCGAGGCCGATCAGGTGATTGAACCAGTCGCCCCACAGCCTGATGCCGCCGAACACGCCCCAGGTTTCGCCCGACAGCATCAGCGCGAACACCGCCAGCAACAGCAGCACGGCACCGAGGTAGGGCGACCACGGCTCGACCAGCGCGGCCTGGAAATCGGCCTTGAGACCGCTGGATTCGAACAGGGACGATTTCATCGCCTCATTCCGTCACATCGGGAAAGAACCATTCCCTCATCTCACCCGTTTGTCAGGGTTTGCCTAGTTGCATTTTGCCGGCGCATCGCCATCCTTCGCGCCCCTGATGACGAAAGCCTCGACGTCCTTCCACAACTGCTCCGCGGGCACGTCGATGAATTTCGCTGCCGCCTGGTTCTTGGTCTTGATGCTCTCCCGGAAAGGCTTGCTGACGTAATAGTTGAGGCTCATCTTGCCTTTCTCGTGCTTGCCTGCCTGGAAGTACGCCTTCCATTCCGCCATGCTTCTGGAGGTCGGCGGTATCTCACCACTCCCCCCTCTATGGCAGTCGGTACACACGAAGCGGTAGTAAACGCGTCCGCGCTTCCAGTCGCCGCCATCTGCTGCCTGACCAGCGAACGGCAGGGCCAGCAGCCCCAGCATGACGCCAGATAAAAACGTATAGCGGATTTTCAAGACGGTTCTCCTTTGCATAAAATCTTTGATGGTGCCGCCCTGACGCTGGTGGAACGGTTCAATCGACCTCTTCCCAGCCGGTGATCATGGCCTTGAAATGGCTGAGCACGGTATGTCCGGTGGTGATCAGGTACACATGGACGATCAGGAACAGCAGCATCAGAAACGCCCCGACAACATGGAAAAATGAAACCCACTGCAGCGACAGGTATGGCTCCCAGCCCCACACAGCCCAGTACTCATAGAAGAGGTAAAACCAGCCGGTAAACCACAGCAACGGGCCGATGAACAGCATCACCCCCAGATAGGCCAAGCGCTGCAGCGGGTTGTGTTTGTGCAGGCGGGTGAGCCGGAACGGATGGGGCGCATTCGTGAAGATGCCGTACACGTAGTACTTGATCATGGCATCCACTTTCTGCAGTGTCGGGATGTATTGCCTCCACTCGCCGGTGGTGAAGTGCCAGAAGATGGCGAACACCCAGAGCCCGACCAGGGTCCACGCCCCGACCGTATGCGTCTCGACGGCGCGTTCGAAGCCGAGCAGGCGATACGTGCCGTGGACCTCGAACCCGGTGACCAGCAGCAGCATGATCAGGATCGCCTGCGCCCAATGCCAGAAGCGCTCGAACAGCGGGAAGACATAAATGCGTTCGCTCATTTGCGCGCTCCTTTCCGATAGGCGAAGGCACGACCGGCGCCATGAATGATCACGCCCAGCAATGTCAGCCCGGCAAGACCCCACCCCAGCTTGTCCAACCAGCCATGGGCATGATGGCCGGGGAGGTGGATGCCCGGCACACCGGCCAGGCGGCTTTGCGTGCCATGGCAGGCCACACAATTGAGCGCTTGCTCCTTGGGCGCCACCATGTGCGTAATGGGCCACGACATCTCGGTTTTGACAAAGTCGAATTGCCCGGAAAAAGGATGGCCTGCTTCCTTCATGCCGCGAGCGATGGCTTTGTTCCAGTCGAAACTCTTGCCGTAAGAATCCTCGTCGGTACCGGTTGTATGGGCTTTCAGCATGGTCAGGTGGACCTTGTCATAAGGTTGCATCGCACGCATGACCTTGAATGGCCAGATCCGGGATTCACCATCACCAGGCACCCCTTCGAACCGGTTCAGAGGAACCGGCCGCGTGGGGTCGATCTTGTCCGACGCCGTCAGGTGACTCACTTTTCCGTTGAACCAGAAATAGTCCGGAACCCTGTTTTCACCGTAGGTGAACCTGCCTTTTTTAGCGTCATAAATGACACGGCCTTCGGCATCCTTGGTGACGAGCGGTTGCCCATCCGGATCCATCTGGCCTGCCGCAGACCAATCCCAGGTCATCTTGGTCGCGATCCCTCCCCGGGCGAATTGAGGAACGTGGCAGGTCTGGCAGGCAAGCTTGTCCGCATGGCGATTGAGCCGCGCCATCTTGTGGGGCACATTGCCATGGCAGGCCTGGCAGGTCGACGGGTTGCGGCCATCCTTGCTGCCGCGCATCAGTGCGCCGTGAGCATCCTTCGCGGTGAGGGCATAGCGGCTGCCCGCGACCTGGTGCGCCGTAGTCTTGTGGCATTCGGTGCAGGAAAAATCGAGGCCCAGCGCATCCATGTGGACGTCCACGTCCTTTTCGGGCGCCGCCAGCGAACTGTCCAGATCGCCATGCTTCACGCCATCCCCGCCGCCGCCATGAAAGTGGCAGGCGCCGCAGGTGTCGCGGCTGGACTTGCCCACATTCTGGGCCACTTCCTTCAGATCGACGGGTTTGACGTTGCCCGAGCCCGGCGGCAATTCCATCCCAGCGACCGGCGGGTGCCCGGCCATGCCGGATCCCTTGCGATACGACCCCGTAGTGTCATGGCAAACCAAGCAGTCGACATTCTCCCTGGCGGTGAAATCGAAGCTGTTGTCTTTCCAGCCATAGCCGGCATGGCACGCATTGCAAACCGGATTGTTGCTTTGTATCCCCAGCGAGAATGATGTCAGGACGTTTTTTTTGCCCAGCATTTTTTTCGAATGCGGATCGGGAAACTCCCAGGCCCAGTGCTTTGACGCCATGACCTCGTCTGCCGCTTTCGCATGGCACTCCAAGCAAGCCTTGGTGACGGCCGATCCGGATTTGAAATCCTGCTGCAGCCCCTTGAACTGGCTGTGATCGGCCGTGCTGGCAAGAGCAGCCCCCTGCAAGAAGCCAACCGTGCATGCCAGCGCCACCCAGGAAAACAGCCATTTCATGGACATGAACAGTGATTTTTTTATCATGCCTTTTCCTCCCCCTTCGAAAACACAACTTACCTTTTAAGTGCCGCGAACGCTTGTCAGTGCCCCCAGGCATGCAGAGCGTGACGCTCCCGCGGTCATTCTCAGGCAGGGACGATTATTTGGCTGGTTCGGACTCTTTGGATGACACCTGCCTTTTTCCTGACGTTTCGACGGGTTCGGTGCTCAGGTAAAAATCAGCCAATGCCTTCTGTTCAGTGGCATTGATGGACACTTTCGGGTGTTTCTTGTTCTCCCGCAAAGCCGTGATCATTTTTTCTGCCGCATCCTGCTGCCCACTGAATTTGCCGTACAACTCGTAAAAAGAAGGGGCTTGGGGCATGCCCGCCAGCGGGGTTTTGACGTTTACCCCCGCCACTCCGCCATGGCAACTGGCGCATCCCTTCTTCTTGGCCAGAGCGGGATTTGCCTGCGTCCCCGCAGAAAACAGCGCCAGCGAAACCACCATAAAAACCTGTTTGAAAAACACCTGCATATTTCCTCCGAAACTCAGACCGACTCCACAAAAACGACTGTTCAATCTTTCCCGCAAACCATTATGGGTGCTGGGCTACCTCCGCCTTGCCGGGCGGGGTATGCGCCACCCCCTGGTGGCAATCCGTGCAGATTTTCCCGCTCTTCAGCGCGGCCTCATGCTCGTCCTTCACGAACGGCATGTCGGGGTTATCCATTGCTTCGAGCTTGTGGCACTGGCGGCATTCCTTCGCGCCATTGGTTTTCAGCCGACTCCATTCGTGTTGCGCCATTTCCAGCCGTAATGCCTCGTATTTCTCGGGGGTGCTGATTTTGCCCTGCAAGAATCCCCACACATCCTTGATTGCCCCCACTTTGACGACCATCTTCGGAGCAAACTCATGCGGGATATGACATGAGGCGCAACTCACCACAACGCCTTGAGGATTCTTGTAATGAACGGACTGCATCCATTCCTTGCCGGCATTGTCCTGGTGGCAAGTCATGCAGAACGCATCCTGGCTGGTGTAATGCATGGTCTGCTCAAAGGCGACCACGACGGCGGCGCCCACGCCGAGTCCCACGCCGAGTAGCAACCACGGCGAATATTTACGCAGTCTGTCTGAAATTTTCATTTTTCTTGGCTTCCCTTTTTTCAAGCTTTTTTAGTATTTCGGAGGCCAGGCGTCCTGGCTTGTTTGTCACTCACTTGGCCAACCCTACGACGAACCCGTGACTTTGCCCCCCCTCAGCAGGATCCAACAACAACCAGACCCTTTTGTCTGATTTTATGTAAACTTCTCAACAAGGCAATGACAATTGTCATTTCTTCAAATGTGTTCATGCGTCGATGTAAGATTTCACGAGGGATCCCGCAACCGCGACGAACAAAAACCGGGGCATGCAACCTCCATCGTCCCCGACGGGGACAGGATTGCCATGACAGATTGGGTGACCAGAACTCGTTTGGATAATTGAACTCGTGCGACCGCGTATGCTGCAGTAAACACTCCCCCGGCAAGCGTTGGGGGAAACGCGATTGCGACGACAGCTTTCTTTGACTTAAACACAGCCAACCCATTGGAAAAACCATGATGCGCGTCTTCCTGTCCGTTCTGACCACATGGGCGGCTCTTTTCCTGACCACGGCAACGGCCCTGGCGCAAGCGCCGGCCCCTATCGGCAACGAAGTCTGCAAGACCTGCCACATTTCACTCGATGAACACAAGGTCAACGTCTATCACAGCGACTGTCTGGCCTGTCACACACCGGAATCCAAGCATTTCACGGAACCCGGCAAAGGCCAGGTCAAATTTCCGGCGGCCGACAACTGCCTGTCCTGCCACAAGAACAACGACCACAAGCGCATGAACTGGGCTTTCTCGGCGCATAGCAAGGCCAAGCTCGAATGCCGCAACTGCCACGGCGTACATTCGCCCAAGATCAAGGAACTCAACGTCGGCATGTGGAAATCCGACAAGAACTCGCAGCTATGCATGAGCTGCCACAAGGACGTCGCCGCCCGCATGAACATGCCTTCGCACCACCCGGTGAAGGAAGGCGGCCTCTCCTGCGTGAGCTGCCACGACCCCCACAGCGGCACACTGGGCGTGCGCGGTTCGACCGGCCTGACCAGCTTGATCGGCAAGAACGAGCAGTGTGCCAAGTGCCACCAGAACATCACCAGCCCCAAGGTGTTCGAGCACGCACCGGTGGTGGAGGACTGCACCTACTGCCATAACCCGCACGGCTCACCCAACCGCCGCCTGATGCAACTGGCCCAGCCGATGCAGTGCCTGCAGTGCCATTCGCTCGCGCTCAACAAGCACACCACGACCATGCCAGACAGCACCACCAAGCTCACCGGCGCCCAGTTGCGAAATTGCACCAACTGCCATAGCGCCATCCACGGCAGCCACAGCGACCCCAAGCTTAAATACTGAGGCGGGAGACGGACATGACACGCAAGCTTCCCATTGCCCTGATGCTGCCGTCGCTCACCCTGCTGGCTGCCTCGTTGCAGGCCGCTGAGGTCACCTCCCCACTGGCCGCGCCCGCAACGTCCACTGCGGCGCCCCCCGTCGCGGCCGAAGCGCCGGAGGAGGCCGCCCGCGTCACCACTGCGGTCATCACGCCGAGGCTGTTCCTGTTCGACTACTTTGACGGTGCGGGCGAAGACAAGACCCAATTCCTCGAACGCTACGACTACCGCGAGGGCTGGAGCGGCGATACGCGCTCGGACGCATTCCTCGACCTGGATCTCGACGTGACAGTCAGGGAAGGCGAGCGCGACCTGTTCGTGCTCGAGCGGCGTGGCTTCGGCCAGCACAACCATCGCGGCACGGCGAAGTACAACGAAGAAGCATTCGGCGTCTACGGCAACTACTCCCACTACCGCTCGGCCACAGGCGGGATCGACTATCTGTACCGCCCGAGCGAGCCCGAACTGGACAAGTACGGAACCGGTGGTACGCTGCCTGCCAGTCAAGGTGTTCCCGGCGACGGCAGCGGTCCCTATCGTACGTTCAACGACGACGCCAACCGCTACGACTACCATATCGACCGCACCACCTATAGCGCCGGTTTCACGATCAAGCCCGCCGTGCTCGGCGACCAGGCAACCCTGGCGGTGGACTACGAAGGTTACAAGCGCGACGGGAACAAGTTCGCGCCGTTCTTTCTTGATGAATTCGGTAATGTGCCAGGCGGCGGCTGGGGCAATGAACGCTGGCGCGGCACCAATCTCAGCGTCGACGAGCGGATGAACCGGGTGGGCCTGACCGTGGCCGCCTCGCCAAACAAACTATTTGAAGTAGCCTACGAGGTTTCGTTCGAGGAGTTCACGAACAAGGTGCCCGAACTGCAAGTGGAACGGGACATCACCAATCCGGCAGGAGTGACGCTCCCCCCAGCGGCCACGACCGAAAACCGCATTGCGTCGATTCTGTATACGCCCGACACCCAACTGGTCAGCCACGGCATCCGTGCCAGCAAGACCTTCAATGACAGTGTGGTGGTCGCCGCCGGTTACGGCGCATCCTGGCTGAAGCAGGAGTCTTTCAGCGAACTGGAACTCGTTTCCGGCCACACCAAAGGGGAGATTGCCAACGACAACGCCTACCTCACCGCCAATGCCCTGGTTTCGTCCGGGGTGACGGTTGAAGGCCACATCAAGTATTCGAACCGAGACAACGATTCGACCTCCACCGACACGCTTATCCTCGCGACAGCCGGACCGCGCATCGCCCGCATCAACTCGATGGACTACGGCGTCGCGGCCAGTTGGCGGCCGGGGTATCTCGGCTCCAACCTGACGCTCGGCTGGCAACGGCTGGACAAGGAGCGCGACCTGACATGGGGAGGGACCGGCCAGTTCATCGCGCCCGCACAGTCGCTGTACCGCGAGGACACCTTGTCCGACGAGGTCTACCTGAAATGGACCGCCCGCCCGGCGATGGGCTGGAACCTGCGCGTCACCCCATCCTTCACCTGGGCGGACGAAACCGGCCTCGTCACAGAGCCAGAGGAGATGTTCAAGCTGAATACCATGCTGAGCTACGCCGCGCCCGAAGGCTGGGTAGTCAGCGGTTTCTACGACTACACGAACAAGCAGAACGGAAACAATACCGTCACCGATACCATTGGCGGGCTGAACTACAACCAAAATATCGACAGCACCCTGCATTCTGCGGGTCTCAACCTAAACGGCTCGCCGCGTGAGGGTGTCAACACCTACGCGAGCCTGTACTGGATGCAGGACGACTTTTCCAGCTACCTGCTCTCCTCCAGCGTGACGCGCTGGGACGTCACCGTTTTTGATCTGGTCGACAATCCCAATTACCAGATCGACTCCTGGGTCCTCAGTCTGGGAGGCGACTGGCAGTACAACGACAAGCTCAGCCTGGATGGCAGCTACACTTTCACGAAGTCCAGCGGGGACGTGGCCAGCGGCACGGTGCAGGACGAACTGGTAGCCGCGACGGGCACGGTCGACTCCCGCATCGACAACAATCTGCATTCGTTCGCGCTGGGGGCAAA
Organism: Thiobacillus sp.; assembly: GCA_020057245.1. Taxonomy (GTDB): domain Bacteria; phylum Pseudomonadota; class Gammaproteobacteria; order Burkholderiales; family Thiobacillaceae; genus Thiobacillus. The sequence continues at coordinate 1,837 of JAGVGD010000070.1, read as the reverse complement.
CTATCTGCTCAACGACAATGCCACGCTGCGCGTGAACTACTTCTACGACCGCTACAACGACGACGCCTACGACCTGCTGTCAGGCGGGGTGCACATGCTGGCAATGGGCTTTTCCTACTCGCTATAGATAAAAAAGGGGGCATTTCCGCCCCCTCGTTTCCATTCGCAATTCCAGTCAGTAGTCGCCCCCCGGCCAACTGAATCAGGTCTGCAGCATCTCTGCGGCGCGCACGATGGCGAGCGCCTTGTTCTGGGTTTCCATCCATTCGCTTTGCGGAACCGAATCGGCCACGATGCCCGCCCCGGCCTGAACGAATAGCGTGCCATCCTTGATCACCGCGGTGCGGATGGCAATCGCCAGATCCATATCGCCGTTGAAACCGAGATAGCCGACCGCGCCGGCATAAATACCGCGTTTGCTCGGTTCGAGCTCGTCGATGATTTCCATCGCCCGTACTTTGGGTGCGCCGGAGACGGTGCCGGCCGGAAAGCTGGCGCGCAGCACGTCGAGTGCCGTCAGGCCGGGTTTCAGTTTGCCTTCGACGTTGGAGACGATGTGCATGACATGCGAATAGCGCTCGATCTGCATGTGCTCGGTGACCTTGACGCTGCCGGTGACGGCGACGCGGCCGGTGTCGTTGCGCCCGAGATCGAGCAATTGCAGATGCTCGGCACACTCTTTCGGGTCGGCCAGCAGCTCGTTGGCCAGACGCACGTCGTCTTCGCGCGTGAGCCCGCGCGGGCGGGTGCCGGCAATCGGCCGCAGGGTGACGTCGTCGCCTTCGAGCCGGACCAGAATCTCGGGCGACGAACCGACCACATGGAAGCCGCCGAAGTCGTAATAGAACATGTAGGGCGACGGATTGAGGCTGCGCAGCGCACGGTACAGCGACAGCGGCGAGGCGGCGAACGGCCGCGCCATGCGCTGGGACAGCACCACCTGCATGATGTCGCCGGCAGCGATATAGTCCTTGGCCTTTTGCACCGCGTTCTTGAACTCGGTCTCGCCGAATTCGGACACCGGGTCGGCGGTGTCCACGCGCGGCTCGGGCGGCAGGGTCACCGGCTGGTCCAGCTGCGCGACCAGTTCGCCTAGCCGCAAACAGGCGCTGGCATAGGCATCGGCCTGCATGGGGTCGGCGTGGGTGATGAGATAGAGCTTGCCGGCAAGATTGTCGAACACCGCGAGCTCTTCGGTCAGCATCAGCAGGATGTCCGGCGTGTGCAGCACGTCGTCCTTGCGCGCGGCCGCCAGGCGTTTTTCGATATAGCGAATCGTGTCGTAGCCGAAGTAGCCGGCCAGTCCGCCGGTGAAGCGCGGCAGCCCCGCCACCGGCGCCGCCTTGAAACGCGCCTGGTAGGCTGCGACGAAGGCGAGCGGGTCATCGAGGCTGTGTTCCTCGACGACCTTGCCGTCGGTTTCCACGGTCAGCAGATGCGCGCGCACGCGGACCACGGTGCGCGCAGGCAGGCCGATGAACGAGTAACGGCCGAAGCGCTCGCCGCCGACTACCGATTCCAGCAGGTAGGTGTAGGGCGCGTTGGCCAGCTTGAGGTAGACGGAGAGCGGTGTCTCCAGATCGCCGGGCAGCTCGCGCACGAGCGGGATGCGGTTGTAGCCTTGGCGGGCGAGGTCGAAGAAGTCTTGTTCAGTCATTTTAGGGGTCAGGATTCGGGATTCAGGGGTCAGGGAATGTGCTACGCGCCTTTTCAAGACGAGCGCCGCCATCGGCGGCACGCCCCCTGAATCCTGATCCCCGAATCCTGCCCCCTGAGATTCACGCCTTCACCACCATTTTCGCCGCCTCGGCCAGGCTCGGCACCACCGCATCCAGAT
>JAGVGD010000136.1 GCA_020057245.1 Thiobacillus sp. | reverse complement strand
GCGCGCCACCACGCAGCCATGCGCGCGGCACACGCAGGGCCAGCCATCGCGCCCCACTGCGCCGATATTCATCGACATCGGGCCTTGCAGGAAAGCGACTTGGTCGGAGGTGAGTTGCAGCGTCATGACTGGATTCGGGATAGGGATGGCAGGCGGGCCGGTGACCCGCCTGCCACGCACTAGGAACGGTATTCCGCGTTGATCTTCACGTAATCGTAGGAGAAATCGCAGGTCCACACCGTGGCGTTTACGGTGCCGCGATTGAGCACCACGCGCACCGTGATTTCCGCTGCCTTCATCACCGCTGCACCCTGCGCTTCGGTGTAGCTGGCGGCGCGGCCGCCCTTTTCCGCCACCAGCACATCGCCCAGATACAGCTGCAGGGTGTTGACGTCGAGGTCGCCGACGCCGGCGTAGCCGATGGCGGCGAGGATGCGGCCGAGGTTGGGGTCGCTGGCGAAGAAGGCGGTCTTGACCAGCGGCGAGCGCGCGATGGCGTAGGCGATCTGCTTGCATTCGGCGTGGTCGCGCCCGCCTTCTACCGTGATGGTCATGAACTTGGTGGCGCCTTCGCCGTCGCGCGCCATCGCCTGCGCGAGTTCGATCGAGACGGCGTTGAGGGCGGCTTTCAGCGCAGCGTAATCGGCGCCGGCGGCGTCGGCGATTTCAGCGTTGCCGGCCTGGCCGGTGGCGATCAGGATGAAGCTGTCGTTGGTCGAAGTGTCGCCGTCCACGGTCACGCAGTTGAACGACACGTCGGCGACTTCCTTCACCAGCCGCTGCATCAGGCCGGGCGCAATCGCGGCGTCGGTCGCAACATAGCCGAGCATGGTCGCCATATTGGGGTGGATCATGCCGGAGCCTTTGGCGATGCCGGTCACGGTCACGGTCTTGCCGCCGACCTGCGCTTGCCGCGACGCGCCCTTGGCGACGATGTCGGTGGTCATGATGGCGTGGGCCGCTTCGCTCCACTGTGCGGGGGCGAGATCGGCCTGTGCGGCGGGCAGTGCGGGCAGGATCTTGTCGATCGGCAGCGGTTCGAGGATCACCCCGGTGGAAAACGGCAGCACCTGTTCAGGCGCGCACTGCATGATCGCGGCGACCGCCTCGCAGGTTTGCTGTGCGCGGCGCAGGCCTTCTTCGCCAGTGCCCGCGTTGGCGTTGCCGGTGTTGATGACGAGGGCGCGGATACCCTGCGCGGTCTCGGCCAGATGCTGGCGGCAAAGCGTGACCGGCGCGGCGCAAAAGCGGTTCTGGGTGAACACGCCGGCGACGCGCGTGCCCGCTGCAAGCTCGATCAGGGTGATGTCGCGGCGACCGGGCTTCTTGATGCCGGCAGACGCAATGCCGAGGCGCACGCCGGCAACGGGCAGCAGGGAAGCGGGATCTGGGGCGGCGAGATTGACAGGCATGGCGGCTTGGCGGGGAAAGGAAAGCCGCTATTTTATGCCGCGCTACGGCAAATCAGCGTCGCACAAATCGGTGTTGCGGCCCATCGCGCCCGGGCAAACCGCTGACCGGTCAGGTGCGTCCCAGCAGGGCGTTCATCGCCTTGCGGAATTCGGGACGCCACGGCCATACCGGATCGAGCTCGATGGAGCGCGCGAGCGAGGCCAGCGCAATCAAGCCGAACAGGGAAAACAGCAGTTGCGAAATGAACTGGCGTGCAGTCAGCACGCCGAGCGGCATATCGAGGAAGCCAGGCACATAAAACAGGCTGGCAAAGACGGCAAAGAGAATGGCAGGTCCAAGGTACATGATCGTCCGCTTATAGTGGTTTTTTGTTAAGGACTATTTAGCAACAAGCGTACCAGCTTCAATTTGTTGATTTAATACAGGGGTTTGCATGTAATCTGCATGCCGAAAAAAGCAGCGGATGTAAATAAATCCGACAGCTATTTGGCCGTTTGCGTGTGGGTGAGCTTGCGCAGGATTTCGTGCGACAGCGAATAGAACTGCGGCGTCGGGCCGAGGTCCTCGTAGATCGGGTCGCCGTAGTCGTCCTCGGCGATGATGCGTTTGCCGGGTACGTAGGGCATGGCGACTTCCAGTTCGTCGAGCGCGGCGCGAATCAGATCGGCCATCAGTTGCGACTCGCTGCGGTCGGGGTACATCAGGTGCAGGGCTTCGATACGGGCCGCGTCGCGTAAGGGCAAGTTGATTGAGTAAGTGCACACTGACGTATGGGAGGGCTCGCCTTCTTTCCAGCGTTGAATCAGTTCTGCGATACGCATGATTGCCCCCGGCTTCAGAATGGTTTCGTTATAGCAAAGCCCTTCATAAGAAAAAGATGAAATTGGGGGGGAGGTTTAAATCGGGTGCTGCCACACCAGGCTGCGGTTGTTCGCCGGCATGGCGATGTCGTGCTGCAGGACCAGACCCTGCGCACGCGCCAGCGCGTCCACCGCCTCGAAGTCGCGCACGCCGGACGCGGGATCGCGCGCTTTCAGCCAGGCGTCGAAGCGGGCGTTGCTCTCCGAGGTGAACTGGCCGTTGTAGTTGAACGGCCCGTACACCACCAGTACGCCGCCCGGCTCCAGCACCGTGCCCACGCCTGCGAAAAACCGTTCCACTTCGGGCCAGCCCATGATGTGCAGGGTGTTGGCCGAAAACACTGCGTCGTAACGCCCGCTGTGCCATGTGTTCTGGTTGACGTCGAGCGCCAGCGGCGGCAGCACGTTGGGCAGCGCGGCCTCGTCCAGCCAGGCGAGGATGCCGGGGTGGTGCGCCTGCACATCGGCGGTCTGCCAGACCAGATGCGGCAACTCGGCGCCGAAATAAACGGCGTGCTGGCCGGTGCCACTGCCGATTTCCAGGACCCGACGGCGGTCGGCAAACGCTTTGCGCAGCACCGCCAGAATCGGTTCGCGGTTCTGTTCGCAGGATTCGGAATAGGGTTTGTTGATCACAGGGGAGGCTCCGGAGGGAGGGCCACCAGCCGGCCATCGGCCAGCAGCAGGGCGGCGTGAATCGGGCGCTCGGGGTAGAGCGCGGCGAGCAGGGTTCGATAGCTGGCCAGTTGCGGGCGATGCCGCTCGATCAGCAGTGTTTCACTGGCGCTACAGTCGTCTGCGCCGGTCTTGTAGTCGATCAACCATACCGCATCGTCGAATTCCACCACGCGATCAAGCCTTTGCGTGCGCCCGCCGGCATCCAGCAGCATCATTTCGTTGTGTGCGCGGCGATACTGCGCCGGCTCGAAAAACCGTGCCAGATGGGGCTTTGCGAGCAGGGCGCGGGCTGCACTTTCGATCCCCGTAAGTTCTGTAGCAAGCTTGAGACGCAGCGCCAGCGCGGGCAGGTCGCGCGGCGTGCCGGTGAAGCCGGCGACACCGGGCGGCGCATGCACTTCGAGGCAGGCGTGAAACAGCTC
>JAGVGD010000102.1 GCA_020057245.1 Thiobacillus sp. | reverse complement strand
CTCTTCCGATCTGCCGTCGGCGGGCCGCAGTACGATGCGCTCGACCGCCCGCTGCGCCCCGAGCGCGGCCTGTTGCGCATCCGCAAGGAACTCAACCTGTTCGCCAACCTGCGCCCGGCCTTGTTGTATCCCGAACTGGCATCGGCATCCTCGCTGAAACCCGAAGTGGTGTCCGGCCTCGACCTGATGATCGTGCGCGAGCTCACCGGCGACGTGTATTTCGGCCAGCCGCGCGGGATTGAAATCAGGAATGGCGAGCGCGTCGGCTTCAACACCATGCTGTATTCCGAATCCGAAGTGCGCCGCGTCGCGCACGTGGCGTTCGGCATCGCGATGAAGCGCGGCAAGAAGCTGTGCTCGGTGGAAAAGGCCAACGTGCTGGAATGCTCGGAGTTGTGGAAAGAAGTGATGATCGAAGTGTCGAAGGACTACCCCGAGGTCGCACTGTCGCACATGTACGTCGACAACGCGGCGATGCAGCTGATCCGGGCGCCGAAACAGTTCGACACCATGGTTACCGGCAACATCTTCGGCGACATCCTGTCCGACGCGGCCTCGATGCTGTCGGGTTCCATCGGCATGCTGCCATCGGCCTCGCTGGATGAAAACAACAAGGGCATGTACGAACCGATCCACGGTTCCGCCCCCGATATTTCGGGCAAGAACCTGGCGAATCCGCTGGCGACCATCTTGTCGGTGGCGATGATGTACCGCTATACCTTTGCCGATCTGGCCACCGCCGACCGCATCGAAGGCGCGGTAAAGAAAGTGATCGCGCAGGGCCTGCGCACCGGCGACATCTGGACCGAAGGCACGCAGAAAGTGTCGTGCAGCGAAATGGGTGACGCGGTGGTGAAGGCCTTATAAGCCTGATCCGCGTCGGACAAGATTTTCTGGAGACTGAAAAATGATGAAAGTAGGACTGATCGGCTGGCGCGGCATGGTGGGTTCCGTGCTGATGGGACGCATGAAAGAGGAACGCGATTTCGATCTGATCGACCCGGTGTTTTTCACCACCTCCAATGTGGGCGGCAAAGGCCCCGATATCGGCAAGGATGTGCCTGCGCTCAAGGACGCCACGTCCATTGACGAGCTGAAACAGTGCGATGCCATCATTACCGCGCAGGGCGGCGACTACACCAAGGAAATCTACCCGAAGCTGCGTGCGGCGGGCTGGAACGGCTACTGGATCGACGCCGCCTCGACGCTGCGGATGAAGGACGACGCCATCATCATCCTCGACCCGGTCAACAAGCAGGTGATCCAGAACGGCATCGCCAACGGCACTAAAACCTACGTTGGCGGCAACTGCACGGTGTCGCTGATGCTGATGGCGATGGGCGGTCTGTTCGACGCCGGGCTGGTCGAATGGGTGTCGCCGATGACCTACCAGGCGGCTTCGGGCGCCGGCGCGCGCAACATGCGCGAGCTGATCCAGCAGATGGGCGCGATCAACAGCGAAGTGAAAACCCTGCTCGACGACCCGGCCTCGGCCATTCTCGATATCGACCGCAAAGTAGCCGATTTCATCCGCTCCGACCGCTATCCGACCGATGCCTGGCCGGTGCCGCTGGCCGGCAACCTGATTCCGTGGATCGACGTCGCACTGGAGTCCGGGCAGTCGAAGGAAGAATGGAAAGCGCAGGTCGAAGCCAACAAGATCATGGGCCGCAGCGCGAACCCGATCCCGATCGACGGCCTGTGCGTGCGCGTCGGCGCGATGCGCTGCCACTCGCAGGCGCTCACCATCAAACTGACCAAAGATATCCCGCTCGAGGACATCCACGGCCTGCTGGCGGCACACAACGATTGGGTGAAGGTGGTGCCGAACGACCGCGAAATCACCATGCGCGAACTCACCCCGGCGGCGGTGACCGGCACGCTGACGGTGCCGATCGGACGCATGCGCAAGCTCAACCTCGGGCCGCAATACCTGACCGCGTTCACGGTGGGTGACCAGTTGCTGTGGGGCGCGGCGGAACCGCTGCGCCGCATGCTGCGTATCCTGCTGGAAGCTTGACCGTATCCGGGCTGGAAACCGGCCAGTGCAGGCCTGGTGCGATTGTTGCATTAAAGATTGCGCGCGATGAGCCGTCAATAATGGCGTCAAGGATTCAACAGCCCCGCTAAGCAGGGCGAAAATGGAGAAACGGGATGAAATTGAAGCGCTTCACCACCCAACTGGTGGCCGCAGGACTGATCACCGTGCCGCTGATGGCGCATGCTGCCGGGCTCGGAAAAATGTCCGTCAGCTCGGCGCTGGGACAACCGCTGGCTGCCGAGATTGAGATTTTTGCGGCAGACAAGGCTGAGCTGGATAGTTTGACGGCCAGCCTCGCTTCGGATCAGGCTTTCCGGGATGCGAAAGTCGATTTCGCACCGGTGCTATCTTCCCTGCGTTTCTCCGTCGAGACCAAGTCCAACGGCAAATCGGTCTTGAAAGTGACTTCAAATCGTCCGGTGAATGATCCCTTTGTGGACATGCTGATCGAACTGAACTGGGCATCCGGCCGCCTGGTGCGCGAATACACGGTGTTGCTTGATCCGCCCGGCATGTCCCCTCAGGAATCCGTGGCCCCTGTGACCGTGACGCCGACCCGGGCTCCGGCCGTCAAGCCGGCGCCCGCTGCAAAAGCACCGGCACCGGTTGCCGAGCCCGCACCCAGCAAAGCGCCGGCTCCCGCCGAAGCCAAGCCGCCTGCACCCGAGCCGGAGCCCAAGACAGCGGCGCCTGCAGCGCGCCCCGCTGCACCGACAGCCACGCCGGACCAAATTACGGTCAAACGCGGCGAAACGCTGAGCGGAATCGCAAAACGGGTGAGCCCGTCAGGGGTGAGCCTCGAGCAAACCCTGGTCGGGTTGTACCGCGAAAATCCCAAGGCATTCGACGGCAACATGAACCGCATGAAAGCGGGCGCGAAGCTGGCGGTGCCTTCGCCAGAAGCTGTCGCCAGCATTCCACAGCAGGAAGCCGTGCGTGAAATCAAACTGCAGTCAGACGACTGGCGCGCCTATCGCCAGAGCCTCGCCGGCGCAGTCAAAGAAGCACCGGCAGCCAAGCCTGCACCGACTCAGGAGAGTAGCGGCAAGGTCACGCCCAAGGTGGAAGACCGTGCCAAACCCGCGCCCGAAGCACAGAAGGACGTTCTGAAACTGTCCAAGGTCACGCCGCCGGCAGTTCCGGGCAAGGCTGACGAAAAACGCGCCCAGCAGGAAAAACAGCGTGCGCAGGAAGAAGACGCAATCGCGCGGCAGAAGGCGCTTAAAGAATCCGAACAGCGTGCAGCCATGCTGGAAAAACAGATTCAGGATGCGCAGAAACTGATCGAAATGAAAGAGAAGGCCAAGGCCGCAGAGCCTGCCCCGGCCCCTGTCGCCCCCACGGTTGCGCCTGTGGTGGTGCCGAAGCCGGCCCCTGTGCCTGTACCCAAGAAGCCCGCTCCCGCGCCTGTGGTCGAAACGCCCGCCGAACCTGCTGGAAACTGGTTCGATCCGCTGCTGGCCAACCCCCTGTATTGGGGCGGCAGTCTGGCCGCGCTGGGCCTGGGCGGCGCTTTGTGGTGGATGATGGCGGGCGGCAGTCGCCGTCGCAAAACCGGTACGGCGCTGGACGACAGCATCATGAGCGGTGGCGATGTGCGTCCGACTTCCGTGATTGGCGGGGCGGCGTCGGGTGGCAGCATCAATACCGGCGACACCTCATTCCTCACCGACTTCAGCCAGGCCGGGCTGGGCACGATCGATACCCATGATGTCGATCCGATAGCCGAGGCCGAGGTCTACATGGCGTATGGACGCGATGCCCAGGCCGAAGAAATTCTCAAGGAAGCGATCAACAAAAACCCGGATCGCCCCGAAGTTCGCGTCAAGCTGCTCGAGGTGTATGCCGCCCGTCGCAACACGGCTGCTTTCGAATCGGTTGCCGGCGAGTTGTATGCCGCGTTGGGCAACAAGCAAAGCCCGCTGTGGGATAAAGCCTGTGAAATGGGACGCAGCATCGACCCGACCAACCCGCTTTACGGTGGCGTGCAGTCGGTGGCCCCAGCCGTGGCGCTGGGCACCGTGGCAGCGACCGATGTCATCGCAGGCGGAGCCGTGGGGAGCGAGTCTGCACCGGCCGTCGCCGAAGCGCCGCTCGAATCGTTCGCAGAAGTGATGGCCGAGCCTGAACTGGAACCCGAGATGGAAGCCGATCCGGTGACCAACGCGCCGATGGAGTTCGAGTCGGCCGGGCATGTCCTGAATTTCGACGCGCCTGCTGCTGCAGCGCCCGCTTATCAGGAGCCTGACACGCAGGGCCTGGACTTCGATCTGCCCGATCTGGATTTGCCTGCCGCCGCGGCGGACGACATGAAGCTCGATCTGGATCTGGGACTGGAAGAAGACAACGGCCCCGTCAGCAAATTCGATTTCAGCGGCCTCGACCTGGATCTGGGTGATTCGGGCGGCAACGAACTCGAACTCGACGAGGTCGGGACCAAGCTGGATCTGGCCCGGGCCTATGTCGAAATGGGCGACAAGGAAGGCGCGCGCGAGATCCTGACCGAAGTATTGGCCGAAGGCAGCGACAAGCAAAAAGCGGATGCGAAAGGCCTGATGAGTTCGCTTGGTTAATTGTCCCCATCCGGCAGCCCGCATCCTGCTGTGGTGCGGGTGGGCAGTCGCGGTGGAACGCGCTGCCCTGCCCGGACTGAGTTTTCTGGCCGTCGCGACAGCGACGGCCTTTCTGTTTGCGCCCGTCCGTTTGCAATTGCTGCAACTGCTGCGGCGCACCCGCTGGTTGCTGGCGGTATTGGTGCTGACTTACGCCTATGCCGTGCCAGGGACGGCGCTGTGGCCCGCGTTGTCCTGGGCGAGTCCCGCCCTCGAAGGCCTGCAGCAGGGGGGCTTGCGCGCCGGGCGGCTGGTGCTGCTCTTGGCCGGCCTGGCGGTTCTACTGGCCTATACAACGCGGCCGCAACTGATTTATGGCTTGTATGTGCTGGCACGGCCATTGGCCTGGCTGGGGTTTGACCGCCGCGCTTTCGCCGTGCGCCTGGGATTGACGCTGGAATACGTCGAGCAGGCGCCGAAACAGGCGCGCTGGCTGGACGTCTTACGTGAGCCCGTCCCGGACGAAGCAACGCCCAGCACTTACACCCTGCATGCCGCACGCTGGCAAAGCTGCGACGTCGCCGTCATACTCGCGGCCTTGTTGCTAGCGGTGTTGGGTTGAGTCGTCCCGTATGAGAATTGTATTGGGTCTGGAATATTGCGGCGTCGGCTTTTGCGGCTGGCAGTCGCAGCTGCAGGGCTGCGGCGTGCAGGATGCGCTGGAAACCGCCATGGCCGCGATTGCCGGCGAGAAAATCCGCGTCACCACAGCTGGCCGCACCGATACCGGCGTTCATGCGGCGTTTCAGGTGGTGCATTTCGATACCGAAGTGAAACGGCCGCTGAGCGCCTGGGTGCGCGGCGTCAACAGCCATCTGCCCGCGGGCGTGGCGGTGTTGTGGGCGCGCGAAGTCGGCGAGGATTTTCATGCGCGCTTCGGCGCCATGCAGCGGGGCTACCGTTATGTGCTGCTGAACCACGCAGTGCGTCCGGGGCTCAATCAGGGCCTGATCGGCTGGCACCACAACCCGCTCGATGCCGCGGCGATGAACGCAGCAGCTGCGCTACTGATCGGCCAGCACGATTTCACCGCCTTTCGCGCCGCAGAATGCCAGGCCAAGTCGCCGGTCAAGGATTTGCGGCTATTGCAGATCGAACGGCGGGGCGATTATTTATTGTGTGATTTTCGCGCCGACGGGTTTTTGCACCATATGGTGCGCAACCTGATGGGCAGCCTGATCCAGGTAGGCGCAGGCGCACATCCGCCGGCGTGGATACGCGAAATCCTCGACGGCCGCGACCGCAAGTGCGCCGCCCCCACCTTTGACGCGGCCGGGCTGTATCTCACCCATATCCGCTATCCTGCGCACTTTGCCCTACCGGAAACCTCTGAGCGATGGCCCTTCGCAATATGACCTTGCGCGTAAAAATCTGCGGCATTACCCGATTGCAGGATTTGCAAGCGGCCTGCGCAGCCGGGGCGGATGCGCTGGGATTCGTGTTTTACGAAAAAAGCCCGCGCAACGTGTCGGTCGAGACCGCTGCCGCCCTGCTGCGCGCGCTGCCGCCGTTCGTGCAATCGGTCGGATTGTTCGTCAACGCCGAGCCCGCTTTCATTGCCGCGGTGCTCAAGGCCGTGCCGCTCGACCTGCTGCAGTTTCACGGCGATGAAACGCCGGCCGACTGCGAACGCCACGGCCGGCCTTATATCAAGGCAGTGCGGGTCAATCGGGACACGGATTTGTTAAAATGCGCGGCTGACTTTGAATCGGCGCGGGGCCTGCTGCTCGATGCCTGGGTGCCAGGCGTGGCGGGCGGTACCGGCGAGCGCTTCGACTGGGGCTTGATCCCGGCGGAACTTCCGGGTCCGGTGATCCTGTCGGGCGGTTTGACGCCGGACAACGTCGCCGCAGCGGTGCAACAGGTGCGGCCCTGGGCTGTCGATGTGTCATCCGGCGTAGAAACAAGCAAAGGCATCAAGGACGCGCAGAAGCTTGCGCAATTCATAGCGAAAGCGAAAGCATCATGAAGCTGACAGATTTTCCTGATTCCCACGGCCACTTCGGCCCTTACGGCGGCGTGTTCGTCGCCGAAACCCTGATGGCGGCGCTCGACGAGTTGCGCGTCGAATACGAAAAGGCGCGCAACGATCCGGCCTTCATCGCCGAGTTCGAGTATGAGCTGAAGCACTACGTCGGCCGCCCCAGCCCGGTGTACCACGCCAAGCGCCTGTCCGAACAATACGGCGGCGCGCAGATCTTCCTCAAGCGCGAAGACCTCAACCACACCGGTGCGCACAAGATCAACAACACCATCGGCCAGGCCTTGCTGGCGCGGCGCATGGGCAAGAAGCGCGTCATCGCCGAAACCGGCGCCGGCCAGCACGGCGTGGCCTCGGCCACCGTCGCCGCGCGCTACGGCATGGAATGCGTGGTCTACATGGGCGCCGAAGACGTCGCCCGCCAGTCGCCCAACGTCTACCGCATGAAGCTGCTCGGCGCGACCGTGGTGCCGGTGTCCTCCGGTTCCAAAACTCTGAAAGATGCGCTGAATGAAGCGATGCGCGACTGGGTCACCAACGTCGAGTCGACTTTCTACATCCTCGGCACCGCTGCCGGCCCGCATCCCTATCCCATGCTGGTGCGCGACTTCCAGTGCGTGATCGGCCGCGAAGCCATCGTGCAGATGCAGGAACAGGCCAACCGCCAGCCCGATTGCGTGATCGCCTGCGTCGGCGGCGGTTCCAATGCCATCGGCATTTTCTACCCCTATCTGGCGCACCCCGGCGTGAAGCTGATTGGCGTCGAAGCGGGCGGTTCCGGCATTGCCTCGGGCAAACATGCCGCGCCGCTGTCGGCTGGCACGCCGGGCATCCTGCACGGCTTCCGCAGCTACCTGATGCAGGACGAAAACGGCCAGATCATCGAAACCCACTCGGTGTCGGCCGGCCTCGACTATCCCGGCGTCGGCCCCGAACACAGCTGGCTGAAGGACGCGCACAAGGCCGAATACGTCGCCATCAACGACGACGAAGCCATGGCGGCGTTCCACGACCTGTGCAAATACGAAGGCATCATTCCCGCGCTGGAATCCAGCCACGCCGTTGCCCATGCCAAAAAGCTCGCTCCGACCATGAAGAAGGACCAGATCATTCTGGTGAACCTGTCGGGCCGCGGCGACAAGGACATCAACACCGTGGCGAAGCTGTCGGGAATCACGCTCTGATGAATGCTTCACCCAGAAACGAATTTAGATTGAGTAGACCATGAGCCGCATTGGCCAGACATTTGCCGCGCTGAAAGCGCAAAACAAGAAAGCCCTGATTCCCTTCATTACCGCGGGCGACCCCGGTCGCGGGATGACGGTACCGCTGATGCACGCGCTGGTCGAGGCCGGCGCCGACATCATCGAACTTGGAGTGCCGTTTTCCGATCCGATGGCGGATGGTCCGGTGATCCAGCGTGCTTCGGAGCGGGCGCTGGCGAACAAGATCGGCTTGAAGGACGTGCTGGCGATGGCAGCGGAATTCCGCAAAATCAACACGACCACACCGGTGGTGCTGATGGGCTATGCCAACCCGGTCGAGCGCATGGGCTATGCAGTCTTTGCCGAGGCAGCGAAGGCGGCGGGCGTCGATGGCGTGCTGACGGTGGACATCCCGCCGGAAGAATCGGCCGGTGTGGCGGACGTGTTCAAGGCAGCCGGGCTGGACCCGATTTTCCTGCTGTCGCCGACCACCCCGGAGTCGCGGGTGGAATTGGTCGCAGCCGCCGCAGGCGGATTTATCTATTACGTGTCGCTCAAGGGCGTCACCGGCTCGGCCAATCTCGACATGGACGAAGTGGCGCAAAAAATCGCCACCATCCGCCGCCATTGCACACTGCCGGTCGGCGTGGGCTTCGGTATTCGCGACGCGGCGACCGCCGAGGCGGTGGCGCGCATTGCCGATGCAGTGGTGGTGGGCAGCCGCATCGTGAGCGAAATTGAAACCTCGCCCGAAAGCGAAGTGGTCAGCCGCGTCAAAACCCTGGTGCAGGATTTGCGCCGCGGGGTGGACGCAGCGTCGAAGTAAAGTCAGAACAAGCAAGCGGAGAAAACTATGAGCTGGTTCCAGAAAATCCTGCCGCCGAAGATCAAGCGGCGTGTCCAGTCGGACAAGAAATCCATGCCCGAGGGCTTGTGGTCGAAATGCCCGGCATGCAACGAAGTGCTGTATCGCGCCGACCTCGAAAGCAATCTCGAAGTGTGTCCCAAGTGCGGCCATCATCACCGCGTCGGCGCCCGCGCCCGGCTGGCGATGTTGCTGGATGGCGAAGGTCAGCACGAAATCGGCGCACACGTCACGCCGCTCGACCCGCTCAAATTCAAGGACAGCAAGAAATATCCGGAACGACTGAAGGAGGCGCAGACCGCCACCTCGGAAACCGACGCGCTGGTGGTGATGGGCGGCAGCATCAAGGCCGTGCCGGTGGTGGTGGCGGCGTTTGAATTCAAGTTCATGGGCGGTTCGATGGGCTCGGTGGTGGGCGAGCGTTTCGTGCTGGGCGTCGAAGCCGCGATCGAATCGAATTCCGCCTTTATCTGCTTTGCTGCCAGCGGCGGCGCGCGCATGCAGGAAGGCCTGTTTTCCCTGATGCAGATGGCCAAAACCTCGGCCGCGCTGACCCGGTTGTCGCGTCATCACCTGCCCTTCGTTTCGGTGTTGACCGATCCGACCATGGGCGGCGTGTCGGCCAGCTTTGCCATGCTGGGCGACCTGATCGTCGCCGAGCCGAATGCGCTGATCGGATTTGCCGGCCCGCGCGTGATCGAGCAGACCGTGCGCGAAACCCTGCCGGAAGGCTTTCAGCGCGCCGAGTTCCTGCAGGAAAAAGGCGCGGTCGACCGCATCATCGATCGCCGCCAGATGCGTGACGAACTCGCTACCACGCTGTCGATGATGATGGGACGCCCCGCACTTGCTGCCTAGGGTGTGCTAACGCATATTTCACGCCCTCTGTCGCTGGCCGGGTGGCTGGCGCATCTCGAACAGCTCCATCCCAGCAGCATCGAGCTCGGGCTTGAGCGCGTCGATCGGGTCAAGACCGCTCTCGGGCTGAGTCCGGCGTTTCCGCTTATCGTGGTGGGCGGTACCAACGGCAAAGGTTCCACCTGCGCCTATCTGGAAGCCATCCTCGGCGCGGCCGGCTACAAGACCGGCCTCTACACCTCGCCGCACCTCTTGCGTTACAACGAGCGGGTGCGCATCGCAGGCCAAGAGGCGAGCGACGCCGAGTTGGTCGCCGCATTCGAGCGCATCGACGCTGCGCGCGGCGATACATCCCTGACCTATTTCGAGTTCGGCACCCTCGGTGCGATGCTGCAATTCGTCGAAGCCGGCGTGGACGTGGCCATCCTCGAAGTCGGTCTGGGCGGCCGTCTCGACGCGGTGAACGTGTTCGACGCCGATGCGGCGATCGTCACCAGCGTCGACCTCGATCACATGGATTATCTCGGCGACACCCGCGAACTGATCGGGTATGAAAAAGCCGGCATTTACCGCGCGGCGCTTCCCGCCGTTTGCGCCGACCTGAACCCGCCTGCCAGCCTGCTTGGCCACGCCCGCCAAATCGGCGCGGATCTGCGTCGCATCGGGCAGGAATTCACGGCGCAGCGAACAGGCGACCACTGGGCCTATCGCAGCACGGACACGTGCTGGTCCGATTTGCCGCTGCCCGCGATGGCCGGCGCCTATCAATTGCGCAACGCCGCCGGCGCACTGGCGGCGCTGGACTGTATGCAGGCCCGCCTGCCGATCGGCGAGGCAGCGATCCATGCAGGCCTGGCGCGGGCGCAGGTGCCAGGCCGCTTCCAGCGCATCGCCCGCGCGCCCGACCTTATTCTGGACGTGGCGCATAACCCGGAAGCGGCGCGTGCGCTTGCAGCGACCCTGCGCGAACAGCCGGTGGCGGGGCGCACCTTGGCGGTGGTGGGCATGCTGGCCGACAAGGACGCGGCAGGCGTGTTTGATGCCTTGTCGGGCGAGATCGACGGATGGTGGGTCTGCACGCCCGATTCGCCACGCGCGCGCGATGCCGCTGCACTGGCCGCCGAACTGCAGAAGCACGTGCAGGGCGCGCCGGTCAGTGTCGAGCCCGATGTGAAAACGGCACTTGCCGCGGCGCGAAGCGCGGCGCGTGAAGGTGATAGAATCCTGGCCTTCGGTTCGTTTTATACCGTTGCCGCCGTGCTCGACCATGCCGCCTCCCAGCCCTGAATCTGAACTCAAACGCCGTGCCCGGCGGCGCCTGATCGGTGCAGTCGTGTTGATCCTGCTGGCAGTGATCGTGCTGCCGCTGCTGCTGGAGGACGAGCCGCCGCCAGCCAGTTCGCTGGCAGTGAAAATGGCTGTGGTGCCCGAGCTCAAGGCAGCCGAAACATCCAACCCGACCGATGCAGAAACGGCGCCCGCTGTTGCATCCGGCGCACTCGCGCAGGCCGAAGAACCCGTACCCGAACCTGAAGTCGTCAAACCGGAGCCGCCGAAGCCCGCTCCAGCCGCTTCCAGACCGCCCGCTCCGCAGCCGGCAAAGCCCGAACCCAAGCCTGTTGCCAAACCCGAAGCCAAACCCACGCCCACGCCCGCTGCGGCCGAAGCCAAGCCAGCTGCCACGGGCAAAACCTATGTCGTACAGCTGGCCGCGCTGGCCGATGCCGCCAAGGCGCAAGCCCTCCAGGCACGCGCCGCCGAAACGGGCTTGCCGACGTATACCGACACCGTGGGCAAACTGACGCGGGTGCGCGTCGGTCCTTTCGCCACGCATGACGCTGCCGTGGCCGCGGGCGTGAAACTTGCAAATAGCGGCATTCCGGGCCAGGTCGTGGCGAAATGAGTGGCCAGGCCGGTGCGGCAAACGCGTTTGATTTGAATAATCTTGTGAATAGGTGCGCAGTATGTGCGGGGTAATCGGAGTCGTTTCCAACACGCCGGCGAATCAGTTTTTGTATGACGGCCTGATGGTGCTGCAGCATCGCGGCCAGGATGCTGCCGGCATCGTGACCGCGGAAGGCAACCGCTTTCATATGCACAAGGGCCAGGGACTG
The DNA here is from genome assembly GCA_020057245.1 of Thiobacillus sp. Classification (GTDB taxonomy): domain Bacteria; phylum Pseudomonadota; class Gammaproteobacteria; order Burkholderiales; family Thiobacillaceae; genus Thiobacillus. Next base: position 2,384 of record JAGVGD010000102.1, on the reverse strand, counting down.
GCGCGCGACGTGTTTCGCACCCGCGACATGCGCAACCTGCTGGGGGACATGGGCGTCGCGCATGTGCGCTATCCCACTGCGGGCAGCGCGTCGTCATCGGCTGAGTCGCAGCCGTTTTATGTGAATTCGCCCTATGGCATCGTGCTCGGGCACAACGGTAACCTTACCAACACGGACGAACTGAAAGAGGCGCTGTTCCGCGCCGACCTGCGTCACGTCAACACCAATTCGGATTCCGAAGTGCTGCTGAACGTCCTGGCGCACGAGTTGCAGGTGCGCGGCGCCGGGCAGCAGCTCAGTCTGGACACCATTTTCGGTGCGGTTGCCGGCGTGCATGCACGCTGCAAGGGCGCCTATGCCGTCGTCGCCTTCATCGCCGGGCATGGGCTGCTGGCGTTTCGCGATCCCTTCGGCATCCGCCCGCTGGTGATCGGCATCAACGAGCAGGTCACCCCGCACGAATACATCGTCGCCTCGGAAAGCGTGGCCATCGATGCGCTCGGTTTTCGCCTGCTGCGCGACGTGGCGCCGGGCGAAGCGGTCTTCATCGATTACCAGCGCCAGATGCACAGCCGCCAGTGCAGCGACAAGCCCGTGCTCAACCCCTGCATTTTCGAATACGTCTACCTTGCGCGCCCGGATTCGGTCATCGACGGCGTGTCCGTCTATAGCACGCGTCTGGCCATGGGCGTGTCGCTCGCCAAGAAAATTCTCCGCAACCATGGCGACCTCAAGATCGACGTGGTGATCCCGATCCCCGACACCAGCCGCCCCTCGGCGCTGCAGCTGGCCAACCAGCTGAATGTGCCGTATCGCGAAGGCTTCATCAAGAACCGCTACATCGGCCGCACCTTCATCATGCCGGGGCAGGCGCTGCGCAAGAAGTCCGTGCGTCAAAAACTCAACGCTATCGGCGAAGAATTCAAAGGCAAGAACGTGCTGCTGGTCGACGACTCCATCGTGCGCGGCACCACCAGCCGCGAAATCGTGCAAATGGCGCGCGACGCCGGGGCGACCAAGGTCTATTTCGCCTCCGCCTCACCCCCCGTGCGCTATTCCAACGTCTACGGCATTGACATGCCGACCCGCAACGAACTGATCGCCAGCGACCGCAGCGACGAGGAAATCGCCCGTGAAATCGGCTGCGATGAGCTGATCTACCAGGACCTGGACGCCATGGTGGAGGCTGTTCGATCGGGCAATCCGGCCATCGTCGATTTCGATACCTCGTGTTTCGACGGCCGCTACATCACCGGCGACGTGACGCCGGCATACCTGCAGTCCGTAGAAGCCATCCGCAACGGCGAAACGCCGCCGCCTTCCGCGCTGTCCACCCAGCAACTCGACCTGAATCTGGCTTCTGGCGATTGAGTTTCGATGCGCGCGATGGAGCGCAACCCGCCTGTGCAGCTGGCATGCATTCTGCCTCTGTAACCAGAATGTAGGCTTGGTGTAACATTCGACCCACATAATTTCTAAAACCCGGATTTGAGGAAGACAACATGCAAGGTTTCAAAAAGCTGGTTCTGCCGTTGCTGATTGCTGCGTTGGCAGCAGGTTGCGGCGACAAGAAAGAAGAAGTGGCAAGCGAAGACAAAGCCCCGACCCAGGTCGCGGCCAAGGTCAACGACACCGAAATCACGGTGCATCAAGTCAATTTCGCGCTGCAGCGCATCCCCAACCTCGATAAAGAGCAGTCCAAGGCCGCATCGCTGCAAGTGGTGCGCAATCTGGTCGACCAGCAGGTTCTGGTGGCAAAGGCCGAAGCCGACAAACTGGATCGCGACCCCGCAGTGGTGCAGGCTTTGGCAGCCGCGCGCATGCAGATTCTGGCCGAGGCCTACATGAGCCGCAAACTGGGCGCACCGGTTGAGCCGAGCGAAGCCGAAATCAGCGCTTACTACAGCGGCCACCCCGAGTTGTTTGAGAAGCGCAAGATCTACCGCCTGCAGGAAATCGCGATCAAGGCGCCGAAAGACAAGGTGGAAGCGATTCGCACCCAGCTCGCCGCATCCAAGACCCTGAATGACTTTGGCGCCTGGCTGAAAGCCGAGAAATACGAAGTCAAAGCTGCGCAGGGCGTCAAGCCGGCCGAGCAGTTGCCGCTGGAAATGCTGCCCAAGCTGGCCGCGATGCCGGACGGCCAGGCCATGCTGGTCAACACGCCGGATGGCTTGATGGTCATCGTGCTGGCCGGTTCGCAGGCGCAGCCGGTGACGCTGGAACAGGCCAAACCCGCAATCAGCCGCTTGCTGCAGCAGCAGGCACGCCAGAAAGCAGCCAAGGCTGAAGTGGATGCGTTGAAAGCGGCTGCCAAGATCGAATACGTGGGCGAATTTGCTGATGCCGGCAAGGAGCCCGTGGCCGCCAAGCCGGCTGAAGCT
>JAGVGD010000141.1 GCA_020057245.1 Thiobacillus sp. | reverse complement strand
CTGCCGCACCCGATTCGCCCAGCCAGCGCAGCAGCGCGTTGCCTCCGAGCGAGACGCCGGCGGCGTGCAGCGGCGCGTCGGGATGGCGTGATTTGACATGGCGCAGGATGCGGCCGATTTCTGCGCTGTCGCCGGCGAAATACGCGCGCGGCAGGCGGTTGTCCTCGCCCGAACAGCCGCGGAAATGTGCCACCACGCCGGTCCAGCCGCGTTGCCGGACGCGACGCATGAGATCGTAGGCGTAATGGCTGGCCGAGCTGCCTTCGAGGCCATGAAACAGCACCACGACTGCTTGCCCGGGGTCGCCATCCACCCAGTCGAAATCGAGAAAATCGCCGTCATCCAGTTCCAGCCGCTCGCGCCGGTATTCCACCGGCGGCACACGGATGAACAGGCTGCTGTAGAGCGTTTGCGTGTGGCCGCCGGGCAGCCACGCGGGGGCACGGTAGGGCTCGGGCACGGCGCTTGGCGGATGCGCGCGATGGATCAATGCAGTACCGGCGCCGTGCGGTCGGAGGGCGTGCTGCCGCCGACCTGCAGCGGCGAGGCATGGTGCAGCACGATATGCCAGCCGTCGGCATCCTTGCGATAGATGTTGGTTGCGAGGATCGGCGGACGCGGCGCGGTTTCCTGACCGATGACGAGGTATTCGCGTACGACGCGGATGACCTGATCGGCATCGCGTATTTCGTGCGCAAGCTCGACTTGCGTGCGGAACTGCCCGGCCGCCTCGAAGATGCTGCGCCAGCCCGCTGCCACCGCCGCGCGGCCGTTGAGCGGTGCGACCAGCGGGTGGATGCAGACGATGCTTTCGTGGCTGGCCCAGACCGCCATCATGGCGTCGAGGTTGCGGGCTTCAAACGCCATGTAGAAGGCGGATTCGGCGGATTCCGGGGTGGTGAACACGGGCAGTCTCACGTGCTGACCGACGCGGGCTGACGGGTTGCCGGCAAGCTGCTGCTTCGGCTGGCCTGATTTTTGCAGACAGAGGTGGGAGACATCTTTGAACCCATCTATTTTTTATGAAGCCTGAATATCGCTCACTCCATCGTGCCCGGCAAGCAGTGATCCTGCTGTTTCTGGCGTGTGGCGTGTGGTACCTGAACTGGCGGCTGGGCAGCTTCAATGCGGCTCACCCGGTTTTCTCCGTATTGCTTTACAGCGCCGAACTGTTCGGTTTCATGACGGCCTGCCTGAATGTGTTCATGACCTGGCGACTGTCGGTGCGTGTTGCGCCGCAGCCCGCCGAGGGGCTGAAGGTCGACGTCTTCATCCCGACCTACAACGAGGATGTCGATCTGGTGCGGCGCACCGCGATGGCGGCGCAGGCGATGGATTATCCGCACGAAACATGGATTCTCGACGATGGCAATCGGGAAGCGATGCGCGACATGGCGCAAGCGCTGGGGCTGAGCTATCTCGCCCGCACCGACAACGCGCACGCCAAGGCGGGCAATCTCAACCACGCACTGCCGCATAGCACGGCCGACCTGATTGCCACCTTCGACGCAGACCATGCGCCGCGGAGGGATTTCCTGACCCGGACACTGGGCTATTTTGCCGATCCCCTGGTGGCATTCGTGCAGACGCCGCAGGATTTCTACAATCTGGACTCCTACCAGAACCGCACCGATACCGGCAGCCGGGTGGCGTGGTCCGAGCAGTCGCTGTTCTTCAGGGTGATCCAGCGCGGCAAGGATTACTGGAACGCTGCGTTCTATTGCGGCAGCTGCGCGGTGATTCGCCGCCAGTCGCTCGACACGATCGGCGGCTTTGCCACCGGCACGGTGACGGAAGACATCCACACCAGCCTGCTGCTGCACAAGAAAGGGTTCCGCTCGGTGTATCACGACGAGTCGCTGGCCTATGGCGTGGCGCCGGCCAAGATCGAACCCTTCCTCAAGCAGCGGGTGCGCTGGGGCGTCGGCGCGATGAACGTGTGGCGCAAGGAAGGCATCCTGTTTGCGCGCGGACTCACGCTGGCGCAGCGCCTGAATTATCTGGCTACGGTGCTGGCCTATTTCGACGGCTGGCAAAAGGCGTTTTTCTATTTCGCGCCGGTGTATGTGCTGATGGCGGGCGCGATGCCGATCGACGCGGATGGCGGCGTGTTCCTGCTGCATTTCGTGCCGTATTACCTGCTCAATTTTCTGGCGTTCGAGGAAATCTCGCGCGGCTATGGCCGCAGCGTGTTGATCGAGCAGTACAACATGGCGCGTTTCGCCAGCTTTGCCTGGTCGACGCTGGGCGTGTTCAGGATACGCAAGCGCTTTGGGGTGACGGACAAGCATGCCGAGGCGTCCGGTTCCCGCTTTGGTTTTCTGCTGCCGCAGCTCGCCGTGGTTGGCCTCAATGTGCTGGCGATTCCGGTTGGCATTGCGCTGTTCTATGCCAGCGGCCATTTGCCGGAAGACGGCATGTGGGCGAATGTGGCGTGGGCCGTGATCAACACCTGGCTGGCACTGCTGGTGGTGAGCTTCACGCTGGCGCGCGGAACCAACCGGCGCGGCGAGTACCGCTTCGCCATGCCGCTGGCGGCGCGGCTGAACGGGGTGCTGGGAACGGTGGATGACCTGTCGCCCAACGGACTCAAGTTTTATGGCCTGCCAGGGCCGGTTGCGTTGCAGGATGTCATGCCGATCACCCTGTATTTGCCGGATGGCGTGCTGCACGCCACGCTGGAAATCCGCACGCTGGAACAGGCGCAGTCGGGTGAGGAAATCTATACCCGCTCGATCGGCGGAACCTTCCAGAGTCTGTCGCAAGCCTCGATCCAGCGTATCGAGCAGTTCTTGTTCGGCTCGGATGCGCAATGGCGAATTAACCGTTATCACGAGGACAGCATCACGCCGCTGCAGCGTCTTGGGTTGATTGCGAAACCGCAGCCGCTGCCGCTGCAGACCGGTCATTGGGCAGGCTGCGAGGTGGTGGACGAAACCGGCCGCTCGGGCGGCAATCAGATTGCACTGGTCGATGCCCTGCCGGAAAACGGCGAGATCCGCCTGCTGGTCTACCAGACGCTCAATCCGGGCCGGCGTTGCAGTCTGCTGGTGCACGGCCGCTCGGGACTGCGTTCGTTGCTGGTCATTTCGGGTAAGCATGAAACGATCCTCACCGGACTGGGCAGCCTGTATCTGTACCGGATGACCTTGCTGAGCATGTCGGCTGCGCCCAACCTGGCTTACGTGTCGATCGACGCGCCTGCACCTGCGCCCGGCACGGCCATAGCCGCATGAGACCTTGCGTAGCCCAACCCCAATTCTTGAAGCGAATCAATCAATGAAATCGACATTACAGGTGCTAGGTCTGTTCGGCGCGGCGTTGTGGGTCATCCCCGCCTGGGCGCAGGAAGGCGTCGTACTGACCGGCGTGGAGGCCAGCCGCGACAAGCAGTACGGCTATCTTGGGGTGGTGATGCCGCTGTCCGGCCAGCGTATGGGTCAGGGCTTTGTGCAGCGCTACTGGCTCGATTACAACGCCTACCGCTATGAAAAGCAGGCTTATCAGTACATTGATTCGACAGCGACCGCGGTCGAGGCCGCGCTGGGTTATCAGCACAGCACGGCACGCAGCTGGTGGGCGGCCTACCTGGGCGCCAATTACGCCGACACGCGCCTGAGCCCGAACGATCCGGACAACGATAATCTGGGCGGACAATGGCACGCCAGGCTGCAGTTCGAGGGCGAAACTGACGTCGCCGAAGGCTGGCGCGGCAATGGCATCGTGAGCTACCTGGTGGGCGACTTCAATTACTGGGCGCGCTTGCGCCTGCAGACTACGCTGAAAAACCAGCTGCACATCGGCCCGGAACTGGTCGTGCAGGGCGACTTGTATTACGACGCTTACCAGCTGGGCATGTTTGTCGGCAATATTCCGCTGGGGCAATCCACTGCGCTCACGCTCAAAGGCGGTCTGGCGCAATCCTCAAACGAATCGGCGTCGCTGTATCTGGGTGCGGAGTTCTATATTCCTTTCTGAGGTGTTGTGATCTCGGCACTTTCGGCAACGCTGCCGGGCGTGAATGGGCAAACAAAAGGGCGGCCAGTGGCCGCCCTTTTGTCGGGGTCGCGAGTGCTCAGGCCGCCTGCACGCGCCGGCGCATCCGCCAGGCCAGCATCAGTGTGCCTGCCGCCAGCAGCGGCGCCGCAGCAGGCTCCGGAACCATGGAAACGCGTACGTTATCCAGGCCCCAACTTTCGTCGCCCATCGCCTGCAACCCATAGCCGGTGAAATCGAGCGTGAGCTGGCCGCCGCTGTGGGCAAAGGTGTAGTTCAGGGTGTAGACCGAATCCATCACCTGCGGCACTGGAATGCCGTCGCTGACCACATAGCCCAGCGAGTAGGTTTCAGCCGCACCGGTGAAATACGGATTGCTGGCGGCCGGGCCGAAGTTCTGGCCGGCCGGGTTGCCGTTGCTGAAGGTGCTGTCCAGCAGAACCGGGCCGTTGCCCACGGAAACCTTGAAGCTGTCGTTGCCGAAATCGAAAGCCGAGCCGCTCGAACTGCCGTCCCAGGTACGGATCAGATAAAGGTCGAATGACAGCGTCAACATGTTGTGCGCCGCGAGGCCGGACAAGTTGAGGGTGACGGTGTCGTTGCCGAATTCGCCCAGAAAACTGCGCGGCCCGAACGGGTAGGGCGTGGGCGTGTTTTGCAGCAGGGTGTGCGACCACGCGCTGCCGGCGGCCGACTGGAAATCGTTTTCATAGACGACCACCGCCTGCGACGCGGTAGCGTTGAGCATCAAGGCGGAGAACAGCAAGTACGGCGTAGGGGAATGCATCTTCATGGTGTTTTCTCGTTCTGGTTTAAGGACTGCCGATGAGAAGACCAGCAATACTTATGCCAGCCTGGAACGCGGCGGCCGAACGTGATTGCGCCCAGCCGGGCAGATCGCTCGACGGGGCGCGGGGACTGCAGTCGTCAATTAGTGTGAGCCGCCGCTGGGCCTGCCTTTCAGGCGATAGAGCGTGCCGCAGTACGGACACAACGCGTCGCCGCGAACTTCAATCGGCAGATAGACGCGCGGATGGGCATTCCAGTCTGCGTGTTGCGGCATCGGGCAGTGCAGGGGCAAATCGTCCTCGGTGACCTCGATGACGCGCTGGGTATTGTCATGCAGTTCGCTCATGCCCGCTCGCTTACTTGACGGGCGTGAGCCAGCCGGTATGGGCGGCGGCACGGCCATGCACGCAGTCGAAATACATCGCCTGCAATTTCGCGGTCAGCGGACCGCGGGTGCCTTCGCCGATGGCGCGGTTGTCGAGTTCGCGGATGGGCGTGACTTCAGCCGCGGTGCCGGTGAAGAAGGCTTCGTCGGCGGAATACACTTCGTCGCGGGTGATGCGTTTCTCCACCAGCGGCAGGCCGATTTCGGCGGCGAGCTGGATGATCGTGTCGCGGGTGATGCCTTCCAGCGCGCTGGTGAGGTCCGGCGTGTAGAGCTTGCCGTTGCGGATGATGAAAACGTTTTCGCCCGAGCCTTCAGCGACAAAACCATCGACATCCAGCAGCAGCGCTTCGTCGTAGCCGTCCATCTCGGCTTCCTTGTGCGCAAGGATGGAGTTCATGTAGTTGCCGTTGGCCTTGGCCTTGCACATGGTGATGTTCACATGGTGGCGCGAGAACGAGCTGGTCTTGACGCGGATGCCTTTGTCGAGCGCTTCCTGTCCCAGGTAGGTGCCCCACGGCCAGGCGGCGACGATGACGTGCACCGACAGATTCTTCGCCGAAATGCCCATCGCTTCCGAGCCGAAAAACGCCATCGGGCGCAGGTAGCCGGACTCGAGTCCGTTTTCGCGCACGACGGTGCGTTGCGCTTCGGAGATCGTGGCTTTGTCGTAGGGCAGTTTCATGCCGAGGATGTGGGCAGAGCGGAACAGCCGGTCGGTGTGCTCCTGCAGGCGGAAAATCGCTGTGCCCTGTTCGGCCTTGTATGCGCGCACGCCTTCAAATACTCCCATGCCGTAGTGCAGGGTGTGGGTGAGGACGTGGGTGGTGGCTTCGCGCCAGGGGACAAGCTTGCCGTCGTACCAGATGACGCCGTCGCGGTCGGCCATGGACATGGTGGTGTTCTCGTAACAAAGGGAAATCCGGATTTTACCGGAATCTTTGCGACGCGAAGCGTGGAGCGTGATGCAGCTTGCAGGTAAGGCTTACAGGTAAGCGCGAGCCTCCTCGCCGGGATCGGGCAGGCCGGCCACGCGCCAAGCGATGCGCGGGTTGGGAAACAGGTGTTGCATGCAGTCAGCACTTTGTCCGGTGAGATGGCAGACGTGGCTGAGTGCGGTGACGCAGCCGTGCTTGGCATACTCGTCGCGCAGGGCATGCAGCAGGCCGATCTGCAGGTCGTTCAGTTCGCCCAGGCCATCGGCCTGGGCAATGCGATCAGCCAAGGTGATGCTCCATACGTTCGGGTCGATCAGGAAACCGCTGGAATCGAAAAGGGCTGAGTTGTTGGTGTTCGGGGATGCAGTCATGGCAACTCCTTGATTCAGAGGCTACGACCCTATGTATAGCACTGCGCGCTTAATCGGCTAGGGCACTGATGGAGGGCTGTCGCCAAGCACGATTTCAACCGGTTGCGGGCGGCCGAAATGGTAACCCTGGGCGAAATCGATTCCCAGTGCGCTGACACGTTTGAGAATGGCCTCGTTCTCGACATATTCCGCCACCGCCTGCTTGCCGTAGCCGTGGATCGCCTCGACCAGGGCCTTGACGAACAGCTGGTCGTCCTCGCTTTGATCGAGGGTGCGGATGAAGGAGCCGTCGATCTTGACGAAATCCACCGGCAGGTGCTTCAGGTACTGGAAGGTCGAGAAGCCGACGCCAAAGTCATCGAGCGCCAGCTTGCAGCCGAGCGCCCGGATGCCGCTGAGCAGGACCTCGGCATGGGCAAGCTGGTCGAGCGCAGCGGTTTCGGTGATTTCCAGAGTCAACTGTTGCGGATCGACCTGATTTTTCTGCAGCAAATTGTGCAGCAGGGCGGGCAGCTCGGGGTTGTCGAGGCTGCGCGCGGACAGGTTGGCGGCCAGATGCAGCCCGGGCCAGCGGGCGATCAGTTCGATGACGTGCTGCAGCACCCACAGGTCGATTTCGCGGATCAACCCGGAAGCTTCGGCTGCGGCAATCAGCGGGGCGGGCGGCAGCGTCTGGCCGTCCGCCGTGTGGACGCGCAACAGCGCTTCGTAGTGAGCCGGCCGGCCGGTTCGTACCTCGATGATGGGCTGCAGGTAGAGCTCCAGCCGGTCGTTCTGCAGGGCGTCTGTTATCAGGGCGAGCTGTTCGGTGCGGTCGAGCAGATTTTCGCGGATGCCGTCCTTGGGGTTGTACAAATGCCAGTTGCTGCGGCCTTTGCTGCGCGCCTGCGACAGGGCGAGGTCGGCTTGTCCCATCAGGGATTCTGTGTTGGCGCCTGTTCCATTCGGCTGCAGTGTGGTGATGCCGATGCAGGCTGTGGCGATATGCTGCTTCAGCTCGCCCTTGCACAGCAGGCGGGCCGTTTGCAGCAGGGACGCGTCGGGCATGGGATCGAAAAACAGCGCGAATTCGTCGCCGCCCAGACGCGCAGCCAGACGCGGTTCGGGCTTGAGTTCGCGCAGCCGTTCGGCCATGCGCTGGATCACCGCATCCCCTGCGCTGTGGCCAGCCAGGTCGTTGATGGCCTTGAAATCGTCGAGGTCGATCAGCAACAGTGCGCCGCCTTGTGCGCCGGGCAGAATCTGGTCCAGACGGCGCTGGAAGCCCTGGCGGTTGTACAGGCCGGTGAGGGTGTCGTAATCGGACAAATAGCTGGCGCGCGCCTGTGCGCTCTTCAGCTCGGTCAGATCGAGGCCAACCGACAGGACGAGGGGGTCGCTACCGCTGGCCTGTCCGATCAGGGAATGCACCCAGGTGATGTTGCGCAGGCCGTCCGCAGTGACCAGCGGCGCTTCAAACCGCAGCGGCGTCAGGTCGCGGGTGAAATGCGTCAGCAGGCGGGAACGCCATTCCTGGCGCTCCTGCTGGGCAATCATCAGATCGAAGTAATCCTTGCCGATCAGCTGGTTTTCCGTGAGGCCAGTGAGGTTTTCGCAGTAATGGTTGGCCATGCGGATCACGCCGCGCTGGTCCTGGGTCAGGATCAGCGCCTGGGCGGTGTCGAGCAGGCCGGTGATGAAATCGCGCTCGTGCGACAGGGTATCCACCAGTTTGCCGAGGTCGTTTTGCTGGTTGCGTGTGGCGGTATCCAGGGTTTCAAGCTGGCCCGCGAGCGATAGCGCAGCATCCTTCAGCGTGGATATTTCGTCGCGCGGTTCCTTGTCGGGGATGCGCAGATACTGGCGGACCTGCTGCCAGTGTCCCTGGCCGAGCAGAGGCAGGCAGGAGCTGACGCGGTTCATGCGTCGCATGAACCAGATCAGCGCCACCAGGAGTGCGACTTCGGCGAGTACGAATACGCCGATGCCGGTGAACAGGTTGCTCATGAACACGCGCTTGATAGCCTGTTCGTCCGCAGTGACATCCTTGCGTGCAATGAAGTAAGGCGTGTTGGCTGCGGCATCCAGCGGCTGCAGCTTCTGCCATTCGTAGGTCTTGCGGTCGTTGTGGCTGATGGCTGATTCGATGTGCGGAAGCTGCGGGTAAGGGGTGAAGTCGATCGTGCCGAGCAGCGTTTTGAGCAGCGGCGTGGTGGCGCTCAGCACGTGGGGCGTTCCCGCACGGTCGATCGCAACCGCGAGATCACGCCCGCTGCTCTGGGCGAAGGCGCTCAGCAATCCCGAAAGATCCATGGTGACCACCACAGCCCCGGCGGTGACGCCCTGGCGCAGCACCGGCACCATGCCGACGAACAGGCAGCTTTCGTTGCAATGCAAGGCGCTGGACGGGCGCTCCTGACGCAGCACTTCAGCCAGTTTGGCGCGAATCTGGCGGTCAGCCGCGGGCACGTTGCCAAAACCGATGACCAGATCCTGGCTGACATCGTAAAGTCGCAGGCTTTCAAATCCCTGGTTCAGACTGAGCTGATCCCAGTAGGGTTGCAGGAAGGCGGCAGAGTCCAGTTCGAGCGAGCCCGTGCTGCCGACCACCAGAAAGTCGGCCAGCGCGGTGCCCGCATCCAGCAACTGGCGTTCATTCTGCTGGATCAGAAAGCGCAGCAGCGCCTCGTTGCGCATGGCGTCGTCACGCCGGCTCTGTTCAACGGTGTTGCGCAGATTGGCGTCGTTCACCCAGGTGAGCGCGATGGTGCCAGCTGCCATGGCCAGCGTGAGCGGCAGCAGCAGCTTCCATTTCAGGCTGACGAAGCGAGGGATGAACATGGTGTCAGAATCGGTAGGCTGCTTGCAGCAAACCCATGTTCCAGCGCTGTTCGGTGGCGAAAATATTCGGGTTGTCCAGCCCCGGTACCCAGCTGGTGCCGTCGACGTGGTGGTACTCCGCGCGCAGCATGAAATTGGGCGTGACATCCCAGCGCAAGCCGATTACCCAGTCGTCGCTGTACATGGAATGCGCCGGCAAGCCGGTAGCCGCCTGCAGTTTCCTGCCGGTTTTGTCCGTCCTGTCGCGGTAGTTGACCTCGTTGCGCAGCACCACTTCCCATTCGGGATGGAAGCGCCATTCGCCCTGCACGTAACGCGTGATCGAGTCGCGCCCGCCATCGGGAAAGGTCGGGCCGAAATCGGAGCGGTCGGTGCGCGGCTGGCCATACTCGGCAGTCAGCGTCACGGTGTCGAATCGCTGCTGGAAGGACAACAGCAGATTGCGGAAATGGATCTCGCCCGCGCCCAGGGTGTCCGGCGTGCCGGGTTCGTAGTCGGCGTGGGCGTCGACGTAGGTCAGCATCAGCGTGGTGTCGGTCGGAGCCTCCCAGCGCAGACTGCTGCTGAACGCAGAGGAGCCTTCCAGCGCACCCGGCCGGTTTCTGCCCAGGAAGACGTACTCCACCGCTTCGCTGTCGAAGTCGGGTTGCGCCCAGCCCAGCGTGAAATCGAGCGTGCCCTGCGCACCGATCGCACTGGCGTGGAAAATGGCGCCCGGTGCGGCGATCAGCACACTGCGGCTGCTATCCAGATAAATGGCTTGTGGCAACAGAATGCTGGGACGGGTAAACGGGACATCGCGCGTTTCGTTGTAAAGGCCGTACGGCACCTTGACCTTGCCAAGCTTGATGCCGAGCTGGGTGGTTTCGCTCTGGTAAAACCGCCAGTCGGCCTGGGCGTAATCCAGGCGCAGGCCTTCCTCGTCCCCCTCGCCTGCTTCGCGGTACAAGATCTGGCCGGACAGCTGCAGTGATTCGACCGGCAACCAGAAAGCTTGCAGCCCGATTTCGGTGAAATCGGTGCTGATGGCGTCGCGGCTTTCGCCAAAAAAATTATTGTTGGTGCTGCTGATGAGCGTCTGCGCAGCAAACCCCTGGATGCGGAAACGCGTATCGGCGAGGCCGTCTGCATGGACGGCGGTTGCCTCCAGCAAGCCTGCCAGCAGCAGGCTACTCCAGCGTGAGCGTCTTGATGCCGTCATGGCGTGTGTCCTTGCTTGCGTCCTTGGTTATATATCCAATTGCTCCGGGTGTGGCGCGTACGCGTGCGCGCAGTTCAGTTTCGTCCTTGACCTCTATCGGCGCGCTGGCCATGCCGCTGTAGCTGAGGCGGTCCCAGATCTGGCGCAACCGGTAGGGGTAGACGCCGAGTCTTTCCTTGGTAAAGGTTTCATGTGCGGGGTGGTTGTCCGGCAACACGAACACCACAATCGTCTGGCCGCCGGGCCAGTTGGTCTGGCGCAGGGTGTAGATGTTGCGCAGGCTGGATGCGCTGATGCTGTTCACGCTGACACTCGGGTTGACGATGACATCGGCCATGACAGCCAGTGGGCTTGTCAGCAGGGTCAGTCCAATCAGCCAACAGGATGCAATTCGTACAAAGGTCACAAGGAGTGGCTGGGCAGGTGATGAGCTCCGCGATTTATAGCATGGAGTCAGCGAAACAGTCAGTACATCGCACTCAATCATTCATCAGTTGTGCGACAAGTTTGCGTATGGGCGAGGGCAGGGCGGCATCCAGCGCATCGGCCGGAGACAGCCAGAGCTGGCCGGGTGCGGTGGTGAGGCGGGACGCGAGATGCAGTTGCACCGGCTGGATATGCAGCTTGAAGTGCGTGAAGCTGTGGCTCAGTTTCGGCAAGACCCTTTGCGATCGGGCGGCCACGCCGTAGCGCTCCTGGCAGTGCCGGCCAGGGTCATCGTCGACCGTAAGCTCGGGCAGACTCCACATGCCGCCCCAGATGCCCCGTGCAGGACGCTTTTCCAGCAGCAGCTCACCGCGATCGAGCAGCAGCAGCATTTGCACCTGCTTCTCGGGCAATTGTTTTTTGGGACGCGGCGCAGGCAGTTCGGCGGTGCGGCCCTGCATGCGGGCGACACAGTCGGCATTGAGCGGGCAGGCGGCGCAGTTCGGCTGGCTGCGGGTGCAGACGAGCGCGCCCAGATCCATCATGCCCTGGGTGTAGGCTTCGATGTCCCCCGCGCCGTGCAGCGTGCCGGTCGGCAACAGCGCCTCGGCCAGTTGCCACAAGGCGGTCTCTATTTTTTTGTCGCCGGGCCAGCCCGCTATTCCGCCATGGCGCGCCAGGACGCGTTTGACATTGCCATCGAGAATCGCGCAAGGCTGCCCAAGCGCCAGCGCTGCGATCGCAGCAGCGGTGGAGCGCCCGACACCGGGCAGTCGGGCGATCTGTTCCGGCGTGTCCGGAAACACGCCGGCATGCTGCTCGATGATTAATCCTGCGGCAGCGTGCAGATTGCGGGCGCGGCTGTAATAGCCGAGCCCGCTCCACAGTGCGAGCACATCGTCCTCGTCGGCCGCGGCGAGTTGGGGCAGACTGGGAAAGCGCGCGACAAATCGTTCGAAATAGGGAATGACGGTGGCAACCTGGGTCTGCTGCAGCATGATTTCGGACAGCCAGATGCGGTAGGGGTCGCGACTGCCCTGCCACGGCAGGGTATGACGACCGTTGCGGTGTTGCCAGTGGATGACGCGGGAAGCAAATGATTTCACCCGGGCAGGGTAACACTCCCCCACATGCCCAGGCATGTGGGGGAGCGATCAGGCGTGACCGAGTTTCTGGCGGAACAGGTTCATCAGTTTGCCGAAGGCGGACTCGGTAATGGACTTGCGCTCGACCAGGACTGCCTCGCCACGCCGGAGCTTGTCGGCCAGACGGTGCAGGCCGATGGAGAAGCTGTTCAGGCCATCCTGATCCGAGAACAGATAGGTGTTCTTGACGCCGCTGACCCAGCCCAGTCGCGCCCAGCGGATGGTGCCGTCTTCATAATGAAACTCCACCCAGTCGCCTTTGTTGAGCGAGCGGGCGCGCAGGCTGAACAGGTCTTCGTACTCGGGGGCGGCCGGTTCGGGTTCGGTCACCGTTGCTACGGGTGCTTCGGCAACGGCGTTTTCGGCCTCGAACTGTTCGATGGCTGCGACCTCTTCCACGACTTCTGCCGGTGTCGCCTCCGGCAGCGGTACGGGCTGGGTGTTGGGGCGCACCGCGTTGGCATGCAGGATCACCAGCGTGGCGTAGAAACGGTCTGCCAGCTTGGCCGGAAAGTTGATTTTGGTCGTGCCTTCGCGCAGGCGTTTCAACAGGCCCGGCAGTATGCGTACCAGCATCAGGCGGGCATCCATATCTGCTTTGGATTGCACGCTCCAGACCAGTTCACGCATGGTCTCGACGCTGCTGCTGAAGTGCGCACCTTGCTCGCCTTCTTCGATGTAGTCCGTGGTGAGCAGTCGCGACCAGTCGCGCCGCAGGAATTCGCGCACGGCTTCCGGCACCGTCTGGTCCTTGAGTGCGCGATTGATGAAATCGTGCACGATGACCGGCGCGAGTTCGGCACGTTCGGCCTGTTTGATCTGGGCGATATCCTGCTGCAGGCCGACATCGACCGTTTCCTCCAGGCTTTCTTCCAGTGTTGCGCCCATCGCTTCCAGTTCGGCAGCGGCAGAGTCGAACACGGCAATGTCCTGCTCGAAGGTGTCGAGCACCCGGCTGACGATGCTTGAAATGGCTTCGAGGCGGGCATTGCCGGCTTCGTTTTCGGGCAGATGGATCGACAGGGTGGCGATGGCGTCCAGCATGCGCCGCACCGGATGGTTTTGTTCCGAGAAGAAATTGCGATCCAGCATGGCCGCCTTCAGCACCGGAATCTGCAGCCGTGCGATTTGCGCTTTCAGCCGGTCGGGGATCGCGGCCTCGTCGAACACCACGTCGAACAGCATGGCGACGGCATCCACCAGCACGGCGTCGAGCGGGCTGGCCGATTGCATGACCGGACTTTGCTGCAGACTGCGCAGCACGTTCTGGATGGAGGCCGCTTCCAGAATCGGCAATTCGAAGCTGCCGCCGTCAGGAAGCCTCATGGCACCGAGCTGCAGCTGACTGAGCGAGTCGAGAAGGCTAAAGCCTCCCCCGCCCGCGGCACCCGAAAATCCGCCTCCACCTGTGGCGCCCGCGCCGGATCCGCCTGTGCCTTTGCCGCCACCGGCGAGCTGTTCAAACAGGTTGAACATGTCACCGCCAGCCGCCGCTTGAGCGGCGCCAGCGGCAGACGAAGGCTGGCTCTGCGCGCGTGCCTTGGTGCCGGCCTTCAGGTCTGGGAGGACGGCGTGGATCACCAGGTAACGGTTGATGGCCTGGTAAATGCCCGCAAGCTCGGTCGTGAGCACCAGATTGAACTGATTCATCAGCACGATCTTGATTTCCTGCGACACATTCATCTGGGTGATGCCGTCCAGCAGCGCCTCGCACAGTGCGCGCGGCCCCAGGGGATTGTCGTTCTCGCCCAGGTTCGGGCGTGCCACCAGATGGGCGATGCGCGCATCCAGGGCAACCAGTTCTTCGGCGCAATTGAAGCGCAGACGCGAGGTGGCCTTGTCGACGGCCAGTGTGAGCTCAAAATCCTGGTCGCCTACCAGGGAGAGTTCGGAGAGTTCGAGTGTGGCGGGCTTTTCGCGACCCAGGGTGAATTTGCTGAATCCCTGGCAATACGCGTCCTTGCAGGCACTCAGCAATTCGTTCGCCTGCTTGTTGAGGATGCCCTGGGCACCGTAATAGACGTTGCGTGTATCGAGCAGGGGCGCGCGGTCGGCCATCGCCAGTAGCGTGCCTTCCATGGCTTCCATCTGATGGGTCAGGGTGCGGGTCGCACCCTCGATCAATTGGTCGCGGCAGTCGTTCAGCATGGTCAGGGTCTCGGCAGAGACTTGGGCTCCCGACGAGGAGCGGCGTGAACGGTCGAATTGATTGAGATTAACTACGACTGAGTTTTCAGACATTTCGCGCTCCATGGTTTCACCTCGCTGCGTGTGCGATGCGCCAATCAGGGAACGAGGGAAGGGTGTCAAACCGGAGTGCTACCGGCAGTCCCGCTATCTCGATCTGAGTGATCGAGACCGGAAACTTTGCGTCCCCGTCTCGCGGCGGGTTTGCCCTGTTCGGTGATCAGCGCGTACGCCTGTGAAACAGACGCAACATCGCATAGCTGATCTATCGACGTCTTTCAGGGGAACTTGAGGGGCTGCAGGAAAAAAATTTACGCGGCGCTGTCCAGCAAATGCGATTTGAGACGCAGCATGGCTTTCCGTGTAAGCGATTGCTCCGGAATGCGTGCGCGGCCGGCACGAATTTCGGCTGCGAGCTGGGTACAGTCGAGCGAGAAGCGCTGTTCCTCGGCATCGTCGCAAAACAGCAGGTAGCCATGTACCCCTACCCAGGCCACACGCGCCGTTGCCAGGCCTTCGTAGGGAGGGTCGAAATCCACCCAGTCGCCTTCGAGCAGTTGTTCGGCTTGCAGCAGGGCAGGGTCATCCGGAGCGGGGGGCGCCAGGTGCCGCGCGAGCGATTCTACTTCGCCCTGCGAAATGGGCTGGGGCACGAACGTGTCGACTACGCTGGCCGGCTGGCTGACATCCGGACGAATCCAGCACTCCTGAGCGGTGGTGATGGCGCTGAAAAAGTTTTTGAGCTGCGCGGAATCGGCGCCTTGCGCCTGCAGCCCGTGGCGCAGTGCAGAACTGATGGCGGGGATGGAACGCAAGCGGGCTTCCCTTGCTTCTGGCGGCGGTGCCTGCAGGCTTTGAAACAACTGCAGCAGGGTGGAACAGGCGTCGCGCCAGCTGGCCCCCTCGCCGGATTCGGCCACATACAGCGAAGCCATGTAGGGAATCCAGGCCGCTTCCAGCCGCCGCAACACGGCTTCGGGGGCGGGGAAACGCGCAGTGAGATCGTGCAGGTTTTGCAGCGCCAGCAGGGTGCCCAGCTCCTGTCTTTCGATTTGTTGCAGATGGGCGACTTCAGACTTCAGCTCGACTTCTGCGCGGGTGGTTTCGTCTTTCAGCCAGGTCCCGAGTTCGCGCAGTGTCTGCTCGAATGCCTCAGTTGGGCGCAACGGAGAGTCTGCGATGTGCGCGCAAGCAGCCTCGACCTGTTGCAGGGCATCGGCGTTGGCCGGGTGCGTGTCGGGGAAGCGTCGTGAAAACTGGCCAAGCAGGTCGATCAGTTGGCGTGCCGGGTGGTGGTCGTCGTTGAAAAACGACGGCGACTCAAGGGCGACGCGCAGGGTCGGGATTTGCAGTTGCGCAATCGCAGCTTTATAGCGTGCCGAAACATCCGGATCGCCCAGGATGAACTCGAACAGACCTGCCAGCGCATCCAGTACCGCGAGATCGAAGCTTCCCGCATCGGTTTGGCGGGCGCTTTGCTGCAGCTGTCGCAACAGTTGGGCGGAGGGCGCGGATACGATGGCGCCTGTAGCGGGACTCGCCTGGCTTTGCCAACGGGCAAGACTGTCGATAAAGCTTGGCAGGACACCTGGCCGCTCACTGGCGCCGGACGACAGGCTGCCTCCGGTGGCCGATGGGTGCGCAGCAGTCGATTGGTCGGCCGGTCTTTGTGCCGCGACCGACTGGATGTGCGCGAGAATATCCTCGCCGATGGCTGATTCGGTGCGCCGCGGTTTGGGAGCTGGCAGGGCGCGAACGGTGGTGCTTTCTTCGATTCCCTGTTCTTTCAGAAACTGATCGAGCGCGTTGTATGTGTGCTTCAGCGTATCGCATAGCGGGCTGACCGTGCTTTGCATCAGCAAGGTGCCGCTCAGCGGGGTCAAGTCCAGCGTGTCGAGAGCGCGCGAGAGCGCGTGGATGAGGGGTGGCGGGCCAAACATCCGGGTATGACCGGGTTCGCGCTGGGCGGCTTTCATCAAGGACTGCAGCCGGCTGAACAGCAGCAGCAACTCGGGACGCAGACTGTCCGTCAGCTGGGCGGCGATTTTGTCTTCTGCCAGCTGTCGCCCCAACACGTCGTCATCCACCAGTTGCAGGGGGGCCGACTGGCTGCTGGTTCGCTGTTCAAAGGTTTTGGCTTGGTCGAGTTGCTGGCGAAACTGTTCGGCAAAGGCTGTCGACAGAGTGTCCGGATAGGCATTGATCCAGTCCAGCGAGGTTTGCCCGGCGGCCAGCATGGTTGGCGTGATCTGGGTGGCAATGGCGCGCAGGATGGTGTCCTGGATTTCCTCGCGATTGCGCTGGAAAAAATTTTCCAGCGCAATCGCCATGCGTGACTCCACTTCGTGGAGCAGCGCAACGGCAGAAGCAGGGTCGAGCGAGGTAGGCATGGCCGTCAGTTAACGGCTGAATCGGGTGGAAAATTGAACGGCGGCAGATAGGCAGGGCATTTTGATGCCGCGATTTGGAGCGGGCGAAGGGAATCGAACCCTCCTCATGAGCTTGGGAAGCTCAGGTAATGCCACTATACGACGCCCGCACGGCAGGGATGCAGCTTCTGTCCTGTTGGGTGCTTCAGGGTAGAATCCGGCATTCTACTGAAACTCACGTCCCCCGGATAGAAGAAGTGTCCTGTGATTGAACTTCATATCAACGGCGAGCCGCGCCGCTTTCCTGCTTCGCTCACCCTGAGTCAACTGATCGAATCGCTGGACCTGGCGGGCAAACGCATCGCGATCGAAAAAAATGGCGAAATCGTGCCACGCAGCCAGCATGCCAGCACGTCGCTTGTCAGCGGCGATCGCCTGGAGATCGTCGTCGCAGTCGGCGGCGGCTGACGTGGCTGAGGCGTCAGGGGCGATACCCCGGCCTAGCCCATCGCACTTTAGTTTTCACACCTTACGCTTTACTTGAATATATGAGCCCTCTCGTCATTGCTGGACAATCCTATTCCTCCCGCCTGCTGGTGGGCACCGGGAAATATCAGGACTTTGAACAGACCCGTCTCGCGGTCGAAGCCTCGGGTGCGGAAATCGTCACGGTCGCCATCCGCCGCACCAACATCGGCCAGGATGCGAGCCAGCCCAGCCTGCTCGATGCGCTGCCACCGTCGAAATACACCTATCTGCCGAATACTGCCGGCTGCTATACGGCTGACGATGCGATCCGTACCTTGCGGCTGGCACGTGAACTGCTGGATGGCCACAGCCTGGTCAAGCTCGAAGTGCTGGGCGACCCCGCCTCGCTGTATCCGAATGTGGCCGAAACGATCAAGGCCGCCGAGGTGCTGGTGAAGGACGGTTTTCAGGTGATGGTCTACACCTCGGACGATCCGATCGCCGCCAAGCAGCTGGAAGACATCGGTTGCGTCGCGGTGATGCCGCTGGCGAGCCTGATCGGTTCCGGCATGGGCATCCTCAATCCGTGGAATCTGCAGATCATCATCGACCGCCTGTCGGTGCCGGTGATTGTGGACGCCGGGGTGGGCACTGCCAGCGATGCGACCATCGCGATGGAGCTGGGGTGTGACGCGGTGCTGATGAATACGGCCATCGCGGGTGCAGGCAATCCGGTGCTGATGGCGTCGGCGATGAAGAAGGCAGTGGAGGCCGGGCGCGAGGCCTTTCTGGCGGGTCGCATGCCGAAGAAAATCTACCAGGCCAGCCCGAGTTCGCCGACCAGCGGCCTCATTACCGATAATAAAAGCGCAGGCAACAAATAAGTGATGACGGACGCATCTGGCGCGCATCCGCGCATCCGCTCCTATGTGCTGCGTGCCGGGCGTGTCGGCCCCGGGCAGGCGCGTGCGCTGGCCGAAATCGGGCCGCAGTGCATGGTGGCTTTCCAGCCTGGCTTGCTCGATCTTGATGCGGCATTTGGAAGGATTGCTCCACGTATCCTGGAGATCGGCTTTGGCATGGGCGAGGGGTTGGCCGAGATTGCGGCGGCCCATCCCGAAAACGATTACCTCGGGGTCGAAGTTCATACGCCCGGTGTGGGCGCGCTGCTGAAACAGGTGGGCGAGCGGGGCCTGACCAATGTGCGGGTGATCCAGCACGACGCCGTCGAGGTGCTGACGCGCATGCTTGCTCCAGACAGCCTCGCGGGCATCCATATTTTCTTCCCCGATCCCTGGCACAAGAAGCGCCATCACAAGCGGCGCCTGATCCAGGCGCCGCTGGTCGCCTTGCTGGCCAGTCGCATCCGGCCAGGCGGCTACCTCCATCTGGCAACCGACTGGCAGGACTACGCCGAGCAAATGCTCGCCGTGCTCGCTGCCGAGCCGCTGCTGGCGAACACCGTGGCCGATTACGCGCCGCGTCCCGCGACGCGCCCGCTCACCAAGTTCGAGCAGCGTGGCATCCGACTCGGGCACGGGGTGTGGGATCTGGTCTTCACGCGAATCGAATAAGCCACATGCCGTGCGGCTATGATGCACGGCATGGATATCGCTGAACTCGTCAAAGCCGCGCTCGCCCTGTTCGCCATCGTCGACCCGGTCGGCGTCATTCCGCTTTTTCTCGTCGCTACCCAGGGATACTCTCAGGCGCAAAGCCGATCGGCAGCGCGCATTGCGGCCTTCACTGTGCTGGGGGTGCTGACCCTGTTCGCTTTTCTCGGTGAACCCATTCTCGGTTTCTTCGGCATCCGCCTGGCGGCCTTCTCGGTTGCCGGCGGCTTGTTGCTGCTTCTGCTGGCCTTGTCGATGGTGCAGGCGCACGTCAGCCCGCAACGGCAAACGCGCGACGAGGCCGTGGAGGCCGAGGAGCGCGATGCGGTCGGCGTGGTACCTCTGGGTATCCCTTTACTGGCAGGCCCCGGCGCCATTACGCATGTGATCGTGGCGGCGGGGGCGACGCATGGAAACTGGATGCAACAGGTGGCCTTGCTGATTCCGGTGGCGTTGGTGGCGTTGTCGGTGTGGCTGTCGTTTCGCGCAGCACCGGCGATTGCGCGGCGGTTCGGCAAGACCGGCATCCATGTGGTCACGCGGCTGATGGGCTTGATCATCGCGGCCATTTCCATTGAAATGATCGCGACCGGGCTTGGCACACTGTTTCCGGGCTTGCTGGCCTGATCCGGTGCATGGTGCCCCTGACAGGTGCACGGTTTATCTTCATCGCGCTTCAAACACGCGTCTTTTAACGAGTTGGCTGTTGGCACGATTGTTGCGCCATGCAGGTAGCTACCTAGCTTCAACGAGGAGTCAAAATGGAATTTGGAATTATCGGGTTGGGTCGCATGGGTGGAAACATGGCGCGGCGTCTGGCGCGCAAGGGCCTCAAGATTGCCATCCACAATCGCAGTCACGACGTCAGTGAAGCCATCGCTGCCGAGACCGGGCACCTCGCCTGCGCCAGCCTGCCCGAGCTGGTTGCGGCATTGCAGACCCCGCGCATCGTCTGGCTGATGCTGCCCGCAGGCGAGGCCACCGAAGCTGCACTGGCCGCACTTACCCCGTTGCTGAGCGCGGGCGATCTGGTGGTCGATGGCGCCAATGCCTATTACAAGGACGACCAGCGCCGAGCCGAATTGATGGCGGCAAAGCAGATCGACTATGCCGATGCCGGCGTCTCGGGCGGGGTGTGGGGACTGGATAACGGCTACTGCATCATGTTCGGCGGCAGCGACGCTGCCTCGGCCCGGCTTAAACCCTACATGGAAGCGTTCGCGCCGACCCCCACCAGCGGCTGGCTGCACACCGGGCCGGTCGGCTCGGGACACTTCGTGAAGATGGTTCACAACGGTATCGAGTACGGCATGATGCAGGCGTTCGCCGAAGGCTTTGCGCTGATGAAAGGCAAGTCGGATTTCGATCTCGACATGAGCGACATCGCCGAGTTGTGGCGGCACGGCAGCGTGGTGCGCTCCTGGCTGCTGGATCTGTCGGCGGACTTTCTGGCCAAGGACCAGGCGCTCGACACCATCGAGCCCTATGTGTCGGATTCGGGCGAGGGCCGCTGGACCGTGCTTGAGTCGGTTGAGCAGGGCGTGCCGACGCCGGTCATGTCGCTGTCGCTGATGATGCGCTTTGCCACCCAGGGCAAGAACGATTACGCAGCCAAAATGCTCGCCAAAATGCGCCAGGGCTTTGGCGGCCATGCAATCAAGGAAGAGTCCACATGAGTGTTGATCACGAAGTCATGTTGCCGTGCACGTTCGTCATTTTTGGCGCCACTGGCAACCTCGCCAGCAACAAACTGTTGCCCGCGCTGTACCACCTGGAAGTCGCCGCGCGGCTGTCCGAATCGCTGAGCATCGTGGCGTTCGCGCGGCGCCCCTGGAGCGATGAAGAATGGCGTGCCCACATGCGCGAGGTGCTGGGCAGCAAGGTCAAGGGTAGTCTCGATACGCCGGTATTCCAGCGCTTCATTGCGCGCTTCCGCTATCAGCAGGGCGACCTCAACAATGTCGCGTCGTACCAGGCGCTGGCCGACCGCCTGCCGCCGGAGTCGGCCTGCTCCAGCACGGTGTTTTACCTGGCGATCAAGCCGGCCGAGTTTTCCGCCGTCATCCACAACCTCGAAGCGGTTGGCCTCAACAGGCCGCGCGGGCTGAACCGGGTGGTGATCGAGAAACCCTTCGGCGAGGACATCGAATCGGCACGCGTGCTGAACCAGTTGCTGCACCAGAACTTCGGCGAGGAGCAGGTCTATCGTATCGACCACTTTCTGGGCAAGGAAACGGTGCAGAACCTGCTGGTGTTCCGCTTCGCCAACACCCTGATCGAGCCGCTGTGGAACCGCAATTTCATTGACCACGTGCAGATCACCGTGGCCGAATCCATCGGCATCGAAAAGCGTGCTGACTATTACGACCGTGCCGGCGCGCTGCGCGACATGCTGCAGAACCACCTGATGCAGTTGCTCACCGTAGTGGCGATGGAACCGCCGCCCGCGCTGGAAGCTGACGCGCTGCGCGACGAAAAAGTGAAAGTGCTGCGCTCGATCCGTCCCATCGCCAAGCGCGCGGTGCACGCGCACGCGATCCGGGCGCAATACGCGCGCGGCAATGTCGAAGGCAAGGCAGTGCTGGGCTACCAGGAAGAAGAAAACGTCGAGCCCAACTCCATCACCGAAACCTATGTCGCTGCCAAGTTCTATATCGACAACTGGCGCTGGCGCGGGGTGCCGTTCTACCTGCGCACCGGCAAGCGCATGAAGCACCAGACTTCGATGATCGCGATCCGCTTTCGCCATCCGCCGCAGCAGCTGTTCCGCGAAACCCCGCTCGAATCGATCGAGCCCAACTGGATACTGCTGTCGATCCAGCCGGACGAATCGATGCGCATGGAAATCCACGTCAAGCAGCCGGGTCTCGACATGGATACCCGCATGATGCAGATGAATGCGAGCTTCCTGAAAACCGACGAGGAAACGCTCGACGCCTACGAAACCCTGCTGCTCGACGTGATCGAAGGCGACCGCTCGCTGTTTTTGCGCTTTGACGAAGTCGAGTGGGCGTGGCGGGTGGTCGATCCGATCCTCAAGCACTGGACGGTCGAGCGCGACTACATCCCCACCTATGCGGCCGGCAGCTGGGGCCCGGCGGATTCCAACCGTCTGTTCGACAACGACGACCAGACCTGGCGCAACGAGCTGTGAGCTTGCCGGCCTGGCATGTGTTTGCCGACGCCAATGCGTTGGTGGCCGAGTTGAGCGCCGCACTGTGTGCCGAAGCGGCCTCCGCGATTGCGGCGCGCGGCGTGTTTCATCTGGTGCTGGCGGGCGGCACCACGCCGCTCGCGCTGTACCGGGCGCTGGCCAGTCAGCAGGCGGGCGATGCGCGCTGGCATGTCTGGTATGGCGACGAGCGCTGTTTACCCGTCGACCACCCCGAACGCAACAGTTGGGTAATCGAAGCCGCCTGGCTGGCGACGTCTACCATTCCGCCGGAAAACCGGCGGCCGATTCCGGCTGAGCTGGGCTCGCACGTTGCGGCTGATTCGTATGGCGCATGGCTGGCTGGGGTGGCTGATTTCGACCTGGTGCTGCTCGGCATGGGTGAGGACGGCCATACTGCCAGCCTGTTTCCCTGTCACGATTGGAACGGCGCGGACGTGCTGGCCATTCACGATGCACCGAAGCCGCCTCCCGAACGCGTCAGCCTGTCGGCCGCTCGATTGAGCCGCAGTCAGCAGGTGTGGTTTGTGATAACGGGAGCGGGCAAACGCGAGGCGTTGTCGTGCTGGAAAAGTGGCAAATCCTTGCCCGTGTCGGCGATACACGGCAAGCAGCAAACTGCAGCCTGGATAGACCAGGCGGCCTGGTCAACCGATACATGAGCGGGTATTTGGGCAAACACAC
The DNA here is from genome assembly GCA_020057245.1 of Thiobacillus sp. Classification (GTDB taxonomy): domain Bacteria; phylum Pseudomonadota; class Gammaproteobacteria; order Burkholderiales; family Thiobacillaceae; genus Thiobacillus. The sequence continues at coordinate 46,599 of JAGVGD010000141.1, read as the reverse complement.
TCATGTACAACAATCAGCCCATGAAATTGCATCGGCAGGGAAGCGTCAACGATCTTCGGGCTTCTAGACCTGGGGGGGAGCACTCAGGAGGAAGTCTGGTCGGGACGGTGCTTTTTCATTTTGTACCAGAGCGTTCTTTCGCTGATATCCAGCAGCGCGGCGGCCTTGGCCTTGTTGCCTTCCGCCTGGGTCAGCGCTTCATCGATCAGGCGTGCTTCGAGATCTTCAATGGCCTGGTTCAACGGGGGCGTTGTTTTCGATCCTTCGGCCGGCGAAGTGAATGTCTTGAGCATGACTTCAGCCGGTTTGGGTTCGAGCAGAAAATGCGCCTCTTTCAGCAGTCCGCCCCCACTCAGGATGAGCGCCCGCTCAACCATGTTTTCAAGTTCACGGACGTTTCCGGGCCAAGCGTATTCCTCAAGTCGCTTGAGCGCCCCCGGGGTCAGTTTTGTATCGGCCGTCGAATGCCCATGCTTGGCAATAAAGTGTTCGACCAGGCCTGCGATGTCTTCCTTCCGCTTGCGCAGCGGCGGCAACTCAATCGAAAAAACGTTGACCCGGTAGTACAGGTCTTCGCGTAGTTTGCCCTCCCTAACGCCTGCCAGTGGATCACGGTTGGTGGCAGCGATGACGCGTATGTCGAGGTTGATCACGCGGTTGCCGCCCAGGCGCTCAATGGTGTTTTCCTGCAGAACCCGAAGCAGCTTCGCCTGCAGGGCCATGGGCATTTCGGTCAACTCATCGAGGAAGATCGTGCCGCCATCGGCCAGTTCGAATTTTCCGATGCGCTCCTTGACCGCCCCCGTGAATGCGCCTTTTTCGTAGCCAAACAATTCGCTTTCGAGGATCTCTGCCGGAATCGCTGCGCAATTGATCGGAACAAAAAGCTTGTCCTTGCGCGGCGACGCATTGTGCACCGCCCGCGCCGCCAATTCCTTGCCGGTGCCCGTCTCACCAGTGATCAGTACCGAGGCCTTGCTCGGCCCCACGCGCTGGATCAGTTCATACACGGCCTGCATCGGCTGGCTGGTGCCGATGAAGGCATCCCAGCCGCGGTTGACCTCTTGCCGCAGGAAGGCATTTTGCCGCGCCACCTCGACCTCGTTGAGCACGCGCGCCACGGTGTGCTCCACCACCTCGATGTCGAACGGCCGCAGGATGTAGTCGCACGCGCCGTGCTTCATCGCGGCCACTGCGGTTTCAATGGTGCCGTGCGCGGTGATCACCATCACCGGCACATCCGATCCCTGAGCCCGCAGCGCAGCCAGCAGTTCGATTCCGTCCATTTCGGGCATGCGCAGGTCGGTGATGACAAGCTCGACACTATTGGCCTGGAACAGCGCCAGCGCTTCGACGCCATTGCCGGCACCGAGCACCCGGTGTCCCATCTTCTGCAGCATGATTTCCAGCACACGCCGCATCTTCGGCTCGTCGTCCACTACGAGAATTTGCCTGCCGTTCATGTTGCCCCTGTCTGTTTGCGTGGGAGACGGATTCGGAACAGTGCGCCGCCCAGCCGGCTTTCTGCCGCCTCGATTTCGCCGCCGTGCGCGTTCACGATCTGCTGCACGATGGCGAGGCCCAGCCCGATACCGCCTTCCCGCTTGAAGAAGAATGCCTCGAACACGCGTGCCCGCTCGGCCGGATCAATGCCCGGCCCGTCATCGGCCATGTCGATCGTCAGGGTGTGCTCGTCATCATGGGTGGAAATTTCGATGCGACCGCCATGACCGAGTATCTGCAAGCCGTTCATCAGCAGATTGAGCAGGACTTGTGTCAGTTGTTCCGCGTCGCATTCGATCACTGGCTTAACAGCCAGCAGCGAAGCGGTCACGCTGACCTGCTTCTTGTCGGCCTGTGCGCCCAGCATGGCGATACTGTTGCCGATCAGCGCATGCACGTCTGCCGCAGCATAGGACGGGGCACGCGGCCGGGCAGTATCGAGCATCGCCGACACCAGGCGATTGAGGCGTTCGGTTTCGCTTTCGATGAAGCCGACCAGTTCGCGGCCTTCGTCGCTGATGCCGGATTCGCGCTGCAGCATCTGCGCCGATGACCGCAGAATCCCCAGCGGCGTCCTCACCTCGTGCGCGATCACCGAGGACATCTCACCGACCACCGCCAGTTTCGAGGCGCGCACCAGATTTTGCTGTGACTGGTCGATGTCGCGCACCATCTGCACGAACGCCTCGGTCAGTTCGCCCACCTCGCCGCCATGGGCGACCGGGGGGGCCTGCAGCACCTTGTTGCGCATATAGCCGCGGGCAAACCCGGTCAGCGCGGTGATGGGACGGGCGATCTCGCGGCTGACCCAGATGGCCATGGAAAAGGTCAGCAGCGCGATGAAGCCCAGCAAGCCGAGGAAGATGAGCGCCATGCGATGTACCGGCGCGAGCGCCTGATCCACCGGCTGGATGATCAGCGTGGTCCAGCCGAAACCGGCGAAGTTGGCATAGCCGCGGGAACTGGCGGCGCCGACGATGACATCGGAATCGGCCACCGGCGCACCTGCGCGTACCGACACGGCGCGGCCGGCCGTTCCCTCGCGCCAGTCAGCGAGCCCATTGCCAAGCAGCAGGCCGCGCTCGCGCAACGAACGGGACGCCGCGATCAGCCTGCCGTCGCGGTCGAGGATGGCCAGGGTGCGACCGCCACCGCCACTGGTGGCTTGGTCCAGCACGTCGTACAGCTCCGACCAGTCAAGCTTCAACTGCAATTGGCCCAGCGTTCCGCTGGCAAAGGCCGAGGCCACCGGCACCCGCATCACCAGAGCACCGCCCTCACTTTGGGTCGGCGATTCGAGTTCGACGTTGACCCCGGACAGGGGGGCGCGCAGCCAGACCGGCCGGCTCACCTCCCGCTGGCCAACCTGGACCGCGTTGCTACTGCTGACGATTTGGCCTTGGGGATCGACGCAGGACAGGTTGAGATAAACATCCTTGTAACCGGCATGCAGGCCAGCCAGGAAATTCGAGAGCCGCTTGTCCACGTCATGAACCTGCATGTCCTGCATGATGTCGAGCCGACTCCAGGTAGCAGCGTTCTGCAGCCGCTCGAACATCATCTTGTCGATGTCTGCCGCAATCCCGGTCGCCTGGATGGCGAGGTTGTGTTCGATTTCCGCTTGCACGGCCTCGCGCGCCTTGACAAAAGCCAAGCTGGCCAGAAGTATGGCGGACAGAAGGCCAACGCTGAGGAAGGCGACGAGTAGCGTCTTGCGGATGGTCACAACGGAATGGTAGCCGAATGAAAGTCTGGAATGAGACCGGAGCGTAAGAGTCCATGAAAAATCCCCTATGACGCCGCCCCATGCTTTTCCAGCGGATCGCTCGGCACCGCATCCGCGGCACCCCTTCGTTGCGGTCGTGCGCGGGATCGCAACGCTCTGCCTGCTGTTCATCGGCGTTCAGGCCACCGCTGACGAAACCACGTTTTCCGATATCGACTACCGGCTGGGCGAGGGCCTGCAGGTGGCGGACACCGGAATCTCGCTGGGCGGATATGCCACCGCCAGCTACGAAAATTTACGCCATGCCCCCTCGCGTGTCGCCCTCGACAACCTGAGCCTGTTTGTCTGGTGGCAAGGCGAAGGCCGCTGGAAATTCTTTTCCGAGCTGGATTACGAGAACGTTGTGGCGTCGAATTCGGCCGGCCAGGAAGGGGAAGACCACTACCTGGCGCTGGAGCGGCTGTATCTTGACTACGCCGTCAACGACACCACCACCCTGCGTGCCGGCAAATTCCTCACCCCCATCGGCCGCTGGAACCTCATTCACGCCACGCCACTGGTGTGGACGACCTCACGTCCCCTCATCACCACCCGGACCTTTCCCACCAATGCGACCGGCCTGATGGTCAACGGGACGCTACCCAATGTGGCACCGGGCCTCGAGTATTCGCTGTACGCATCGAACGGCAACGAGCTGCGCCCCAACCCGGAGCTGGATCCCTTCAGCGAGGCCCTGGGCGCTCACGTGGCCTATCCGGTACTGGGGGATGGGCAAGTCGGTTTTTCCTATGTCGCCTTTGAGCAGGAACAAGCCCTGGACGAAAGAAAACAGCTGCTCGGGTTTGATTTCGTCTGGTCACGTAATCGCTACGAGTTCAGTGCTGAAGGGGTTTACCGGTTCTCGGATAACGGAAAAGCCTGGGATGAAAGGGGGGTGTTCGGGCAACTGGCCATTCCGCTGACCGAAAAACTCTACGCCGTGGGCCGCTACGAAATCTACCATCAAGCCCAGCAGAGCGAGACGACGCACGTGTGGGTCGCCGGCCTGAATTACCGCTACACCCCCGCGATCGTGCTGAAGGCTGAATGGATCGGCGGCAAGAACAACGTCATCGACGCCCCCGAAGGCTTCATGTCCTCGCTCAGCCTCCTCTTCTGAAGCCAGCATGCCGACGATCCGGTCCTTGCTGGCGCCCGTTCTGTTCACCCTTGCCCTGGCCATGCCCAGTGCCCGGGCGGCGGAGCGGTCGTTCGCCGTGATCACCGCGCCAGGCGTCGCGGAACAACGCCTGACGCGCGAATCCATTTCACTGATATTCAAGCGCAAGCAAACCTACTGGGAAAACGGCACCCGCATCCAGCCCGTCAACCTGCCCGCGGCCCACCCGCTGCGCCGCGCCTTTTCGCAAAGCCTGCTGGGGAAGCTGCCCGCGGATATGGAGGACTACTGGCGGGAGATGTATTTCCACGGCGTGCTGCCGCCGCACGTGCTGGCATCGGAAGAAGCCGTCATCCTGTTTGTGAGTTCCACCCCCGGTGCGCTTGGCTATGTGTCGACCTGCATTCCGGAACACGGCGTCAATGTCGTCTTGATGGTCGGCGAAATGCCCCCCTGCGCCAGGTAGCCGACGACTGCAAGTTTGGTTGACAAGACTTGCAGCAGCGAGGGAATGCGCGCGTCAGCGCGTCGCCTGAAAACCTCATCTTGATTTATTTTCATCCATCAGTTCAGTGACTTGAACGCGTTTTGCAGCTTGTTTCGCAAGCTGGCACTGGTATTGCACTGTCTTTGGCATCTGCCCTGTGGCCTCGCCGCCCATCATGCCAAGGAACCCGATGTCTTCCCTGACCCATGCCTTCTTGCTGCCCATTGAAATCCGCTCGTCGCTTCATGCATTGCACAGCTTTCTGTTCCCCCGGGACCAGGCCTCGACCGGGGACGTTGCGGTTGCGGCCAGGCGAACGACCCGCCCGGCTTTCGAACTGGTCGAGCATGACTATGCCGACCGCGCAGCCGTAGAAAGCTTCATCAGCCAGCGTTTTGCCGAAAGCTTCGGCTCCCGCATCGAAGGCTTCATGCCGCGGCTGTTCAGCGTGCGCAACCAGGCGGGCGAGATCTGCGGTGCCTTTGGCCTGCGCTCGGCCAATCGCAATCTGTTTCTCGAACAGTATCTCGACACCCCGATCGAACAGACCATTGCCGCGCGTGCCGGCATCCGGGTCGAACGCCGGACCATCGTCGAGGTCGGTCATTTTTCCGGTGCCGTTCCGGGTGTGGTTCGCGCCATGATCGGGCTGTTGACGGAACGCCTGCACCGCGAAGGTTATGAGTGGGTGGTGTTCACCGGCACCACCAGCCTGCGCAATGCGTTTTGCCGCCTGGGCCTGTGCCCGCTCGACATCCAGGCAGCCTCCGCTGACCGCCTGCCCGCCGAAGAGCGTGCAGCCTGGGGAAGCTATTACGACCATGCGCCGCGCGTGCTGGTCGGCAATATCGCGGAAGGCTACCGGGCCATGCTTCCCCCGCCGGCGACAAACCACGCGCAGCTGGAGGAAACCGCATGAGCCGGCTCATCGCTGCCCTGCAGCGTCATGCCGCCAGCGATCCCCTGAAGGTGGCGCTGCAGGATGAGACCCGTTCGCTGACCTATGGCGAGTTGCTGCCGGAAATCGAATGGCTGGCTCATCAGTTACGGGCGTGCGGTCCGCGCGTGCTGGGCATCCTCGCCGACAACGGCAAGGAGTGGGCGCTGGCCGATCTTGCCGCGCACGCAGCCGGCATCCCCACCATTCCGCTGCCGCCGTTCTTTTCTGCTGCCCAGCTTGCCCACGTGATCAAGACAGCCGGGATCGACCAGGTGCTGACCGACCAGCCGGAACGGCTGCTGACGGCGTTGCAGCAGTCTGGCTTGCCGGTGGAGCCGTTTTACGGGTCTTTGCAGCGGGTTCGTTTGCAGACAGTTGCAGCAGACGCCTCTTCCCTTCCTGCCGGCACGCAGAAGGTGACCTTCACCTCGGGCACGACCGGAGAACCAAAGGGTGTGTGCCTGAGCCGGGAGGTGATGGAAACCGTGGCCGAATCCCTGGGCTTCGCCAGCGAGGCCCGCCGCGACGACCGGCATCTGTGCCTGCTGCCGCTGGCGACGCTGCTGGAGAACGTCGGTGGCATCTATACCCCGCTGCTGGCGGGTGCCACGGTTTGCCTGCCCCGGCTCGCCGCAGTTGGTCTGTCCGGAAGTTCTGGACTGGATGTCGGGCGCCTGCTGAATGCACTGAACGCGTGGCAGGCGAGCAGCGCGATCATGGTCCCGCAGATGCTGCAGGCGGTGGTGACGGCAGGCCAGGCCGGTGCCGTCATGCCCCGTTCCTTGCGTTATCTGGCGGTGGGCGGCGCCCCGATTTCGGGGCGTCTGCTCGAAAATGCGCGGGCGCTGGGCCTACCCGTTTATGAGGGCTATGGCTTGTCAGAGTGCGGGTCCGTAGTCGCCGTCAGCCGGCCAGGAGAAAGCCGTGATGGCAGTGTCGGCAAGCCCTTGCCACATATCCGGATCAACTTCGCCGGCGATGGCGAAATCCTGATCCGCGGCACGCCCTGGCACGGCTACCTGGGAGAGACGGGCGATACGCACGCGCTGGACTTCATCGCCACCGGCGATCTCGGCTATCTCGACGCGGACGGTTTCCTCTTCCTCACTGGCCGCAAAAAAAACCTGTTCATCACGTCCTTCGGTCGCAACGTTGCGCCCGAGTGGGTGGAAGGCGAACTGGTGGCTCACCCGGGGATTGCCCAGGTCGCCATCTTTGGCGAAGCCAGGCCCTTCAACTGCGCGGTGATCGTGCCGCGCCCAGGAACCCTGCAGGATGACATCGAAGCCGCACTGGACCAGGCCAATCGCCGGCTGCCTGACTATGCTCAGGTGCATCGCTGGATAAGTGCAGCCGAGCCTTTCACCCCCGGCAACGGCCTATCGACACCGAACGGTCGCTTGCGACGCACCGCGATTCTCGGGCGTTACGCCGCCCAGATCGATGCCTTGTATCAACCTTGATCAGAACAGGAATTCCATGGACTTCTATCAACAGCTTCAGCACGCCACGGCCAATGAACGGGACGCCCTGCTTTCAGCGCCGTTGATCACGGCCGCCCTGACGGGCCAGGTGACCCGGCGGCATTACATCCAGTTTTTAAGCCGTGCCTTCCATCACGTCAAGCACACCGTTCCGCTGCTCATGGCTTGCGGTTCGCGCCTGCCCGACCGCCAGGAATGGCTGCGCAGCGCCGTTGCCCACTACATCGAGGAAGAGCTCGGTCATCACGAATGGATCCTCAACGACATCGCCGCCGCTGGCGGCGATGTCGCGGCAGTCCGGGCCAGCACGCCCGACTTCGACACCGATGTGATGGTTGCCTATGCCTACGACACGGTCATGCGGCGCAATCCGGTCGGCTTTTTCGGGATGGTGTATGTGCTCGAAGGCACCAGCGTCAGCCTGGCCTCGAATGCGGCGCGCGCACTGCAGGACGCGCTCGATCTGCCGCCCAGCGCCTTCAGCTACCTGAGCAGCCATGGCGCGCTCGACGTCGAGCACATCGGCGATTTCGAGCAACTGGTCAATCGCCTCGATACGCCGGCTGACCGCGAAGCCGTCGTGGCGCATGCCAAAACCTTCTTCCGCCTCTACGGCAATGTGTTTCGCAGCATCGAGATCGAGGCGTACGCATGAAAATTGCCGACAGCACGATTCTGATCACCGGCGCCAGCGGCGGCATCGGCGGCGCCATCGCCCGCCAGCTTGCCCAGCGCGGCGCAACACTGATCCTGATCAATCGCGACGCAGACAAGCTGGTCGCGTTCGCTGCAAAGCTCAGCGCCTCGGGAGGCAAGGTCCTGCCGCTGGTCGGCGACCTCGCGCTGCCCGGCGAGCCGGCCCGCCTGGTTCAGGATGCGCTCGCCCAGGCGGGGCACATCGATATCCTGATCAATTGTGCGGGCGTGCAGAACTTCGGATTTTTTGCCGAGGAAAGTGCCGCCGACACGGCGACGCTGTTCAACATCAACACCATCGCACCGATCGCGTTGACCAACGCCTTGCTGCCGCACCTGCTCAAAAACGGCAAGGGGCAGATCGTCAATCTGGGCTCCATTTTTGGCTCGATTGGTTTTCCCTGTTTCGCGTCCTATTCGGCCAGCAAGTTCGCGCTGCGTGGTTTTTCCGAAGCTCTGCGGCGCGAACTGGCAGGAACCGGTATCGGCGTCACTTACGTCGCCCCGCGTTTTACCCGAACCGCTTTCAACCGCAGTGCGGTCACCCGCATGGCGAACGCCCTGAAGATGAACCAGGACGATCCGGAAAGCGTCGCGGCCAGCGTCATTGCCGCCATCGAGCGCAACGACCGGGAGCGTTACCTCGGCTGGCCCGAGAAGCTTTTCGTGCGCATCAATTCCATCCTGCCGCGATTGGTCGACCCCAGCCTGATCAAGCAGGTCGACCAGATGCGCCCCTTTGCCGCCGAATCCACCCGCTAATCCATTTACCCGGAGAATCACCATGTTCCGCAAATCCATCGCCACCCTGATCCTCTTCGCCAGCCTGAATGCTGCCGGTATGGCTGCCCAGCCCAATCTGGATGACGCCATTGCCGACATCGGCCATCGCTGGGCGAAGGTGTCCTACCAGATTCCCGAAGCTGGCAGAGAGGCTGCCTTCGCCCCCCTGATTGCGCAGGCCCAGCAACTCACCCAAATCTTTCCCGGTAAGGCCGAGCCGCTGATCTGGCTGGCCATCGTTCTCGCCAGTGCAGCCAAAGCCGAAGGCGGGCTGGGCGGACTCGGCAAGGCCAAAGACGCACGCGACTACCTGCTTGCGGCCGAGAAAATCAATCCGGCTGCGCTGGATGGCTCCGTCTACAACTCGCTCGGCAGTCTCTACGCCAAGGTGCCGGGCTGGCCGCTCGGATTCGGCGACAAGCAGAAAGCGAAGGCTTATTTTGAGAAGGCGCTCGCCCTCAATCCGGACGGGATCGACCCCCATTACTTCTATGCGGATCTGCTCGCCGACCAGGGTGAGTATGCGAAGGCAGCCGACCATCTGAAACGGGCCCTGGCCGCCCCTGCCCGCCCCGGGCGCGAAGATGCCGATGCAGGCCGCCGCCGCGAAGCCACGCATGCGCTGGAAACGCTCAAGCAGAAGCATGGCGACCAACTCGTCGGCAAGCAGCCAGCCTGATGCTCGCGATGATGAACAATCACGCAGACCTGCTTGATTCGCTCTGGTGTCTGATATTCGGCATCAGCAGCATTGGTGGATTGCTGTGGTTCTGGTGGCATTTAAGCATTCAGGGCTAGTCGGCCCTTTTGCTGCGCGGTTCTTTTGTGACCCGATAGGGCGTCAGGCAAGACGGGTTCTACTCAATGAACGGTGTCGTCCGCGCCGCAGCATTTCTTGAATTTCTTGCCGCTGCCGCACGGACAGGGGTCGTTGCGGCCGGGTTCGGGTTCCTTGCGGATCGGGGCGTGCGGCACAAAGCCGCGGTCGAGCCAGAATTCGCGCAGGTCGTAAGCGCCCCATATCGCGCTGGCAACGTGCTCGTCGCGGTTGAGCTTGCGCTCTTCTGACGTCCAGTCGGCTTCCGGGGTGATCAACGCGTAGAACGGATCGAGGCAGGCGTCGACGAAGGTTTCATCCTTGCTGTCTTCCGGCAGCGACCAATCGTCTTCCCAGTGTTCGACCACGATCAGGAAGCCGGCGGCCCACAGCTGGCCGTAGGCGGGCATGTCCTGCCTGACTTCATCGGCTTCTTTTTTCGGTAGTTCGGCCAGCAGGCCTTCCCAGTCCATGATCAGCGGCGCCAGGGCCTTGGGGTCGGCCAGGTTTTCCACCGGGGCGGCCAGTGCGCGCTTGATTTCATTCCAGCGGCGGTTGAAGTAGTCCATGAATTGCCCTTGCTCGGCTGCGTCCTTGAACGCGCGGGCGTCCGCTTCGCTCAGCAGCACAGGTAAGAACTCTTCCGGCAGGACAGGACGGGGCGCAACCAGCAGCGCGGTGGCGAAGCCGTCGATGCCTTCGAGCGACAGCGCAATATCGGCGCGCTCGGCGATGTCGTGAATGAGATCGCTGTAGGCGGCCAGTTCGTTGTCGGTCAGCGGTTTGTTGGCGGTGGGGGTCATAAGCGCTTTCGTGGCGGCGGGGTGGGGACGCATCGCGTAAAATCCGGCCATGAATTTTACCGCGCCTGCCTTGTTTGCATCTGTGTTCCCTGAATCAATTCAGTGGGCGGGCTGGCTGGGGCTGGTATTTCTGGCATGGCGCTGGCTGATGTCGGGCGACTGGCGGCAATTGGCTGATCCGCGGCGGTTGAATCTGTTTCTCGGTGCCACCGTGGTGGTGCTGGCCTTGTGGCAAATCCGCGCCGGGGTGAAGCCGGGCCTGTCGTTTCATCTGTATGGTATGGCAGCGCTGACGCTGATGTTCGGCTTCTGGCGCGCCACCTGTGCGGGGGGGCTGATTCTGTTTGCCAACGCCGTGTTCGGGCGCGGCAGCTGGGAGGCGCTGGGTGCGGATGCGCTGCTGACGGCCGCTTTGCCTGCTGCAGTCAGCTGGGGCGTCTTCCGCCTGCTGGAACGTTTCCTGCCGAATCACTTTTTCATCTATGTGCTGGGTAATGGCTTTTTCGGCGCAGCCTTGTCGGTAGCGGCGATCGGGCTGGCGACGACTGCGCTGATGGCGCTGGGCGGCGCCTACACGCTCGATTATCTGCTTGCCCACTACACGCCGTATGCCCTGCTGATCAGCTGGGGCGAGGCATTCACAACCGGCATGATGGTCACAGTGATGGTGGTTTACCGTCCCGACTGGGTCGAAAGCTTTGACGATGCGCGGTATATCCAGAACAAATAAATCTTCTTTTCTTCGCGCTGCCGCGCGGATCGTTTTGAATTGTCGAGCCCTGATTTGAATATCCACTACCCCGACCTGCCCGTCAGCGCCCGCCGCGACGACATCCTCGCCGCGCTGCAAAATAACCGGGTACTGATCCTGTGCGGCGAAACCGGATCGGGCAAGACCACGCAGATTCCCAAGATGTGCATGGAAATCGGCGTGCGTCCGGGCAAGCTGATCGGCTGCACCCAGCCGCGCCGCATCGCCGCGCGTTCGGTGGCGGCGCGCATCGCGCAGGAACTGGGCAGCGAGTTGGGCGGCATCGTCGGCTACAAGGTGCGCTTCACCGACAAGGTGCGCCACGACACCGCGATCAAGGTGATGACTGACGGCATCCTGCTGGCCGAGAGCCAGGGCGATCCGCTGCTGTCGCGCTACGACACCATCATCATCGACGAGGCGCACGAGCGCAGTCTCAACATCGATTTCCTGTTGGGTTATCTGAAGACGCTGGTGGAAAAGCGCAGCGACCTGCGCGTGGTAATCACCTCGGCCACCATCGACGCCGAACGCTTCTCCCAGCATTTCAACCATGCGCCGGTGATCGAAGTGTCGGGGCGCACCTACCCGGTGGAGATGCGCTGGCGACCGATCGAGCGCGAGGAGCCCGCCACCCCGGCCAAAGGCGAGCGCGAAAAAAAGGACAAGGACGCCCCCGATCAGATCGCCGCCATCCTCGACGCCACCGACGAACTGGCGCGCCTCGGCTCCGGCGACATCCTGGTGTTTCTGCCGGGCGAACGCGAGATCCGCGACACCGCCGAAGCGCTGCGCAAACATCATCCGCCCGGCACCGAAATCCTGCCGCTGTTTTCGCGGCTGTCGGTGGCCGAGCAGGACGCGATTTTCAAATCCTCCAATCAGTCGCGGCGCATCGTGCTGGCGACCAACGTGGCGGAAACCTCGCTCACCGTGCCGGGCATCCGCTACGTGATCGACCCCGGCACCGCGCGAGTGAAGCGCTACTCGGCGCGCAACAAGGTCGAGCAATTACTGATCGAGAAAATCTCGCAGGCGTCGGCCAACCAGCGCGCCGGGCGCTGCGGCCGGGTGGCGGACGGCGTCTGCATCCGTTTGTACGACGAGGCCGATTTCGTCAACCGTCCGCGCTTCACTGATCCCGAATTGCTGCGCTCCTCGCTGGCCGGCGTGATCCTGCGCATGAAGACGCTGGGGCTGGGCGACGTGGTGGGTTTCCCCTTCATCGATCCGCCGAGTTCGCGGCTGGTGAGTGACGGTTATCAGCTGCTGGCCGAACTGCATGCGCTGGACGAGCAGGGGCGGCTCACCGACATCGGCAAGAAGCTCGGCAAGCTGCCGCTCGACCCGCGCATCGCTCGAATGTTATTGGCGGCGGAGCAGCAGCGTTGCGTCAACGAAGTGCTGATCATCGCCAGCGCGCTGTCGGTGCAGGATCCGCGCGACCGGCCGATGGAACGCGCGCAGGCGGCCGATGAAAAGCACAAGCTGTTCGCCGACGAACGCTCGGACTTCATGGGCTGGCTGAAACTGTGGCGCTGGTACGAGGAGCAGGTGCAGCACAAGAAAACCAACCGCCAGTTGCAGACGCTGCTGCAGGATCATTTCCTGTCGCCGCGGCGGATGCGCGAGTGGCGCGATATCCACGGCCAGCTGCATGCCCAGGTCGCCGAACTCGGACTGCGCGAAAACGAGAAAGCCGCCGGCTACGACACGATTCACCAAAGCCTGCTGACCGGCCTGCTCGGCAACATCGGCTTCAAGTCGGACGACGTCAAGGCGCGTGCCAAGCCGGGTGAGGGCGCGGGCCGAGCCCGGCCCGGCGAGGGCAATTACCAGGGTGCGCGCGGCATCAAGCTGGCCATCCACCCCGGTTCGGCGCTGGCGAAAAAGGGCCCGAAGTGGATCATGGCGGCCGAGTTGACCGACACCGGCCGCCTGCTGGCGCGCACCGTCGCCGAAGTGCGGCCGGAATGGATCGAGGCGGCCGGCCAGCATCTGCTCACCCGCATGTTCATCGAGCCGCACTGGGAAAAGGAGGGCGCACGCGTGGTCGCGTTCGAGCGCGTCAGCCTGTATGGCATCACCCTGGTGGCGCGCCGCAAGATTCACTATGGCAGCATCGACCCGGTGCTGTCCCGCGAACTGTTCATCCGCGGCGCGCTGGTGGCAGGCGATTACGACACGCAGGCGAAATGGCTGCCGCACAATCGCGCGCTGGTTCAGGAAATCGAGGACCTCGAACACAAGGCGCGCAAGTCGGGCGTGTGGCTGGACGAAGAACGCATCTTCCGCGTGTTCGACGCGCGCATTCCGGCCGACATCCACAACGGCGCGGCGTTCGAGAAATGGCGGCAGCAGGCCGAGGCCGCGAACCCGAAAGTCATGCTCCTGCAGCGCGAGGACATTCTGGGCGAAGCCCTGGGCGCGGATCACACCCTGTTTCCCGAAACCATGCTGGTCGACGGCGTCGCGTGCAAACTCAAATATCGCTTCGAGCCGGGCCATCCGCTCGACGGCGTGACGCTGCAGCTGCCGCTGTATCTGCTCAACCGTATCGAGGCGGCGCAGGCCGACTGGCTGGTGCCCGGCCTGATTCGCGAAAAGCTCACGGCCTTGCTGAAGCTGCTGCCCAAGGACAAGCGCCGCCCGCTGATTCCCTTGCCCGACACGGTGACGGCCTTTCTCGGCGTGGCGAAGCCCGGCGAGCTGGTGTTGACCCAGGCGCTGGCGGCGTATGTCCGCAAGAAAGCCGGCACCGACATTCATCCCGATGAATGGTCGGGCGAGTTTTCAGCCCATCTGAAAATGAACTTCAGCGTGATCGACGACAGCGGGCAGGAACTCGCCAGCGGGCGCGATCTTGTTGCGCTGCGTCAGCAACTCGGCGGCGCGGCGCGGATAACCTACGGCGGCGGCGCCGAAGACAGCGAATTCGAGCGCACCGGCTTGATGGAGTGGAGTTTCGGCGATCTGCCGGAGCAGGTGAAGTTCAAGCGTGGCGGACGTGAGCTGACCGGCTATCCTGCGCTGGTCGATACCGGCGAGAGCGTCGATCTGCGCCTGCTCGATACGGTCGATGCGGCGGCAAGCGAAACCCGGCGCGGGGTGGTGCGGCTGTTGCGCATCGCCCTGGTGGCCCAGTTCAAGCAGCTCGATAAGGACTTGTCGCGCGAAACGGCACTGGCGCTCAAATTCCGCAGCTTTGGCAGCGCCGAGGCTTTGCGCGAGGCGCTGATCGATGCGATCGCCACCCGCGCCTTGCTGGGCGACGACGACACGCCGCGCAAGCTGCGCGAATTCGACAAGCAGAAAGAGCGCGCCAAGCCCCGGGTTGCGGTGGTCAAACAGGCGCTGTTGCGCGAAGTGGCCGACATTCTCGACCTGCATGTACAAGTGGCCGCGCGGCTGAATGCCAAACCCCAGTTCACTGCGGCGATGCGCGATGAAACGGCGCATCTGGCGGCGCTGGTTCCGCCTGACTTCATCACCGTCACCGCTTGGGCGCATCTGCGCGATCTGACGCGATACCTGCGCGGCATACTCAAACGGCTGGAAAAACTGCCGGCCTCCGAAGTGCGCGATTCGCGCGGCATGGCCAGCGTGCTGACGCTGCAAAACAAATATCTGGCGCGGCGCGCGCAGGTGAAGGGCGAGCTGCCGGCGGCGCTGGACGACTTTCGCTGGCAACTGGAAGAGCTGCGGATATCGCTGTTTGCGCAGGAGCTGAAAACCCCGTACCCGGTGTCGGCCAAACGCCTCGACAAACTGTGGGACGAGCTTGCCAGACAGCCGCTGAATTGAGTAGGGTTTACCCCATGAACGAACGCATCCTCAATCTGCCGAATGCCATTTCGATACTGCGGCTGGCAGCCGTGCCGCTTGTGGCATGGCTGATCCTGCAGCAACGCTGGGAACCGGCTTGCTGGCTGTTTCTCGCCGCGGCCGTATCGGACGGCATCGACGGCCTGCTGGCGCGCTGGCTCAACCAGATGACGCAGCTGGGTGCCGCGCTCGATAGCGTCGCCGACAAGGCGCTGGGCGTGGTGACTCTGGTGTTGCTGACACAGGCGGGGGCGATACCGTTATGGGTGACGCTGGCGATCCTGTTGCGCGACAGCATCATCGTGCTGGGGGCGTTGAGCTATCGCGGGATGGCGGGACATCTGGAAATTCATCCCACCTGGCTCGGCAAGACACATGTGTTTGCAGAGTTTGTGCTGCTGGTCCTGGTGCTCGCCGATCTGGCGCGCGTACTCGACATCGATGCCTGGCTGAACCCCTTGTTCATCGGCGTGTTCATCATTGCCGCGGTGTCGGGCATGCAATACGTCTGGATCTGGGGCGCCAAGGCGCGTCGCGAGCGCGCAGGGGAAACCTGAAACCTTACTGAGCCGCGCGCTGCAGCTTGCGCAGGGCGTGCGCCACTTCCTGCACATGCACAGCCGGATCGACCTTGTCGAAGCGCGCAGCGATGCGGCCGTCCGGCCCGATGATGAAGGTGCGGCGGCGGGTGAATTTCACCCACCCCAGATTCAGCAGACTGTCGTAATCCGCAGCCGTGCGCCCATCGGGATCGGATAGCAGCGGAAAAGGTAATTGATATTTGCGGGAAAAATCGGCATGCGAGCGCGCATCATCCATGCTCACGCCCACCACCGCGGCGCCCAGATCACCCAGCACGCCGATGTCATCGCGAAAGCGGCACGCCTCCCGGGTGCAGATCGGCGTGTTGTCTCTGGGATAGAAGTACAGCACGAGCCAACGCCCTGCGTAGTCATGCAGGCGATGCGTTTTTCCCTGCGGGTCGCTCAGGGCGAAATCCGGCGCCACGCTGCCCTCCACGCGCTGCGAACCCGGCCGCAGCATCCACAGCACGGCACTTGCCAACACCAGAAATGCAGCCAGTCCGCCCAGCAACAGTTTGCTCATGTTTTTTCGTATCCGTTTGATTTGTGCGCCATCCTGGGCCAGGGCCGTTCGGAAATCGAGGCGGGATTCGGTAGAATGCGCGCCACGCCTCGGTAGCTCAGTGGATAGAGCGACCCCCTCCTAAGGGGTAGGTCGGACGTTCGATTCGTCTTCGGGGCACCAGTATATAACATCATCAAGTGGCAGGACGTAACAAAAACCCGCATCAATACGTTGATTGCGGGTTTTTTGTTGTGTCGTTGTGTTTCATGGCGTAGCATTGAAATACCATCAAATTGATGGTATCTATGGTGGTATCTGAGATACCCGAACTTGGATACCATTGGAACGGGGTTTTCGCTATGCCGCTGACTGATATCGCCGTCAAGAAAGCCAAGCCTGCAGCCACGCCCTATAAGCTGGCTGACAGCATCGGGCTTTATTTGCTTGTGAATTCCACTGGCAAATATTGGCGCTACAACTACCGTTTCCTTGGTAAGCAAAAGACACTGGCGTTTGGCGCTTACCCTGATGTGAGCCTGGCTCGCGCACGTGAGAAGCACGCTGAGGCGAGGAAGTTGCTGGCGGATGGTATCGACCCCGGCGAGCATCGCAAGGAAACCAAGCAGGCGGCGATGGCAGCCATGGCCAATTCATTCGAGGCCGTAGCGCGCGAGTGGCACGCCATGAAGCTGAAGCGGAAGTGGACGCAATCCACCGCCGACAAAATCATGACCCAACTGGAAGCCTATATCTTCCCCGAGCTAGGACACCAGCCTATTGCCAGCGTGAAGGCTTCACAAATACTGACGGCGCTACGCAAGGTGGAACAGCGTGGCATTGCATATACCGCCGTCCGCCTGCGCGAAGTGTGCGGGCAGATATTCCGCTACGCCGTCGCCACCGGTCGGGCCGAAGACAACCCGGCTGCACACCTGATCGGCGCCTTGCATAAGCCCGAGGTCAGTCACCGTCCGGCCATCACGGAACGACGCGAATTCGGCACTTTCCTACGCGATTTGAGGGAGGCCACGGGATACGATCCCGTGACCAGGCACGCGGCTTACTTCGCCCTGCTGACATTCGTGCGCGCGCAGGAATTCCGCTTCGCCAAGTGGGAAGAAATCGACTTGAAAGCAAAGGAATTCAAGGTCCCAGCCAAGCGCATGAAAACCGGAAAACACCTGCCCGCACACACTGTTCCACTGTCAGCCCAAGCGCTGGCGCTGCTGCGCGAATTGAAAGACCTGACCGGGCACTCGCCCTATCTATTCCCCAAAGCCAAGGGCTATACCGATGCGCCTGTTATCAGCGAGAACACGGTCGGCAAAATGCTCAACAAGATGGGGTATCAGGGGCGCCAGTGCGTGCATGGCTTCCGTGCGTCGGCTCGCTCGATCCTGAGCGAGCAGGGATGGAGCCGCGAGGCAATGGAGCGCCAGTTGGATCATAAGGAAACCGACAGCACGATCGCGGCCTATGCCCGATCCGAGCACTTGCCTGAGCGGCGCAAGATGATGCAGGCCTGGGCGGATACGTGTGATGCGCTGGAGGCGGGCGGGGAAGTTGTGCCACTACACGGAAAAAACGCCGCCTGACGGACTCAGGCAAAAGCGGCGGCAGGGATGTTGGAGCATCCAAGCCGCCTGACCACAAAGCAACCTGAAAAGGAGGTTCCCCCATGGCTGTTGCGCATTCTACTACCCCGCAAGCGCGCGAAGATCGGGCGATTTATCGGGCGCTTAAGATATTGGAAAGTCGCGCGAGAACTGAGAGTTATGCCATCACAGGCACGACCACGACGCGTGATTATTTGCGCCTGGCACTAGGGGGCGAGGACAAGGAAGTTTTCGCTGTGGTGTTCCTCGATTCCGGTAATCGAGTGATCACCATTGAAAAAATGTTCTTCGGCACGATCAGCCAAACCACCGTGTATCCGCGTGAGGTTGTTCGACGGGCACTACTTCACAATGCTGCATCTGTGATACTTGCGCACAATCACCCGGGCGGCGTCGCGGAACCCAGCCACGCCGACCGCCGGCTTACAAACAGGCTATCCGAGGTGCTGGCACTGGTGGATATCCGTGTGTTAGACCACTTCATCATCACGGCTGCAGCGGTCGCTTCTTTCTATGAACGCGGGTGGCTAGGAATGCCCGATGATCAAGAAACGACTGAAACAAAACCAACACGCGCGAAAAAGATAACAGGCAAGGCAGGGGCTGCAAAGGCGGGCAAAAGAGGCAAAGCATGAATGATCATCACGACGTCGATGAAGACGACGACTATGAGGCGCAGCGGCGCCGGTTTCTGAACGAAACCAGGGCCAGCCTTGAGATTCCGAGAGACCCAAAGAATATATTCCCGCAGGTGGAATTCCCGGATCGGCTGCTGGGTGCCTCAGACGAGGAACGGGAGCAATTTCTGTGGGCAGCAGCCCATCGAGCCGTTTTCGATGCAGACCCTGTCTGGCGCACGAGCGATATGCCCAATCGCGTCTTGGCGGAACTACATAACAAGGGTGTATCGCAGGCCGTGCAAGCGTGGGTGGCCTACGTGCTGCGTGATGGGAGGATTCCCCACGCAGGTAAAGGTCGGGCGGCTGACATGTGGGCAAAATCGGACTACCGGCACAACCTGGCCATGTTCATTCTCGATCATGAAACGCTGCCCAAATACTGCACAAAGGCCGGCAAACCCACTATGAACAAGTTGCTGGAGGACGCCGGCAAGGCCTTGCCAAAAGGCGACGGAACGGCGAAACAAACGTATTACGACGGTGGCGCATTCCAAGATTACCTAGACGCCTGTCGCCAGCAAAGGGAATATCTGAAGACCGTAGAATTGTCCAAGTAGCCACCCCACTTATTTGTATAGATATAGCAGCAGCAGCGCCGTAAGAATGTCGTACCACTTCACAAGGGGTACGACCAATGAAAGACACTACAAAGCGCGCCGTTCGGAATATCCCGGACTCACTGCGCAACTTCGATTCCCTCCCTGATTCTGCCAATGTCCGCCTGCCCGTGGTGGCGGCGCTTTTCGCCTGCGCTGACGTAACTGTCTGGCGGCGGGTGAAGGCGGGGGCGCTCCCCGCGCCGCGCAAGCTGGGTGCTCGGGTTACAGCCTGGAATGTGGGCGAGCTTCGCTCGGTATTGGCCGGCAGCGCTCTGATGCCCTTGCCACACACAGGGCAAAACAAATGAAAGCGGGGGTAACTCGCAATCCGCGCAAGGCTGGCCCCAGCCCCAACAACCGTCTACCGAATGGCGCGTGGGCCATGGCCGAATCGCTCGACGAGCGCGATTTGCTAATCGCCGCCATTTTAGGAAACCGGGCTACACGTCGTCTTGCCAGGCGCAATTTGCGTAAAAGGGTTCTTGGCTAGATGAGCGCCGAAGCCTTGTTGGCCCAACTGGATAGCGTCAAGCGCACCGGAGACGGTCGCTGGATCGCGCGCTGTCCAGCACATGAGGATCGCCGCGCATCGCTGGCCGTGCGGGAGCTGGGTGACGGCCGCGTGCTCGCGCATTGTTTTGCCGGATGCTCGATCAGTGAAGTGCTCGGCGCTATCGGGCTCGACATGGCCGCGCTGTTTCCCGAGAAGGCCATCGTTGACGGCAAGCCAGAGCGCCGACCGTTCCCGGCTGCCGACATCCTACGCGCCGTGAGCTTCGAGACGCTGATCGTTTCGCTGGCTGCGGCGCAACTGGTGAAGGGCAAACCTCTTGTCGGCGATGACCTAGAACGATTGAAGTTGGCGGCATCGCGTCTGCAGGCCGCAGCGGAGGAATACAACCGATGAGCGACCTCGAAGATCGCGGCGCGGCTGCGCTCGACAAGCTGGCCGAAAAGAAGCCGCGCAGAAAAAAGGGCCTGCACCTGGTCAAGTCTGGCGGCGAGACATTCAACCCGGTAGGCGGCCGTGTGATCCGACACGATCCGGGCCGCCTGCCCGATGTGCTCGACCAGACCGGTCTGGCGCTCGCGGAGAAGTGCGACAACCTATTCAGCTACACCGGCCGCCTGGTGCGCATCTATGCCGCGCCGGAAACGGCCGGTGGCGTGCACCGGGCGCGCGGTGCATTGGTGCTGCATCCGGTCGATGGATCGCACCTGACCGAGCTGGCGACCGCTGCGGCCATCCATGAACGCTACGACGCACGCTCTGAAGGCTACAAACCGTGCGACTGCCCGCGCCGTGTCGCCGACGCCTACCTGGCGCGCGGCAACTGGCCGGAGCTGCGACCGCTGTCTGGCTTCATTGAAGCACCGACGATTACGCTCGACGGCCGCCTGATTCACGAACCCGGACACGATAGCGAAACGGGCCTGTATCAAGCCAGCGCGGCGATCCCTGGCTGGTCACCACCACCGGCCAAACCTACCCGTGCCCATGCGCAGGCTGCGCTCGACGTGCTGCTCGACCTGGTGCATGAATTCCCGTTCGTCGCTGATGAAGATAAGGCGGCTGTTGTTGCCGGCATCATCACCGGCCTGCTACGGAGAGTGCTCCCCGCAGCCCCTCTGATGGCAGTAACAGCGCCGACTCCCGGCACCGGCAAAACCCTGATTGCCGAGACATTCGCCATCATCGCAACCGGCCGCCGCGCCAGCGTGTTGTCGCTCGGACATGACGACGCCGAGGCCGAGAAGCGCTTGGCCGGCGTGCTGCTGGCTGGTGACCCCGTGATTGCCCTGGACAACATCGAGCGACCGCTTAAAGGCGACCTGCTCTGCCAGGTGTCAACCCAACAGTTTGTCAGGCTGCGGCCACTCGGCGCCAGCGGCATGCTGTCGATCCCCACCCATGCGCTCATGGTGGCTACCGGCAACAACTTGTCGATCGTCGGTGACCTCAAACGCCGCGTTGTCATGATCCGCATGGACAGCGGCAAGGAGCGGCCCGAGCAGCGAACCTTCACACGCGACCACCTGCAAGATGTATTCGCGCGGCGTGGCGAACTGATCCGCGCCGCACTTACCATTCCTCTGGCCTATCTGGCTGCAGGCGTGCCCGCCATTGAAGGCATACACCCGCTCGGCGGCTTCGAACAATGGGACCGCATGGTGCGCAGGCCGCTGGTCTGGCTGGGCCTGCCCGATCTGCTCAAGGCATCCGAAAGCCTGCGCGAGCAAGACCCCGACATGGAAGGCATGCGGCTGCTGCTCGGCGCATGGCACGACGCATTTCAGAATAAACCCAAGACCGCGGCCGAGCTGGTGGCGGCCGGAATGATCGCTGGCGGTGAACTCGACACCATCATGCGCGAGGCTCTTTATGACGCGCTGCAGTTGGTATGCAGCGAGAAGCCGAACCCGCGCCGACTCGGCTACTGGCTGCGCAGGCACCAGGACCGCATCGTAGATGGGATGCAGGTCAAGCAGTCCGGCAGTGCCGGGCACGCCAAGGTCGCGCGCTGGACCGTTTTGAATTGCGGGTGATGCGGGTAAAGCGGGTCATGTTTTATACAAGGTGTGAAAAGTCTCAAGACAAAAAATATATATGGGGCGAAACATCGCACGCATTACCCGCATCACCCGCATTGCCGAAAACCCCGGTGGCTTGGGTGCATGGGCTCTCCAAGTAATGAAGCGCATCGATGTCGAGCAGGCATGCCATGCGATTGCGATGGGGCGTCCCATGGTTCACGGGTCCTTGCCGGCACATCTACACACGGCACGAAACGACCGCAGGAATTCTCTAGTTTTATCAACCACATAGGGTTTACTGACTATGCGTATCACATCACAAGACAGCATCGCAAGCCTATTCGGGGTATCCCGCGAGACGATCAACCAATGGCAGGACCAGGGATTCCCGATCGCGCTGCGTGGCGGGCCTGGGGTGCCCAGCGAATACGACTCCGCAGACTGCATCCGATGGCGGATTGCGCGCGAGCTGGACAAGGCGGGCGCGGAGTCCCCCACAAACCGCCTGGCACGCGCGAAGGCCGAAGCGCAGGAGATGGTCAACCTTGAGAAGCGCGGGACGCTGGTTCCGGTTGCCTTGATCGAACCGAAGATGAAAGCCGCGTTCGTGGCGGCGCGCGAGAAATTTCTGGACGCGGTGCCGCGCCTGGCGCGCGAACTGCCGAGTGATCTTGATGCGCGCGAAACGATGCTGCAGACGGAATTCGAGGCGCTGCTGACGCGAATGGCCGGCTGGTCGAAGGGCGATGACGACGACAGCGAATAAATCGAGCACTGCCCTTGGTGGCCATGGCGGCCAGCCTCCGAGGGAATTCAAACCCGGCCCCGTCACCATGAAAGGAAACACCATGAACCTTGAGCAATTCGGCGTCACCCTCGCCTGCGATCATGCAGCCCCCATCAACATCACAGCCGAGTCTGTTGCAAGCCTCGTGCTGACTTTGCACCTGCACCGGGAGAGCCTGGCCAAGGCCAACGAGGTGCTGCAAGTCGAGAACCCAGCCGGTACCAACGAGCGGTTGGCCGCTGTGCAAGCCTCCTTGATCGGCATGGCCTGCGCGCTGGATAACATCCTGTCCGAGTTGCTGCGCGTCGGCCGGCAACAGGGTCTGCAACTCCACTCCGTCAGCAATACGCCTCACCACTGAGGCCATTACGGATGCTGGACCGTCAGTGGCCCGCGAACATTTTTTGCCTACAAATGATCGCCTTCGCCCACCAAAATTCAATCTGGATTGTGGTTTCACTGCCATGAGCCAAACACGTTCGAGCTTTCGTCGAGAACCGTCAGCCAAGGTCCAATCGCTTCGCGCTTGCCTGGTGGGCTGCGGGGAATCCGAAAGCGGGAGCATCCTCGATGCGCGGGTGCTGGTCAGAGCGAGAGGCGCTGCTTTCGAGCAGAGTTTTTCAATGGCCGGCACCCGCGTTTTCTATTGGGCCGGCCGTGAATGGAGGGCATCCAATGCCTAAATTGCAATTTCGCGAGATCGAGCTGCGCGCCGCCGAGGCGGATGGCGACTTGATCCCGTGCGTCCTGACGACCGAGGCACCTGTGGAGCGCGGCAACTTCATCGAGGTGCTCAGCTGCAATCCGAAGGACGTTGACCTTACCAGGGCCCCACTGCCCTTGATCGTCCAGCATGATCGCACCCAGTTGAATGTCGGTGTGATCGAGCAGGTACGCGCAGAAGGCGGCAAACTCAAAGGCCTCGCCCGTTTTGGGGCAAGCACGCAGGCCAAAGAGATCCTCGCAGACGTGAAGGCCGGCATCGTCCGTAACCTCAGCGTCGGCTATGAACTTCTCCAAATCATTTCAGAAACCGGTCGCACGGCGCGTTTCGCTTGGCGACCCTATGAGTGTTCAGTGGTTTCGGTTCCGGCCGACCCTGGGGCTGGTTTCTATCGCTCCCTGACTCATTCCCCGAAAGGAAAAAACATGAATGACATTACCGTTACAGATAACGACAACCTGAGCCGCAGCCAGCGCCGCTCATCCAACCAGGCTGCGCTCGACGAGCGCGAGCGCGTGCAGGAAATCGTTGCCATCGGGCAGCAGCACAATCTTCGGAACGAGGCGAACCGCGCTATCTCGGACGGCACAAGCATCGACGCCTTCCGCACGATTGCAATGTCCCGCATCCCTGGCAACGACACCTTGCGTCCCGCCGAGTCGCCCGAGCTGGGCCTGAGCCGCCGCGAGGTCGAGCAGTTCAGTTTCGTGAAAGCGATCCTGGCGCAGATGGACCCGAACTATGCCCGCCGCGAGGCCGGCTTCGAGATGGAAGCCTCCCGCGCCCTGGCGCAGAAACTGGGCCGGGAACCCCAGGGCATATATGTCCCCGGAGAAATTCTGCGATACCAGTCGCGCGGCCGTCGCGACCTGGTGGCAGGCACGCCGGCTTATGGCGGCAACCTGGTTGCAACGGAACTCCATGCCGATAGCTTCATCACGCTGTTGCGGAATCGCAGTCATGTGATCAACCTGGGGGCCACGACCATTGGCGATCTGGTCGGCAATGTTTCCATCCCCTCACAGTCCGGCGCTGCATCCGCATTCTGGGTCGCTGAGGGTGGTGCGCCAACCGAATCGGCGCAGACGTTTGGCCAGGTTCCGCTCACCCCCAAGACCGTGGGCGCATTCACAGACTTCACCCGCCGCATGCTGCTTCAGGCAACGCCCGATATCGAAAGCATCGTGCGCGCTGACTTGGCCGGCATCATCGGGGTGGAAATGGATCGTGTTGCCATCGCCGGCAGCGGCCTCAGCAATGACCCGCTCGGCATTCTGAACGCGAGCGGCATCGGTTCCGTGGCGATCGGCACCAACGGCGGCGCAATCACCTGGGATCACGTGCTGCAACTGGAAGAGGCGATTGCCAACGCCAATGCCGACGATGGCGCCCTTGCATACATGACCAACAACAAGGTGCGTCGTAAGTTGAAGGGCACCACCAAGGTCAGCGGCGATGCCGGCGCGGGCTTCATCTGGTCCGACGAAGCGCGCGACACGTCCGGCCACGGAATACTTAACGGCTACCGTTCCGCGGCTTCCAACAATGTGCCGAGCAATCTGGTCAAGAGCACCTCCGGCGCGGTGTGCAGCGCGATGATTTTTGGTAACTGGGCCGATGTGCTGATTGGCCAGTGGGGCGGGCTCGATATCCTGGTGGACAAGATCACGAATGGAACCTCCGGTGGCACGCGTGTGATTGCCCTGCTTGACATGGATATCGCGATCCGTCGCGCGGCCAGCTTCGCTGCGATCAAAGACGCCACCACTTAAACGAATACTCGGGCATGCGCCGCCTTCTGAGACAGTCCAGCCATAAGCTGGCGGCGTCGAGTTCCTTTCCTTGGTGGGCTTCGGCTTACCTGTTATGGCAGGACACGGGACCAGGGCGATAGACCTGGTATGGCGCACCCCCCGATGCTCGCTCAACACAAAGCAGTGACGCAGTGCACCTTGAGAACCCGCCCTTGTGGCGGGTTTTCTTTATGAGATGAACCGATCATGCGACGCTGCCCCGCCTGCAAACTGCCTACCCAACCGAATGAAATCGGACTGACATTCAGCGCCAGCAGCAACGACAACAGTACGCATGGCGTGATCGGTATCTGCATGCGTTGCACTGCCGCAGGCCGTCGCCTGCCAAAGTCCGCCTGGTTCAAGACCGTGGCGCGTGCCGGCGACCGCGCGCTGGCAAGTCCCGGCCCGTACCTGTGCACCACCTCTCTGCAGACCGCCCAACTCGCAGCCGCCATGCTGCAACACCCGCAGCACGTCCTGGCGACGTTGGATGCGATTGGCTGGGGCGATGATATGAACCGTGCGTTTTGATATCGTCCTGGCGGGGTTTCTGTCAGAATCGTTCGGCGAAAGAGTCGCGCGCTGCTTCTTACCCAACTCGTGTCGACGATGGTATTTTTGATGGTATCTTGATAGGTGGAAATCTATAAAGCGAGCAGCCGTAATGGTTGCATTGGTTTTTTCGATTCGTCTTCGGGCACCAATAGAACCAATAAGTCAGGCTACCTCAATGGGGGGCTTTTTGTCTCTGCTGTTGACATGTAACCAATATGTAACCGCGCTTTTTCAATCCGGCCAGCTTGATGGCAATACTAACCACACATGAAAGAATAGGCCCTAGGTTGTTTGACGGTCGCGCATAAAAACCCGCCAACATGTGGATCGTTATTAATAAAGACAAACGGGAGCCGTGGCTCCCGTTTTGCTTGCTTGCTAACCTCAAATTTCGGATTGCTTCCTGCGCCTTGCTGCTGCAACCCCCACCAATCCAAGACCCGCTAGTATCATGCCGTAGGTGGAAGGTTCGGGCACCGGAAGTACTTCACCTTCAAGATGCAGGGCCCACTGGATCCCGATAAAAGGGCCAGACTGCACTGTTGCGGTGTAATCTAGGGTATAGGAATCACCATAGATACCGCTCCAGTTGAAGATCCCTGTGCCGTTGGTATAGCCGCTGGTCGGCATTCCACTACCCGAAGAGTTCAGAACCTGCCATGCGCCAGTGCTTAAGTCGACCTGCTGGCTGTTCCAGGTCACCATCCAGCCGCTCATATCCACACTGCCGGTATTGCTAAAGCTGGAGCCAGCTGAGACGGGGGTGGACATCCAATCGTAGCCAGGCTCCCCCATGAAAGTCCATGGCGCGGTAATCGCGCCTGGCGTCGTGTTGGAAGCGCCGATGATGATCCCGGTCGAGCCCTGGCTCAATACGGTTTTTTCGGTCCCCTGGATTATGCTGTCATCGTTCGTGTCTACTCCAAAAAAGGAGCCGTTATAGATGCCGCCGCCGTCAATAGTCAGTCTGTCGCCAGCGGTCAGTTCCCAAGCGTGAGCACTCGTTGCACCCATGATGCCAACGCTTCCGAGAATCAGTGCATGCATCGTTTTGGTGAAATTCATTTTGCATCTCCTCCGTGTAACCCATAAATAAACGCAGGATCAATCCCGCGCCCCTAGAGACAACATTTCCTTGAGCCACGCGGGAATGCCTCTCGTCTTTCCGCGCTTCCTGTTCTCCGCTTTTATTTGATGGAGCTACGGCTGCTGTTCTTTTCTTGCGGCTTCCTCCGTGTAGTTCGGTTTTGATAGACGGCAGGACAAATCCTGCGTCGCCTGG
Organism: Thiobacillus sp.; assembly: GCA_020057245.1. GTDB lineage: Bacteria > Pseudomonadota > Gammaproteobacteria > Burkholderiales > Thiobacillaceae > Thiobacillus. The sequence continues at coordinate 19,962 of JAGVGD010000141.1, read as the reverse complement.
AGGTAAATCTTGCTAGAGCTGCTATGAGAAAAATACCAAAGTGATTAAAGCAATTTTCATTCTATGCATGAAAACATAAATTTAATCAATGGGGTTCAGAAGAAGCAATGGGGGAGGCGGTCGATTGTGTAAAAAATTTCGACAGATGCTTCTTTGAGATTCTGTAAGTTGCTATTTTTAGCTTGGCATGGGCGGCCTGGGTTGGCGCTGTCAGCCAGAGCAAACAAATCAGAACTTCCTCAGGTCAGGAAACAACAAAATAAATTATGAGAATCAGGCAGGGCAACTATCGGGTGACGGTAGTTATGGTGGTACTTACGGAATCTAAAAGCCAATAGCAAGTGTTGGCATTGCCTGCAGGCTTATGTTCGATTCGTCTTTGAAAATTTGGGCGCAACAAAACAGATTGGCAATGCGTATTGCCGTGTGACTGGATGCTGTATGTATTTGTCACGATCCTGAAAGGATGGTGGCGTCCCCACGGGGATTCGAACCCCGGTACCTACCGTGAAAGGGTAGTGTCCTAGGCCTCTAGACGATGGGGACCTGGACGACGGTATGAACCGTCTAAATTACTGCACCGACTTGCGTCGCTACTTCTTGTTTGAAAGCTGCGTCAAGGTGACGCCGAGCAACAAACCGACGAAACCCAATGGTACCAGCCCCAGCCAAACTTCGGCCAGTTCAACCCCATTCAGCATCTTCCAGAAGCCAACGATCAACCCGACCACACTCAGAATCAACGCCAGCAACGTGGTGATGACGCCCAGTTTGTGCATCGGACTTCCTGTTAGTTGGTGGAGGTAAGCGGGATCGAACCGCTGACCTCTTGCATGCCATGCAAGCGCTCTCCCAGCTGAGCTATACCCCCAACGAAGCCGCGCATTCTATAGACGCTGCGCGCGCTTGTAAAGCATTCGCCAGAACTTAATCGGGAAAAAGTTTGCCGGGGTTGAGCAGGCCGAGCGGATCGAACTGCTGTTTGATTGCGCGCATGACACCGAGCGTGGAGGGATCGATTTCCTGGGAAATGAAACGACGTTTTTCGGTGCCGATACCGTGTTCGCCCGAGAGGGTGCCGCCCAGTTCCAGTACGCGCTGAATGATGGCGTCGAGTGCATGGTGTGTGCGCGTCATTTCATCGCTGTCTTCCGGATGCACCATGAGATTGATGTGCAGGTTGCCGTTGCCGGCATGGCCGAACGAGACCACGGGCAATTGATATGTGCTGGCAGTCTGGTCGATGAAATCGACAAACCCGGCCAGCAGCGAAACCGGTACCACCACGTCCTCGTTGATCTTGAGCGGCGCGATTTGCTTGACCGCGTGCGACAGCGATTTGCGCGCGGTCCATAGCCGGATGATTTCTTCGCGCTTGAAGGCGCTGCGCAGATCGAGCAGCCCGTCGCCTGCGAGGGCGTGCTCAAGCGCGGCAATCTGGCGCGGCAAGTCCTGTGTAGTGCCGTCGGCCTCGACCATCAACAAGGCACGTGTATCGGGCGGCAGGTCGTCTGCCGCCCCGGTGGGACGGATGGCGTCGATGGCGCGATGGTCCATGAACTCGAGCGCACAGGGCATGACCGGCTGGCGCATGATGCGGCTGACTGCGGCGAGCGCAGCGTGGTTGCTGGCATAACACACGCGCAGGGTGGCGACGGCTTCGGGGGCGGGCAGCAGTTTCAGCGTTGCTTCCGTGATGAGCGCAAGCGTGCCTTCCGAGCCGATCAGCAGGCGGGTGAGGTCGTAGCCGGTGACGCCCTTGGTGGTGCGGCAACCGGTGCGAATGGTTTCCCCGTTGCCGGTGACGGCGCGCAGCCCGAGGACGTGATCACGGGTGACGCCGTATTTGACCGCGTGCGGCCCGGCGGCATTCATCGCGAGATTGCCGCCTATCCGGCAATAGGCGCTGCTGCCGGGGTCCGGCGGGTAAAACAGGCCGGCACTGCGTGCGATGCGATTGATTTCGTCGGTGACGACGCCCGCTTCGACGACGATGAGCCGGTTGTCCGGATCGAACTCGAGCACGCGCTGCATGCATTCGAAGCTGACGACGACGCTGCCGGCTGAGGGCAGCGCGCCACCGACGTTGCCGGAACCGGCGCCGCGCGGGGTGAGGGCAATGCGATGCCGGAAAGCAATTTGCGCCAGTGCGGCCACATCGTCATGCGAAGCCGGAAACAACACGGCTTCGGGCACGATCTGGCGCGGGGTTTCGTCGTGGCTGTAGAGCGCGCGCGTGGCTGCATCGTCGAGGACGCGATCGGCGCCCAGGACGGAGCGGAATTCGGCTAGCGCGCGTTCAGGCAGCATGGCGGAATAGGCTTCAGCTGGTGTGCTCGGGCGGAAGCTGGGCAATCAGCTGGGCAATCATGTCCGCATCGAAGTCCATGCCGATATCCCAGCCGGGATTGAGTGCAATCGGTACGCCGCCGCCGATGCGGCGCAGCAGCCAGGAAAACTCGGTGAGGATGCCGCCGGCAAATTCGGGGTAATGCTCGACAAAAGGCTTGGCGCGCTCGGGGCTGGTAAATACCGCCAGCACGCGTTCGCCGTCTTCGTCTTCGATGACCAGCAGATCGGCCTGGGTCGAACGTTGGAAGCCCTGAATGGGGTTTTTTTCGTCGCGCACCGGCATGAAGAGTTGCTGGTCGATCAGTTGCAGGACGAAGGTTTCGGGATCGAGCGAGCCGGCATGGACTGAAGCCAGCTGTTCTTCGAGTGCGTTGTGGGGAATGAAATTCATGGGGAACAGGCTCTCGCGCAGGGGTAGGGGCAGTTTAACCGATGCCTGCAGCGCAATGCGCGCCGCACCCGGGGTGCTCAGGTATTCCAGCGCTCAGGGTGTGCCCAGTAACGGGCGTTGAGCCAGTCCGGCACGGTTTTATAAGTGTCCAGGTCGTAGTGAAAAACGCGGGTGGCGTCGGACGGGGCGGTTGCGGACAGCATGAAGCCGAGCGCTCGGAAGGCGGCTGCGTCGAGGGCGCAATCCGGTTGGGCGGCAAGCAGGATACGCGGCGCGACATACAGGCGTGTGTGGTTGATCAGGCGGTGGGCTTGCTGTGCGTTCAAATGGCTGAGGACGTCGATGCCCAATGCCAGCGTACAGGGGGTGTTTGGCAGGTTGTCGGGTCGGGATACCGGTGTGGCAGGCAAGATGGTCTGAGCCATCCGATACGCCGCCTCGTCCAGTGCGTACACCCTGTCGGGACGTTGTTCCAGCAAGTGGCGCTGTATCTGTTCGCGCCAGTCCATGATCAGGTTTTCCTCGGCACGCGTACGAGGCGGGTGCCGACGATGCGGTCGTGAAAAAACTGCCGGTCGCGATCAAACAGTGCCCACCAGAACCCTGCGCCTGCCAGCAGCAGGCCCAGCAGGGCGAGCGAGAATCGCAGCGCGGCCTGTTTCAGCGTAATGGGCTGACCATCAGGATTCACCAGACGGATGCGCCAGGTCTTCATCGCCAGGGTTTGGCCGCTGCGTAGCCAGAATGCGCTGAAGTAGGCAAACAGCACGCCCACCAGATAAAGCTGGAAAACATGGTGCAGCCAGCCGGTCTGCGCATTGCCAACCAGATAGAGAAAAGGCAGTGCGGCGACAAATATGACTGCGGTCACCAGCAGCAATTCGTAAACCATGACGGCGATTCGAATTGGCAGAGGGGCGGAAACGGGGGCTATTGCGTTGTCTTGCATGGTGGCTCTATATTGCAGCTTGGCGCGACAAATTGCCACAACGTGCTGAGCGTGATCCAGCCGTAAGAAAACATAACTTGGAGAGGGCTCAATGAATATCGTAAAGCAACTCATGGCTATTCCCGGTGTGATTGCCGCAGGCGAGTTTGCCTTTCGCGGTGACCGTTTCTCGTACGAAGGCGCGCTGACCGACGAGTTTGCCCGGATGGCGTCGATTCTGTGTCGTGCCAATACCCTGGCGATCAACATGCAAACCGAAATCGTCGACTCGTTCGCCGAAGGCTGCGGTTGTCGGCCGGTGCAGGGCTGGATTGCGCACGGCAATCTGGTCACCATCTGCGCAGTCGGGAATTATTTCGCCTTTGTCGAAAATCGTGACGAGTTGCTAAATGACGTCATGACCATCATGCGCGCCAAGGTGGGGGATATACGGGATGACCTGCTGGCCAACCTGTATTCCAAAATCGGGGGCGACACCCGGGAAGCGCTGTACTGAAATCTATACCAAAGGAGACGCAGGATGAATCTGGACAAAATGATGGACTTGCCGGGCGCGATGGCGGCGTTTACGTATTCCGACAAGGGCGACCTGCAAGCGCACGTGTTGCGCGAAGGGACCGAGCTCACGCCGCAGGTGCTGGACCTGCTGGCGCATTCCTGCGTGGCCAATCTGGCCATTGCCAACATGGAAGCGCGTGGCTGGGAAGCGGTGACGGGTCAGGGCGGCTTCCAGCCGCTCAAGGGTTTCTCGGTCGTGGGACTGGAGTGGTCGGTGGTGGTCAATGGCAATTGCGGCGTCGTCGTCCGTAATCGCGATGCCGACTATGAGGCTGCATTCAAAGCCTTGCAGGCTGCCTGAGGAGCGCATATGTCGCTGAGAAAAATCCTGGTTCTTGATGGCGTAACGGCCGTGTGTCGCTTTCGTGACGACGGTGTGGTCATGGAGGCCGACGGCATGCTGCCCCCCGAGTTGATGGAGCGCCTTGCGAAATTTGCCCAGTGGTATCGCCGCATGGTGTCGGGCAACACCGATCTCTTGTCGCTGTTTTCGCAGATGCGGGGCTGGTCGCCATCGCAGGGCTGGATCGTCCAGGGCGACGCCGTGACCGTGTGCAGCTCAGGCAACATGGTGTGCCTGTTCGACAACGCGGAAGGCTCGCTGAATCAAATCATGGAGGCGCTGACCGAAGCCGCGCACGAATAAGGCAAGCAGCGCTGCAGGGTGCGCGTTGCGGGATCAGGCCCTCCGTTTGGAGGGCTTTTTCATGCGTGCGAGAGGAGATGAGTGCATGAAACGGTCGTGTTTTCCGGAAATCGCGGCCCGTTGTCCTCACAACGCAGGATTTCTTGACCAAAACAGGGCAAAACGATTACCCTCACAGGTTCACCAACGAATTGATTTTTTGCCAGTTTATGGAAGTTACGGGCGCTGAGATCGTCGTACGTTGTCTGGCCGAAGAAGGGGTCGAATTTGTGTTCGGCTACCCCGGCGGAGCCGTGCTCAATATTTACGACGCGATCTTCAAGCAGGACAAATTCAAGCATGTACTGGTGCGCCACGAGCAGGCAGCGGTCCACGCTGCCGATGCCTACGCACGTGCAACCGGCCGTGTCGGCGTGGCATTGGTGACTTCGGGACCCGGCGTCACCAATGCGGTGACCGGGATTGCCACCGCGTACATGGATTCGATTCCCATCGTCGTCATCAGCGGCCAGGTGCCGACGCCGGCGATCGGCCTGGATGCGTTCCAGGAAGTCGATGCGGTCGGTATTACCCGTCCCTGCGTCAAGCACAACTTCCTGGTCAAGGACGTCAAGGACCTGGCTGCGACCTTCAAAAAGGCGTTCCATATTGCGGCGTCCGGTCGCCCCGGTCCGGTGCTGATCGATGTGCCGAAGGATGTGACCGCACACCTGACCGAGTTCGTGTACCCCGCCACGGTCGAGATGCGTTCCTACAACCCTGTGGTCAAAGGCCACAGCGGGCAACTGAAGCGCGCTGTGCAGATGCTGCTCGAAGCCAAGCGGCCGATGATTTATGCCGGCGGTGGCGTGGTGCTGGGCGATGCGGCGCCGCAGTTGACCGAACTGACCCGCTTGCTGGGCTTTCCCTGCACCAACACGCTGATGGGCCTGGGTGGCTATCCAGCCACCGACAGGCAGAATCTCGGCATGCTGGGCATGCACGGTACCTACGAAGCCAACATGGCGATGCAGCACTGTGATGTGCTGCTCGCGGTGGGTGCGCGTTTTGACGACCGGGTGATCGGCAACCCCGCCCACTTCGCGCGCGAGCAGCGCCGCATCATCCACATCGACGTCGATCCGTCGTCGATTTCCAAGCGCGTCAAGGTCGATGTGCCCATCGTTGGCGACGTGAAAAACGTGCTCGACGATCTGCTGGCCTTGTTGAAACAGTCCAAGGAAAAGAACGACGCAGCGGCGCTGAATGCCTGGTGGACGCAGATCGAACTGTGGCGTTCGAAGGATTGCCTCAAGTACAACCGCAACGGCAGCATCATCAAGCCGCAGTATGTGGTGGAAAAACTCTGGGAAGTGACCAAGGGCGATGCCTATGTGACGTCCGACGTCGGCCAGCACCAGATGTGGGCTGCGCAGTATTACAAGTTCGACAAGCCGCGCCGCTGGATCAATTCCGGCGGCCTCGGCACCATGGGCGTCGGCCTGCCGTATGCGATGGGTGTGCAGCTCGCCTTCCCCGATGCGCAAGTGGCCTGTATTACCGGCGAATCCAGCATCCAGATGTGCATCCAGGAGCTGTCGACCTGCAAGCAGTACCGCATTCCGGTCAAGGTCATCACGCTCAACAACCGCTACATGGGCATGGTGCGGCAGTGGCAGGAGTTCTTCTACGGCAGCCGCTACGCCGAGTCCTACATGGAATCCTTGCCTGACTTCGTGAAACTGGCCGAGGCTTATGGCCACGTTGGCATGCGCATCGACAAGCCGGAAGATGTCGAAGCCGCGTTGAAGGAAGCCTTCTCGCCTGCGCTGAAGGAGCGCCTGGTGTTCATGGATTTCCAGACCGACCAGACCGAAAACGTTTTCCCCATGGTGGAAGGCGGCAAGGGCCTGTCTGAAATGATTCTGGCGGAGGAGCTGTGATGGTGCGCCGCCATATTATTTCGCTGTTGATGGAAAACGAAGCGGGTGCGCTGTCGCGCGTGGCCGGCCTGTTTTCTGCGCGTGCCTACAATATCGAGTCCTTGACGGTCGCGCCGACCGAGGACGCGACGCTGTCACGCATGACCATTGTCACGGTGGGTTCGGAAGAGGTCATCGAGCAGATCACCAAGCAGCTGAACAAGCTGGTCGACGTGATCAAGGTGATGGACCTGACCGAAGGCAGCCACATCGAGCGCGAGTTGATGCTGGTCAAGGTCAAGGCGGTAGGCGCCGGGCGCGAGGAAATGAAGCGCACCGCCGACATTTTCCGCGGTCGCATCATCGATGTCACCGACGCCACTTACACCATCGAGCTGACCGGAACCGGTTCCAAGCTCGATGCGTTCCTGGAGGCGATCGACCCCGTCTTCATCATCGAAACTGTGCGCACTGGCGCGTCTGGTATCGGACGTGGCGAGCGCAGTCTCAAAGCCTGATTTTCAAATCGCTGTATTCATTCATTTTTTGCCTGGGAATTCACCATGAAAGTTTTTTACGACAAGGACGCAGACCTTTCCCTCATCAAGAAGCGCAAGGTCGCGATCATCGGCTACGGCTCGCAGGGGCATGCGCATGCCAACAACCTGAAGGATTCCGGCGTCAAGGTCACCGTCGGCCTGCGTAAAGGCGGCGCATCGTGGGACAAGGCCAAGAAGGCCGGCCTCGACGTCAAGGAAATCGGCGATGCGGTCAAAGCAGCCGACTTCGTGATGATCCTGATCCCCGACGAACTGATGGCGGGCACCTACTACAGCGACATCGAGCCCAACCTGAAAAAAGGCGCCACCCTGGCCTTCGCTCACGGCTTCAACGTGCACTACAACCAGATCACCCCGCGCGCCGACCTCGACGTCGTGATGATCGCCCCCAAGGGCCCCGGCCATCTGGTGCGTTCGACCTACACCCAGGGCGGCGGCGTTCCCTCGCTGATCGCGGTGTATCAGGACAAAACCGGCAAGGCGCGTGACCTCGCGCTGTCGTATTCCTGCGCCAACGGCGGCACCAAGGGCGGCGTGATCGAAACCTCGTTCCGCGAAGAAACCGAAACCGACCTGTTCGGCGAGCAGGCTGTGCTGTGCGGCGGCTGCGTCGATCTGGTGAAAGCAGGTTTCGAAACGCTGACCGAAGCGGGCTACGCTCCGGAAATGGCTTATTTCGAGTGTCTGCACGAACTGAAGCTGATCGTCGACCTGATGTACGAAGGCGGCATCGCCAACATGAACTACTCGATCTCCAACAATGCGGAATACGGCGAATACGTGACCGGCCCCAAGGTCATCAACGCGCAGTCGAAAGCCGCGATGAAGGAGTGCCTGGACAACATCCAGAACGGCAACTATGCCAAGCAGTTCATCCTCGAAGGCCGCACAAATTACCCTGAGATGACTGCCCGCCGTCGCCTCAACGCCGAGCATCAAATCGAAATCGTCGGCGCCAAGCTGCGCGCGATGATGCCGTGGATCAGCAAGAACAAGCTGGTCGATCAATCGAAGAACTGATGAGCGACAGGCGTGAGGGGTGAGGCGCAAGGGCGGATTGCCCAAGCGCCTCACCCCTTTCGTTTTTCACATCCTTACTCATATCCGAGCGAATTCATGACACATCCTCTTATTGCCCGCGAGGGCTGGCTGGTACTGCTGGCGGCATTTGCCGCGGCGGTTCTGGCAACCGTATTCCTTGGCGCGTGGTCGATTCCTTTCTGGATATGGGCGATTTTTGCGCTGCAGTTCTTCCGTGATCCGGCGCGCATTCCGCCGGGCGACGCCGATGCAGTCATTTCGCCTGCCGACGGCCGCATCGTTGCGGTAGAAAAAGTGCGCGATGCTTATCTTGATCGCGATGCGCTGAAAATCAGCGTGTTCATGAACGTGTTCAACGTGCATTCGAACAAGAGCCCGGTGGATGGCGAAGTCAAGGGCGTCTGGTATACGCCGGGCAGTTTTGTGAACGCCGACCTCGACAAGGCCTCGACCGAGAACGAGCGCAATGCACTGTGGATCCAGACTCCGCATGGCGATGTCACTTCGGTGCAGATTGCCGGCCTGATTGCGCGGCGCATCCTGTGTTACGCGCGCATCGGCGACAAGCTGGCACGCGGCCAGCGTTACGGCTTTATCCGCTTTGGTTCGCGGGTGGATGTCTATCTGCCGACAAGCGCGCGAGCCGAAGTTTCGATTGGCCAGAAAGTAAGCGGCGGGCGTACCATACTGGCACGCTGGTAACCGCTGCCTCTTATGCCTGAATTCCAACACCGTAAAGCCGAATTGCCGCGCACGCGCATGCGCGATCGCGGCATCTATCTGCTCCCCAACCTGTTCACCACCGGCGCGCTGTTCGCCGGGTTTTACGCGGTGGTGCAGGCGATGAACGGGCGCTTCGAACATGCTGCCGTGGCCATTTTCATTGCCATGGTGCTCGACGGACTGGATGGTCGGGTGGCCCGCATGACGCATACGCAAAGCGCGTTTGGTGCGGAATACGACAGCCTGTCCGACATGGTCTCGTTCGGCGTTGCCCCGGCGCTGGTGATTTATGTGTTTGCCTTGCAGAGCCTCGGCAAGATCGGCTGGATCGCGGCCTTTGTGTATTGCGCAGGGGCCGCCTTGCGGCTGGCGCGCTTCAATACCCAGCTCGATGTCGTGACGGACAAGCGTTTTTTTCAGGGCATGCCAAGTCCCTCGGCGGCGGCCCTGATTGCCGGTTTTGTCTGGGTGATGGTCGAATATGGCGTGGACGGTCATGACGTGCGCTGGCTGGCTGCCGTGATCGCCCTGTTTGGCGGCCTCACCATGGTCAGCAATTTCCGCTATTACAGCGGCAAGGAAATCAACCTGCGCAAGAGCGTCCCGTTCTTCGTCATCCTGCTGGTGGTGCTGGCCTTCATTCTGGTGTCGACCAGCCCGCCGGAGGTGTTGTTTGGCGTCTTTGTGCTGTATGGCCTGTCGGGCTATGGCGATGGGCTGATGCGCTTCGTGCGTGGCCGGAAAAAAGCTTCGGCAAGTCCCCTCTTGCCGAGCGACGAAAAATAGATACAATTTAGACCATGTCTAAACAGTCCCACCGTTCCGTGTTGTTCCCCTGCCTGACGAACGTCCTGTTCGGCGGCCTGCTGCTGCGCCGCGCGCGCGCACAATAACCCCCCCTCCCTGCAGTACCCCGTGCCGTCAGCTTCTCGCGGCAAGCCCTTTATAATGCGTCGGCCCAAGTCACCTTGACGCCGGCGCTGATTGACCATGGAGCGAACCATGAAAGACCGTTTGTTTGTTTTTGACACCACCTTGCGCGACGGCGAGCAAAGTCCCGGCGCATCGATGACCAAGGATGAGAAATTGCGCATTGCGCGCCAGCTGGAGAAGCTCGGCGTCGATGTGATCGAGGCAGGATTTGCGGTCGCCAGCCCGGGCGACGCCGAGGCCATCCACGCCATCGCGGAAGCGATCAAGGATTCCACCGTGTGTTCGCTGGCACGCGCCAACGAGCGCGACATCCACGCCGCCGGTGGCGCGATCAAGCCTGCGCGATCCGGACGCATCCATACCTTCATTGCAACGTCGCCCATTCATATGGAAAAGAAATTGCGCATGCATCCGGATCAGGTGGTCGAGGCCGCGGTGAAAGCGGTCAAGCTCGCGCTCGAATACACCGACGATGTGGAATTCTCGGCTGAGGACGCCGTGCGTTCGGAAATGGATTTTCTGGTGCAGGTGTTCGACGAAGTCATCAAGGCCGGCGCCAAGACGCTCAATGTGCCCGACACCGTCGGCTACAGCATCCCGGCCTTGTGGGGCGAGCGCATGAAGCAGCTGATCGAGCGCGTGCCGAATTCCGGCAAGGTGATCTGGTCGACTCATTGCCACAATGACCTTGGCATGGCGGTGGCCAATTCGCTGGCGGCGGTGATGAACGGCGCGCGTCAGGTCGAGTGCACCATCAACGGCCTGGGCGAACGCGCCGGCAATGCCTCGCTGGAAGAGATCGTCATGGCGGTGCGCACCCGCAAGGACGTGTTTTCCTGCGATACCCGCATCGATGCCACGCAGATCGTGCCGGCGTCCAAGCTGGTGTCCACCATCACGGGTTATCCGGTGCAGCCGAACAAGGCCATTGTTGGCGCCAACGCGTTCGCGCACGAGTCCGGCATCCATCAGGACGGCGTGCTCAAGCATCGCGAGACCTACGAAATCATGCGCGCCGAAGACGTGGGCTGGAATGCCAACCGATTGACGCTGGGCAAGCTGTCCGGACGCAACGCGTTCAAGACCAAGCTTGGCGAGTTGGGCATCGTGCTCGACAGCGAGGAAGCGCTGAATGCGGCATTTGCCCGTTTCAAGGAGCTCGCCGACAAGAAACGCGAGATTTTCGACGAAGACCTGCAGGCGCTGGTCAGCACCGAGGGGTATGCCGCTGAGCACGAACGTTACAAGCTGGTGTCGCTGAAGGTCTGCTCCGAGACCGGTGAAGTCCCGAACGCGCGCCTGGTGTTCACCGACAACAGCGCGGAGATGCGGGCGGAAGGCATCGGTTCCGGCCCGGTCGACGCCACCTTCAAGGCGCTCGAGTCGGTGGTGGCCAGTGGCGCCGATCTGTTGCTGTATTCGGTCAACAACATCACCAGTGGAACCGACGCCCAAGGCGAAGTCACGGTGCGTCTGGCCAAGGACGGTCGCGTTGTGAACGGGCAGGGGGCCGACACCGACATTGTGGCGGCTTCGGCCAAGGCCTATCTGCACGCGCTGAACAAGCTGGACTCAAAACTGGAGCGGGCGCATCCGCAGGTGTGATGCGTTCGGGCGGCAGGGCGGGCAGGTGCAGCAAAGGCTTGAAATGCCGCCCGTTTATCCTCCCGCCGGCGGCTTAAATCCGTTAAAATCCACATAGTTATCTCATCCCTGACCGGGCACGGAAACGTGCCCGTTTTGCTGTGTCGCAGAACCTGATCCGCAACTTCTCCATCATCGCCCACATCGACCACGGCAAGTCCACGCTTGCCGACCGCCTGATCCAGTATTGCGGCGGCCTGTCGGAGCGCGAGATGGAGGCGCAGGTGCTCGATTCGATGGACCTGGAAAAGGAACGCGGCATCACGATCAAGGCGCAAACCGCCGCCTTGAGCTACAAGGCGCAGGACGGCCAGATCTACCGCCTGAACCTGATCGACACGCCTGGGCACGTGGACTTTTCCTACGAAGTGTCGCGTTCGCTGTCGGCGTGCGAAGGCGCGCTGCTGGTGGTTGATGCCTCGCAAGGGGTGGAAGCGCAGACAGTGGCCAACTGCTACACGGCGATCGACCTCGGCGTCGAAGTCATTCCGGTGCTGAACAAGATCGATCTGCCCGCGGCCGACCCGGACCGGGTGGCGGAGGAGATCGAGGACATTGTCGGGCTGGACGCCAGTGAGGCCGTGCGGGCCTCGGCAAAGACCGGCATTGGCATTGCCGAGATTCTCGAAGTGGTGGTCAAACAGGTTCCGCCGCCGAGGGGCAAGGAAGATGCGCCGCTGAAAGCGCTGATCATCGACTCCTGGTTCGACAATTACGTCGGCGTGGTGATGCTGGTGCGCGTGGTGGATGGGGTGCTCAAACCCAAGGACAAGATCCGTTTCATGGCGAGCGGCGCGCAGCATTTGACCGAAAGCGTGGGGGTGTTCACGCCCAAAGCGGTCGATCGTTCGCAGCTGTCGGCGGGCGAGGTGGGCTTCGTGATTGCCGGCATCAAGGAACTGAAATCGGCCCAGGTGGGCGACACCATTACCCTGCTCGACAATCCGGCGAGCGAACCGCTGGCTGGATTCAAAAAGGTGCAGTCGCAGGTGTTTGCCGGACTGTATCCGATCGAGTCGCACGATTTCGAAAACCTTCGCGACGCGCTGACCAAGTTGCAACTGAACGACGCGGCGTTGCAATTCGAACCCGAAGTTTCGCAGGCGCTGGGGTTTGGCTTTCGCTGCGGTTTCCTCGGCCTGCTGCACATGGACATCGTGCAGGAACGGCTCGAACGCGAATACAACATGGACCTCATCACCACCGCGCCAACGGTGGTGTACGAAGTGCTGATGAAAGACGGCACGATGCTCAACGTCGAGAATCCGTTCAAGCTGCCCGAGTTGTCGAAGATCGAGGAAATCCGCGAGCCGATCATCACCGCGACGATTTTCGTGCCGGAAGAATACGTCGGCAACGTCATCACCCTGTGCAACCAGAAGCGCGGCATGCAGGTGAACATGCAGTACCACGGCCGCCAGGTGATGCTGGTGTACGACCTGCCGATGAACGAAGTGGTGATGGACTTTTTCGACAAGCTGAAATCGACCAGCCGCGGCTACGCCTCGCTCGACTACGAATTCAAGGAGTACCGCGCCGGCGATCTGGTCAAGCTGGACATTCTGGTCAACACCGAGAAAGTCGATGCGCTGTCGCTGATCGTTCACCGCGCCACCAGCGTCTATCGCGGGCGCGAGCTGGCGTCGAAGATGCGCGAGATGATTCCGCGCCAGATGTTCGACGTGGCGGTACAGGCGGCCATCGGCGCCAACGTGATCGCGCGTGAAAACGTCAAGGCGCTGCGGAAGAACGTGCTGGCCAAATGCTACGGCGGCGACATCAGCCGCAAGAAAAAACTGCTCGAAAAACAGAAGGCCGGCAAACGCCGCATGAAACAGGTCGGCAACGTCGAAATTCCGCAGGAAGCATTTCTTGCAATTCTCCAGGTCTCGGACAAGTAATCCTCATGAACTTCGCCCTCATTCTCTTTAGTGCGCTGGTGATCACCGGTGGAATCTGGCTGCTCGACGCCTTGCTGCTCAAACGCAGCCGGGGCCCCGACGAGCGCGAGCCGATGCTGGTCGAGTATGCCAAGAGTTTTTTCCCGGTCATCCTGGTCGTGTTCGGCCTGCGTTCCTTTCTGGTCGAACCGTTCAAGATCCCGTCCGGCTCGATGATGCCGACGCTGCTGATCGGCGATTTCATTCTGGTCAACAAATACACCTACGGCATCCGGCTGCCGGTGATCAATCAGAAGATCGTGCAGATGAACAACCCCGAGCGCGGCGACGTCATGGTGTTTCGTTATCCTGCCGACCCCAGCCTCGATTACATCAAGCGCGTGATCGGCGTGCCAGGCGACCTGGTCGAATACCGCGACAAGCGGCTGACGGTGAACGGCAAGCCGGTTCCCACCGCCAATACCGGCACCTACAGCTATGTGGGCAATGGCCTGAACTACATCAGCGCAGCGGTGTACGACGAATCTCTCAAGTCCACCCCCCATACCATGATGACCGAGCCGGGCAAGCCTCCGGTTTTTCCGCCGCAGGTGATGGATTTCCCTTATCGCGAAAACTGCTCCTACAATGTTGACGGTGCAGGCTTCGTCTGCAAGGTGCCCGCAGGGCAGTACTTCATGATGGGCGACAACCGCGACGCCAGTAACGATAGCCGCTACTGGGGTTTCGTTCCGGACAAGAATATCGTCGGCAAGGCGTTTTTCATCTGGATGAGTTTTGACGATTTCAGCCGAATCGGTACCACCATTCAATAATCAAGGAGATCCCATGCAGAATCTGTCCCCCAAGGCGCAGCAACGTGGTTTGACCATGTTCAGTTTTCTGTTCTTCGCCGTTGTGTTTATCAGTATCGCCATGCTGGCAATGAAACTGGTGCCGGCTTACATCGAGTTCTTCTCGGTGAAGAAAATCCTTACCACGATGGGGCAGGACAGCGAGCTCAAATCGAAGAGCAACGCCGAAATCCGTAACGACTTTTTGAAACGCGCCAGCGTGGGCTATGTCACGGTGGTGAAACCGGAAGACCTCAGCGTGTCGCGTCCGGGTGGCGTGCCGCTCATCGAAGTGGAGTACGTATTCCGCACGCCGCTGGTTGCGAACATCAGCCTGGTGGTCGATTTCAGCGCCAGCTCAGACCCCAACGCGGCGCCTGTCGAGGTTGAATAACCCGATTCTCACCCAGCGCCTGCAACAGGCGCTGGGATATACCTTTATCCGCGCCGAGCTGTTGACGCAGGCGCTGACCCACCGCAGTTATGCCTCGCTCAACAACGAGCGGCTCGAATTCCTGGGCGACTCCGTCCTGAACTGCACCGTTGCCCGCGCGCTCTACGACGCCTTTCCCGGCTTGCCCGAAGGCAGTCTGTCGCGTCTGCGCGCCAATCTGGTCCGTCAGGAAACCCTGGCCGAAATTGCCGTGATCCTGCGCCTGGGGGATACCCTGCGGCTGGGCGAGGGCGAGCTCAAGAGTGGTGGATTCCGGCGGCCCTCGATTCTGGCCGATGCGCTGGAATCCCTGTTCGGCGCGATCTTTTTGGAAGCAGGGTTCGACGAGGCGGCGCGGGTGGTGCGGCACCTATTCGATCCGCTGCTCGCGCAGATCGACCCCAAGGCCTCGGGCAAGGACCCCAAGACGCAGTTGCAGGAGAGGCTGCAATCGCACCGCCAGCCCTTGCCCGAGTACCGCTTGATCAGTACAGAAGGCGAGGCGCACGACCAGAATTTCATCGTTGAATGCGTGCTGGGAAAGCCCGCACTCATCACCCGCGGCGTCGGTAAAAGCCGCCGTGCAGCCGAACAGGAGGCCGCACGCCAGGCGTGCGAAGCATTGCAAAAATGAGCCAGTCAGACGAATCCACGCCGTACAAATGCGGCCTCATTGCCATTGTCGGGCGTCCCAACGTCGGCAAATCGACGCTGCTCAACCGCATCGTCGGGCAGAAAGTCAGCATCACCTCAAGGAAGGCGCAAACCACGCGCCATCGGGTGATGGGCATCCACACCACCGACGAAGCACAATTCGTGTTCGTCGATACCCCGGGATTCCAGACCCGCTACGCGGGCACCATGAATCGCGCCATGAACAAGCGCGTGCGCGAAACCCTGTCCGATACCGACGTGGTGATGCTGCTGGTGGAGGCCGGTCGCCTGAAGAAGGAGGATCGCCAAGTGATCGATCTGCTGCCGACGGATCGCCCGGTCATCCTGGTGGTGAACAAGATCGACCAGGTCAGCGACCGCGGCGAGCTGATGGCGTTTCTGCAGGAAGTCGCCGCGGTGCATCCGTTTACCGAGATCGTCCCGGTGTCGGCCAAACAGTCCAACAACCTGGAAGAGCTGCTGAAAACCCTGCAAACGCATCTGCCCGAGAATGCGCCGCTGTTCGGCGAGGACGACGTGACCGACCAGACCGAACGCCAGCTGGCCGCCGAGCTGATCCGCGAAAAGGTGTTTCGCCTGTGCGGCGAGGAAATCCCCTATGCGGTCGCCGTACAGATCGACAAATTCGAGGAAGAGGGCAACTTGCGCCGCATCTTCGCCACCATCCTGGTCGATCGCGACGGCCACAAGGCCATCGTCATCGGCAAAGGCGGCGAAAAGCTCAAGACCATCTCCACCCAGGCGCGTCTCGACATGGAGCACGCCTTCGACAGCAAGGTGTATCTGGAAGTCTGGGTCAAGGTCAAAGGCGGCTGGGCCGATGACGTGCGGATGCTGAAATCGCTGGGACTGGACTGAAAGGCTGCATGCCCTTCAGGGCACTCGCGGATAAAAGAAGATGTCCACCGACGCCCGCATCAACAACGAACCCGGCTTCATCCTCCACACCTATCCCTTCAAGGAAACCAGCGTGGTGGCAGAAGTGTTCACCCGCAGCCACGGTCGCGTCGCACTGATTGCTCGCGGTGCGCGCCGGCCGACCTCTGCGCTGCGCGGCTTGATGCAGCCCTTCACGCCGCTGCTGTTGTCCTGGTTCGGCAAGTCCGACCTGAAAACCCTGCACGCCGCCGAGTGGCACGGCGGGATTGCGCCGCCGCAGGGCCGTGCCCTGATGTGCGGGTTCTATCTCAACGAATTGCTGCTGCGCCTGCTGGCGCGCGGCGATGCGCACGAGGCGCTTTATGCGCACTATGTGGCCACCCTCGATCAACTGGCGGGGGAGGCGGCCACCGTCGACTTCGAGCGCATCCTGCGGCGCTTTGAAAAACGCCTGCTCGGCGAGATCGGCTACGGCGCTACCTTTGATATCGATGCCGACAGCGGCGCGCCGGTTCACGCGGCACGTCGTTATGTGTTCCAGCCCGAGCGCGGCGCGCTGCACGCCCTCGACAGCGTCACTGCCAGTGGCCAGCCGGGCTGTCCGGTGTCCGGCCAGACGCTGCTCGACCTGGCGGCGGACAGCTTCGAGCGGCCGCTGACATTGAGCGAGTCGAAGTCCCTGATGCGCATGCTCATCAACCACACGCTCGGCGCCAAGCCACTTTATACTCGCCAGTTACTACGCGAGCTCACCGAACTGAATCCCCCGACCTGAATCTTTCTGCCTGAACCATGAGCATCTATCTCGGCGTCAACATCGACCACATTGCCACCCTGCGCCAGGCGCGCAAGACCCGTTATCCCAGCCCGGTCGAAGCCGCCCTGATGGCCGAAACCGCAGGCGCCGACTCGATCACCTTGCACCTGCGCGAAGACCGCCGCCACATCCAGGATGCCGATGTCGCTATCCTGCGCCAGGTGCTGAAAACCAAGATGAATCTGGAAATGGCCGTCACCGGGGAAATGCTTGGCATCGCCCTCGCCGCGCAGCCGCAGGACGTCTGCCTGGTGCCGGAAAAACGCGAGGAACTCACCACCGAAGGCGGTCTCGACGTCAAAGGCCAGTCGGGCAAAATTGCCGACGCCTGCAAGCGTCTGGGCGACGCCGGCATTCGCGTTTCGCTCTTCATCGACCCCGACTTCGCCCAGATTGACGCGGCCCGCCAGTGCGGGGCGCCAGTCGTCGAAATCCACACCGGCGCCTACGCCGATGCGCTGACGAACGAAGCCCGCACGGCCGAGTTCGAGCGTATCCGAACGGCCGTTGCCTACGGCCAGAGTATCGGCCTCACCGTCAACGCCGGCCACGGCCTCACCTACCACAACGTCCAGCCCATCGCCGCGCTGCCGGGCATTCACGAACTCAACATCGGCCATGCGATCGTCGCGCAGGCCTTGTTCGTGGGCTGGAAGGACGCGGTGGCGGAGATGAAGCGGTTGATGGTGGAAGCGGCGGGATAACTAACTGATAGGGCAGTAAGCGGCCAGGAGCAGTCCTTCGCAGTGCTTTATGCGGAAGTCCGGTAGCCGATCCTAAGCAGCCGCGCAACGTTTGAATTCAGCCGACCACGGAAGCGGCCGAAGGTCGCTGTAGTGGGTCGGCTGAAATGATGTGTTATGCCGCCTCATCGATCCACCTTTGCACACCAGCGTGTATTTCGTAGCAGCCGTCGAGAACCACAAGCGCCGTGCGGAGGATTTCGCGGTCGTGCGCAACCTCTTCGATAGGGCCGTCGGGGTACTTGCCGCCGTGGAATAGGTTGTTCCTCGCAGTCTTGAGCAGGCGAAGGACGTATGCCTCGTCCGACTCGCCATCCCCCTGCATGATCGAGTCCCATCCAAGGTGCCCGTTACGTACGACCTGGCGCTGTGGAGCGAGCTGCCTGAACTTGCCTACTGCTTCCGCGAAGCCGGGAATCGACACCTGCGCAAACCGCCCTTGCACTTCGCGGCTAAAGTTATCCCAATCGGGTTCGGCTCCGTTGTTTCTCCCGGCCCTAAGAAAACCCTCCCGCTTGAGTGCGCACTCGAATACTGAAAACTTCCAGAAGAAATTGAGAACGAGATCACGGTCAAGATCGGTAGGTGGAAGTTTGAAGGTCATCCTTGGTTCTCACGCCTTCTCAGTCGGCATAACGTTCAAGGTAAGGGGCGCGCCGCTTGCAGCGCGTCCCAGCGACCGAAGGGAGCGCCTTGACCGCAATGTTAGGGTGCATGTGTGCCTCCGGTGGCAGCCTGAGAAATGGCGGAACACAACACACTTTGCCCCGTTGGGCATTGGGTACGGGCAAGACGAGCAATACGTTTTAGATCCGTGGTGTCGGCAGTGTCGTTGATGTGCCGGAGAACGAAATTGCCAAAAGCGGGGTTTTTACTTTCAAGGGACGCAACCTGGGGCAGGGTTTCCCAGTGCGTGGCAAGTAAGCGAACGACTGAATCTGTGAAGCCCTCTGCGATAGCGCCATCATCGCAATGGGAGAAGCGCTCAAAAGCACCATAGATTTGCTTCCAGTTTGGAAGGCGGGCTGCGACGTCTTCAGCGGCCATGGCTTCTTCGCGGGTGCATTCCTTCGCGAAGGTGACCAAGGGGCTGGCGAGACACGCAACAAGGAGAAGCAAAGGTATGCGCACGGTCTTGCACCCTAACGTTTGACATAACCGGCGCTGCGCGGCTTCATCGCGCAGCGTCCGTGTTGATGGATGGGTTAGGGGCCACCGACCACCCCCTTTAACCAGATGCCAAATAGCGTAAATGCACCAGCAGTTAGCGCAACTATGAGTGGAACCCAAACATGCCAATGCTGCGACCGTCTTACTTCTCGATCGTGAAGTTCCATGGCCAGTTGAAGAAGCTTTGACGTGTAATCAGAGGCAAGCGGTGGGCGTTTGTCTTCGGAGGTACGAGGGGTTACGTGTCTGGCTATTAGTGAGACTCGGTGCTCTCCGGTTGGTGCAACGCGAAAGAACTCAGGATGCTGTTCTGCAATTTTCGGCCAACTGTCGGCGGAACGAGGCGCACCCTGTAACTCGGATTTCAGGCCTTCCTCGCTGCGGTGAGCATGCTCATCGAGCGCAAGAACCTGAATGAGAGCGAGTACATCAGCGAGCCGCCCCTCTGAGATATATGACGATGGCGAGTTATTGAGGCGCATAAGTGTGGCCCCCTAACAGTTAATATAGAGACCCACGGGTCCGGACGTTTTTTAATAAAGAGACAGCCATCATGGTGTTTTATCTCGATGATTTTTATCAGTCTTTCCAGTGCCCGGTCTCTATATTACGTTATGGAAAAAGAGATAGGCGGCAGACGGATTATGCATCCGTTCAGGTCGCTCAACTATCTACTAGAAGTTCGGGATGGGATTTGAATTAGGCCGCTTTCACTGTGCGAATTCAACCGGTGGATGCAACGGATTGGTGAAATCGTTCGGCGGGTGTTTCGTAGTTTAGTGTTTTCCTTGGGCGCTCATTCAATTTCCGCGC